>CAZUNT010000012.1:0-63049 GCA_964622215.1 uncultured Caldilineaceae bacterium
CATTGGGGCCAGTTTGCAACCCCCTCCCCAACCCTCCCCCGCGGCGGGGGAGGGCGCTTTTCTCCCCTTCCCTTGTAGGGAAGGGGGTCGGGGGGTTAGGTCTGCCCAAAAACAAAAACACTCCCTTCAACCGTGCGGCTTTCCAGGATTGTCACTACCCCTTAATTCGTGCTAAAATGAATTCAACCTTAAAAACGGAGGGACTCTTATGAAATATCGTCAACTTGGCCAAACCGAATTGAAAGTCTCTGTCGTGGGTATTGGCTCCTGGCAATTTGGCGGCGAGTGGGGTAAAAACTTCACCGCCGCCGAGGTCAAACAACTGCTGGACCGGGCCAGGGAGCTGGGTATCAACCTGATTGACACCGCCGAATGTTACGGCGACCATTTAGCCGAGTCGCTGGTCGGCCAGGCTGTCGAAAAAGAGCGCAGGGCCTGGTTTATCGCCACCAAGTTTGGGCACCGGTTTACCGATCTCTTTGAACGGGAGGAGCGGTGGTCACCCCAGCAGGTACAACAGCAGCTTGAGGCTTCGCTCCAAGCTTTACGCACCGACACCATTGACCTGTACCAGTTTCATTCGGGGGATAACCGGGTTTTTGACCAGGAGGAATTATGGACGATGCTCCAACGCCAGGTCCAGGCCGGCAAGATTCGTTACCTGGGCATCTCACTCAGCAGCCGGGTTGATCCGCTTTACCAAGCGGAGCGGGCCAGACAGGTCGGGGCCAGCGTGATCCAAGTTATCTACAATCGTCTGGAGCGAACCCCGGAGCAGCGCCTCTTTCCACTGTGTCTGGAGCAAAAGCTCGGCGTGATGGTCCGCGTTCCCCTGGCCAGCGGGCTATTGAGCGGCAAGTACCAGCCCGGCGCAACATTCAGCAACCAGAGTGATGTTCGCTCGCGCCAGGAGCAGGCCGGCATCCAGGCCAAGCTCAAGTTAGTGCAGGAAATTCGCCAAACGGAAGTGCCGGCCGGGGTCGATATGGCGGCCTGGGCGCTGGCCTGGTGTTTACAGCACCCGGCGGTCACTTGTGTCATCCCCGGCTGCAAGACAGTTGAACAGGTCGAAAAAAACGCCGGCGCCGCCGATTTAGAGATAGGTGTTTCGTAGGCTGTTTTTAAAAACCTGTCAGGTCTTGAAGACCTGACAGGTTTGAAACTCGACTTTCGGATTGGCTCCTACCGCAGCGCCACCGGCTGCATCACCTTAGCCAATTCAAGCTGCCCCTGGCGAGCGTAATCGATGGCCTCGCCCAAAATTCGGGCCGACTCTTGGGGCGCGTGGAAGCCCATCGAGTTTTCGGCGGACACAAAATCGAGCCGCCATTGGGCCTTACGCTGCAAAGCCTGCGCTGCCGCCAATTGTTTGGCGGTGATGCCAGATTCCTGGGCTTTTTGCAAATCTTGAATCAAGGCAACCACCGCTTCCTCCGCCCGATTCAGCAACGCCTGGGTTCGCTCTTGAATGGCTTCAACCCTGGCTTTCATCTCCTCTTCGGGGAAATTGTGGCAGGTTTGGCAGGCGTTAGCCACGTTGAGCATAGGGCTGCGCACATGGTGGTCGCTGACTTTGATGGCCCCTTCCCGCTTGTAGGGCATGTGGCAGTCGGCGCAAGCCACGCCGCTGCGGGCGTGAATCCCCTGGCTCCACATTTCAAACTCCGGGTGTTGGGCTTTTAAGGCGGGCGCGCCGCTCAGCTTGTGGTCCCAGTCTTTGTGACCAACCTCGTCGTAATAAGCTTCAATGTCCTCCACATTCAAGCCGTCCTGCCAGGGAAAAGTCAGGTATTTACCCTCTCCTTTGAAGTAATATTCCACGTGACACTGGCCGCACACCATCGACCGCATCTCCTGGCGGGTGGCCATCGTGTTGGGGTCGTATTCACCTTTGCGACCATCAGCCCGCCAGCGTTCGATGCTGGGCAGGTGCGGCACCGGCTCTTCGGAACTGGCCAAAGCTTTGAGACCATTCAGCAAACCCGGCCGGGTTACCCGTATTTGCATCGACTCAGGATTATGACAATCGCCGCAGGCAATGGGGCCGGACACCAGTTCGTGAGCCATCGAATAAGGCATCGAGTTAACAATTTCAAAGCCTTTCATAATTTGGGCCTGGCGATTTTCCGGCCCGGCCGGCGCTCCATTTTCCAGGCCGACCTTCTGGTAGGCTGGAATCACATTCGCGTGGCAATGGAGGCAGGCCCCGGGCTGGGGCTTTTCGGTTACACGCCGGGTTTCTTCCTGATCCGACAGCATATAGGCGTGGCCCCGCTCCTCGCGGTAATCCAGGCTAAAGGCATAACCGGCAAAAATATCGCGCCAGACCGGGTCTTCATCCAGGTGTTGGAACGCTTCGCTTCCGCCAAAGCGGGTGCGTTCGATGTCAACCGTACGCAGGTAGCCATCATATTGGCGCGGATAGTTTTTGCCCCACTCCGCCGGGTCGAGCGTCTCCTCGGTAATCTCGACCACCCGGAAAACATCCTGCCTGGCTTCCTCTTTCCGCTGCGAGATATTCTGCCACAACAGCATGACCCCGACGGTCAGCAAAGCAACAACCGCAATTGTCAAAAGATACAAGAACTTTGAAAATTTCATTCTTTTCCCTCCTGAGTTGGCTAACGAGTTGGGCCATGCCCAACCCCGGCGTGACAATGGACACAATCTAACATTTGCCCATCATTGCCGGGGTGAGTCGCAATTTGGCCGACCAATTCGGCATGACAGGTCACACAATTTTCTTGCAAAATAGTCTTATTTCTTGGTTTAATCTGAATAGGTTCATGGAAATCCTGCAAGGTAAAACCTTTGGAATGCCAAAAACCGTTTTCCGCTTTAGCTATATATTTGGGGATAAATTCGTGGGGAACGTGGCAGTCATTGCAGGTGGCAACGGCATGATGGCTTCCCTTCTGCCAGCCGTCATACTGCTCCCGCATGATGTGGCAGTTGACGCAGGTTTTAGGATCGTTGGAGAGGTAAGCTATACCTTCGGCATAGTAAACGGTATATCCCCCCAGGCCAAGCAATAAGCCTACGCTGGCGCTTAACAACCACGGCAAAAAACCCAGAGCCGGTGAAAATTGCATACACCCCCTCCATCCGAAAATTTTTAAAAGCCCTCGTCTGTATAGGTAGCTGAGTATAACACGTTTCTTTATAAAACCCCAATGGTTATTAAGACAATTTTGTGTTATACTCTTACCATAACCATCTCAAAATAAATAACTAGAGGGAGGGCGAAATGCCGAAGCCGTTTTATACTCTTTCTTTAGACCAATTCAGCCAGGTGCTTAACCAGTTCCCTTTTAAACGGCGCATTAACGCCGTACACCTGCACCACACCCTCAGGCCCAACCACAGCCAATATAACGGGCTGGCTTCCATCGAGGCGCTGGGGCGGTTTCATACCCAGACTAAGGGCTTGAGTGATATGGCCCAACATGTCACCGTAGCCCCTGACGGCAAAATCTGGACAGGCCGTAGCTGGAACCAGCCCCCCGTCAGCGCCGCCGGCCATAACGGCAACACCGAGGCCGGCCCTTTTATGATCTCAGTTATAGGCGACTTTAATGAGGGTGGTGATTCCTTTGAGGGCCGGCAGCGCGAAGTCGTTCTCCAGATAATCGCTCAGGTTCAGCAACTGTTCAAATTGCCGGTCGACTCGCTCTATTTTCACAGCCAGATGTCCGCTCAATCCTGTCCCGGCAACTCTATTGACTATGCGAAAATTATTACGGCGGTGAGTGAACTCCGGGCCAAGTCAGAGGAAGGGAAAAAAGAGAAAACAACCCGCCGCAAAGATGTAGGCGAAAGTCCGTTTAGCCCGGAGGCGCGCGAGGAAAGCGGTGAAATTAAAAAAATCATCGAAACCCTCAGCCGCGACCCGACCGGGCCGAGAGATCCACTGGACGGTGGGTTAGATCACGATAACATGAGCGCCGAGGATGTTCGGCTGCTGACGGGCATGGAGAGTTTGGTCGCACCTCTGCCGGGCCGGGCGGGAGAAACGCGCGGCATCCGCGCGGCCTGCGATCCCTCCACCCCCGCCGTCCGAACCACCCTCCGGCCCCACGTCATCAACTTGAGCCAGGGGCAGTTTTCCGGCACGGGCCAATATACCACCTCACCCAGCGATGTTGACGCCATCTTTGGCGAACACCTGGAACGAGCTGTGGCGGCGGCCAAACAGAATAAGGACAAACTGCGCCTTCTCTTCTACGCGCACGGAGGCCTGGTGAAGGAAGCAAGCGGCCTGGCCCAGGCTTACGAGCAAATCCCCTGGTGGCTGGACAACAAAGTCTATCCGATTTATTTTATTTGGGAAACGGGTTTCGGCGAAATCCTGGGACAGCTTTTGTCTGGGGCGCAGCAACGGGCGCTCCCCGGCGTATCCAGAGATGTGTTTGATTTCACCACCGATCCCATCATCGAAGCGGCGGTGCGCCGGCTAGGCGGCGTCCAACTCTGGTCGGGCATCAAGCGCAGCGCGGAACGAGCGATGATGAAGCCAAGCGCCCGGGCGGCCACCTTCGATGGGGGCGGCGCCTACTACGTCGCTCGAAAGCTCAAAGCATTCTGCGATAAGCATGGCGATGCGGTGGAACTGCATGCCGTAGGCCACAGCGCCGGTTCTATTTTTCACGCTCACTTCCTTTCGACCGCGCTTGATTTGGGCGTGCCCGCTTTTCGTTCGCTGCACTTTATGGCCCCGGCCATTCGCACCGACGAGTTTTCCCGGCTGCTGGCCCCCCGGTTGGGCCGCGGTATCGATCAGCTTACCATCTTTACGATGGCTAAAGATTATGAATTGGCCGATAACTGCGCCTCGATTTACCACAAATCGATTCTTTACCTGCTCTATTACGCCCTGGAAACCGAAGCAAAAACGCCCATTTTGGGGTTAGAAGAGTCGCTCCGCAGCAATGACAAACTGGCCCAATTATTCGGTCTAAACGGCCATAAGTCAGCAGTAGGCCAGGTTATCTGGGCTGTTTCACAGACTGAAACCGGTCTTTCGGCCAGCCTGGCCAGGAGTCACATGGATTTTGACAATGAAGGCGCTACCCTGCACAGTGTTTTGCGCCGTATCTTGAGTCTGGACGATATGGCCCAAATTAAAACGTATCCTGAGACGGCAACCCGAGCAATTAGCTCGGATTACTGGGGCGACTTTACCCAACCCCTGGCAGAAGGGCATGTTTTTGTTACGCCTGGCTATCCGGCGGCGGTCTCTACCCCCGTCCAAACGCCATCTCGGGCCAGCCAGCCCGCTGCCTCTGCGGCTTCACTCACCCCGGTTCAGGCGGGCCAGCGCCGCGCTCTGTGCGTCGGCATCGACGCCTATCGCACCAGCCCGCTCAACGGCTGCGTGGCCGATGCCGAAATGTGGGGCAAAACCTTAACACAGCTTGGCTTTCAGACGACGCTGCTGCGCAACGGCGAAGCAACTTACGAAACCATCTTAAAAACGCTGGGTGGGCTGGTCGAAGCCAGCCAGCCGGGTGATGTGGTGGTTTTCCAATATGCCGGGCATGGCACCCAGGTGCGTGATCTTAACCAGGATGAGCAGGCCGGCGACAGTCCCCAACTGGATGAGGCGCTCTGCCCCTATGATTTTGACCAGGGCCGGCTGCTCATCGACGACGATGTGGCCGAGGTATTCAGCCGTATTCCCGACGGCGTCAATATGACCTGTTTTTTCGACTGCTGCCACTCCGGGACCAGCACGCGCTTTGGCGTCGGCGTGCCGGAACAAGATAACAGCGCGGCGTTAGATGAGAGACCGCGTTACATCGCCGCCGATGCGGCCCTGGAAGAAGCTCACCGCCGCTTCCGGGAAAGCCGGCCCAAATTTCGGGCGGCCAAGAGCCGCGGGCCGGTGACGATGAGAGAAGTGCTGTTCTCGGCCTGTAGGTCCAACGAGGTTGCCTGGGAAAGTAACGGGCACGGCGATTTTACCATCCGGGCCACCCCTCTTTTGAGCGCCGGCCTGGCCGGGCTGACCAACGAAACGTTTCAACGACGCCTCGCCGAAGCCTTTGGCTCGACTCCACGCCAGCATCCCGAACTGGACTGCGCTCCGGCGACCAAAGAGCGGGGATTGCTCCAACCGTTGACCGGCCAAGCCGCCGCCCTACCCACTTCAGGCGCCGTCCCAACTTCTCCGGCGGACGGGTTGGAAGCCATCGCTCAAGGACTTAAGCTCTTAGCCGATCTACTCATGCAGCGGAGGTGACAGCGCCATGACCGACCAACCGGAAAATTTACAACCTTCGACGCCCAGCGCCACCGCCGCGACGGCCCAGAGCCAAACCCTGGAACCGGGCCAAACTATTGCCCCCGAACAGGAGCCGCTTTGTCCCGGCGAAAATAGTGACTTCCTCATCGGTCCCGGGGTGACCAAGGCCGTTCATGGGCGTCCCTACGAACGCAAGCGCGATGACCCGGTTTACCGCCCGCTCAAAATTTTTACCCTCGATCCGGCCGAGTCCCGTTTAGAGGGTTCTATTGCCGTCATCAATGTGCCCTATGAGCCGCTGGAACCGGGGCCGGGGGGCAGCGTCTTCCGGGTAGATAATCACGATGGCTACCAGCGCCTGCGCCGGGTTGACCTGGACGATCCCAAGATTTTGATTCAGGACGGCCTCGACCCATCGCCCTCCAACCCTCAGTTTCACCAGCAGATGGTTTACGCCGTTTGCAGCAGCGTTTATGCCGCCTTCCGGACGGCCCTGGGCCGCCAAATTGCCTGGGGCTTCGAGCGTAAAAGCTCAGACGAAGAAAAGGGCGAGGTAAGCCCGCACCGGCTGATCATCCGGCCGCACGTGCCGGGGGAGAAAAATGCCTACTACGACAAAGACCAGGGCCAACTCTGCTTTGGCTACTACCGGGCCGACCGTAAGGTGGAAGGGCGAAACCTGCCCGAAGGACTGATCTTTACCTGCCTCTCGCACGACATCATCGCCCACGAAGTGACACACGCCCTGCTAGACGGCCTGCGCACTCATTTCACCCTGCCTACTAACCCCGATGTTTTGGCCTTCCACGAAGGTTTTGCCGACCTGGTGGCTATCTTCCAGCATTTCAGTTATAAAGAAGTCGTGGACGCGGCCATCGGCAAAGCGCGCGGCAACCTGGCCCAGGCCAAAATGCTGACCGATCTGGCCCGCCAATTTGGCCACACGACCGGCTCCACGCAGGCCCTCCGCAGCGCCATTGACGTGACAAGCGAACAAGACTCACCTAAACCTTATGGGGAAGACCAGGAGCCGCACGCTCTGGGGTCGGTGCTGGTGTCGGCCGTATTCGAGGCGTTTATGACCATCTATAAACGCAAAATCGAACGTTACATCCGGCTGGCCACGGGCGGTTCCGGCGTGCTTCCCGCCGGGGAACTGTCTTCGGATTTAAGAGCCATTCTGGCCGAGGAGGCCAGCCGGTTAGCCAGCCAATTCCTGGCCATCTGCATCCGGGCGGTTGATTACTGCCCGCCTGTTGACCTGGAATTGGGCGAGTTTCTGCGCGCCGTTATCACGGCCGATTACAATCTTGTCCCCAGCGATCCCTGGGGCTACCGGGAAGCCTGGATCGATGCTTTCCGCCGCCGCCAGATTTATCCCAGGTGGGTTGATAACCTTTCGGAGGATGCGCTGCTGTGGCGGCCCCCGTGGAAGCCCACCGCCAGCATTGACGCTTTGAGCTTTGCCAACTTAAAGTTTGCCGGAGACCCCGGCCGGCCCTCCGACATCGGAGAATTACGCCGCCAGGCCTGCGCCCTGGGCCAATTCATCACCCGGCCCGATTACCTGGAGGCGTTTGGCTTTGTCTCCCCAAACGACCCCCGCCTGGAGGGAGACAAGATCGAACTGCCTTGTGTGCAATCCATTCGCTCCGCCCGCCGGGTTGGGCCGGAAGGGCAGGTTGTCTTTGATCTGGTGGCCGAAGTAACCCAACGCCGGACGGTGATGAAAAGCAACGGGCAGCCGGCCTTCGATTTTTACGGGGGGAATACGATTATCATTGGCCCGGAAGGTGAAATTCGCTACACCATCTACAAAAGCGCGGCCAACCAGGAACGGCTTGACCGCCAGCGCAAATTTATCTCAGGGGATACTAAGGTTAAATTGTGGCGCAGGGAGAGAGGCAAACTGGTGCCTCAGCCGCAGCTTTTTAAGCTGCTGCATCAAAAGGAAGAGGAAATATAATTTACTGCTGCTTCACCAGCGTCCACCAGGGCTTGACTTCCAGCGGCAGCGGCACGCCCTTCAGGGCAATCAAATGCGGTTTATCGCCGAGTTGCCGCATCCGCTGCCAGTTGAAGTAGAGGCTCAAGGTCTCCGCCGGGTACACCTCGGCCATAGACTCATACCAGTTGGTGGCGTGGCTGGCGGATTGAAACCTGGCTGCGGGATCGGCAAATCGTTTTTGGTAATGCCAATATTCAAAGGCCAGGAAGTGCCAGGTCCAGCCATAATCCTTATCGTCGTAGGAGGAGATGCGCTCCCAGCCGTACTCGCGGGCCAGGGTGGTGAAGTCAACATAATAGCCGGAGAGGTAAGCGTCAGCCCTTTCCACCCCGCCCTGCTCCGGAGCGATTTTAGTGCGAGCCTCGGCACTATAATCCCACATATTGTCTATAACCGGCCGGCCGCATCGCCCCGATTGGTCGGCGCAGCGCAGCAGGATGCGCCAATAGGTGTTGCCGCTGTAATTCTCCCTGACAATTTCGTGGACCAGTTTTCCAGCCAAAAAATGATCAAACAGGGTATCTACTGCCCGGCCGCTTTTGTGCCAACTGGCATATTGGGTTGTATCGCTGAATTGGGCCAGGTCGCGGGAAGCGTCGGACAGCTTGCCCAAGAAATCATAGCCAACCTCATCGCGCAGCCGGAAGCGCCAGACCCGGAAGGAGTTATCCACCGTGTCGGCCAGCCAGGGCGTGCCGGTTTCGACATCGTTGAGCCGGACCAGGTTATAAGGCTCGGCCTCCGGGTCTTCATTCGGGGTCACCTCTTCTTCATAAAGCGGCGAGGGGCGCGTCTCCTTCAAAGTTGAGACCGGCCGGCCAAAATCAAGCGCCCGTTTGTGCCAGGTCAAACGCCCCTGCAAGGTGACTGGCTCGGTCAGCAAACGAGGCAGGGAATGCGGCCCAGCCACTTTTTGGATGGCGATGATGTCCCCATCCCAACGACGAAACACTCCCGCAATGGCCTCACCGCCGGGACCCCAGGCCGCACCGGTCGTGCGGCCCAGCCAGGTCACCTGGGTTAGCTTATTCTGGCTGCGCCCCCCCACCTTTAGCTGAAAAATCTCCCGGTCGCCCAGGTTGTTGAGCGTCACCGCCACTTTATCACCGTCAGGATGCCAGGCCGTTTCCAGCTCGGCCCCTGGCGTCTGAGCCAGCCGGTTAACCCGGCCATTTTCCAGGTTTAATAAAAACAGGTCCTTATCCCCCTCACGCCAACTGCTAAAGGCGATGGCATCGCCCTGGGGACTCCAGGCCGGGGCGAAATCTCCTTCCGGCGAGTCTTCAGTCAGGTTGGTTGCCGGGACTTTGCTGGCCTGGCGGGCGCTCCCCGGAAACTCCACCCGCCAGATGTCCAGGTTACCCGCCTGGTATGATTCATAGGCCAAATTTTGGCCATCGGGACTCCAGGTGGGCGCGCCGTCATAGTGGGGCAAAGTGGTCAAGCGAGTCTCCTCGCCGGTACGCAAATCGAGCACATAAATATCCCAATTGTGCTCCCGCCGTGAGGCAAAGGCCATCTTCGTTCCATCCGGCGAATAGGCTGGATCGGTATCTTCAAAAATATCGTCCGTCATCTGGCGGGGGTCAGAGCCGTCGGGAGCCAGGCTGTAAATATCCCACTGCCCATTGCGATAAGCAGCAAAGGCAATCCGTTCTGCCCATAGAAGGGGCTGGCCCTGGCTGTAAGCCGGCGCAGCGTTTACAGTTGACAGGAGGAAAAGGAGGGTTAGCGAGAAGAATTTGAGTTTTGAATACAAGATTCTACCTTTTTAGAGATACGAACTGTGTAAATCTTTGTCATTATAAATGAGGGGCAGGGGTCGGTCAAACTGTAGCTGAAGTTAGGGTCTGTCCAGATTTTAGGAGACCTGACAGGTTTTGAAAACCTGTCAGGTCTGTTGCCTAAAAATTGGGACACAGCCCTGAACTTACCCAAAATTTGGGACGCAGCCAGGGACACTCAAGGGGACACCGGATGGGACAGGGGAGGATTACAATGAGGCCATAAACTTTAATCAACCACAACATATTATGGAGGTTAAGATGTCTTGGACCATTGATCCAGCCCATAGTTCTGTCGAATTTTCGGTGAAGCACATGATGTTTACGACCGTGCGCGGCCGCTTCAACAACTTCAGCGGCACGTTGAATATTGACGAGGCCAATCCCACCCGTTCTTTCGCCGAAGGTAAAGTTGAAACCAGCAGCATTGACACCCGCGATGCCAACCGGGACGCGCACTTACGCTCCGCCGACTTCTTCGATGTCGAGAAATACCCCTATATGACCATGCGCATCACCCGCGTTGAAGTTGCGAGTCATGGGCATTACAGGGTGACCGCAGCGTTGACCATTAAAGATGTCACCCGCGAAGTCGTCTTTGACGCCAATGCCGTTCCCCTCGGCAAAGACCCCTGGGGCAATCACCGCTGGGGCTTTAGCGCCGAAAACAGCCTCAACCGCAAGGATTTTGGCCTCAACTGGAACGTGGCCCTGGAAACCGGCGGCTGGCTGGTCGGCGATCAGGTCAAAATCAATATTGAACTGCAAGCCATCAAGCAAGCCGAACCGGAGGCTGTCGCCGCCATGGCCTGATTGAGCTAGACTTTTGGCCCTATCCCGGTATAATTACGTGGAACGTGAGGGGTTTGTTTACACCCATCACGTTTCACGTTTAAACAGTTTTTTATTGAGCCGAAGGGGGGAAACATGACGGTTCAAGGCTTGCATCACATTACGCTAATTTGCGCCAACGCCCAGCGGACGGCCAATTTTTACACCCAGGTATTGGGGCAGCGCCTGGTCAAGAAGACGGTCAACTTCGACGACCCCGGCAGCTATCATCTTTACTTTGGCGACGAGACGGGCCGCCCCGGCACAGCCATTACCTTTTTCGAGTGGCCGGGCGCACCTAAGGGGCAGTGGGGCATCGGCGGCACGCACCACTTTGCCATGGCAGTAACCGACACTCAGGGTCTACTCAAGTGGAAGCGCCGGCTGACCGATTTAGGTTTATCTGTCGAAGGGCCGCTGGATCGCCGCTACTTCAAGTCCATCTATTTTAATGATCCCGACGGCACGATCCTCGAAATCGCCACACTGGGGCCGGGCTGGACGGTAGACGAAACCCCCGATCGGATTGGGACCGAATACTGTCAGCCACCCCCCGAAATGATCGTCAACAATCGTGATGAGGCTCACATCAAAGCCGAAATCTGGCCGGAACCTGTGCCGGAGATTACGGCAGATATGGCCCTCAGCCGGGGGATGCATCATATCACCGCCGTCGGCTCCGATATTCAGCGCACTCATGCCTTTTTTGGCGAGTTACTGGGCCTGCATCGGGTCAAGATGACCTCCAACTTTGACGATCCTAACTCGGCCCACTGGTATTGGGGCGTGGGCGACGGCCAGCCCGGCACACTGATTACCTACTTTGAGCGTAACCCGGCTAAAATGCGCCGCATGCAGATTGGCGCCGGACAGACTCATCACTTTGCCCTGGTCGTCCCCAACACGGAGACACAACTTGAATGGCGAGAGAAACTGGTCAAAGCCGGTTTCCGGGTTTCACCGGTGATGGATCGGGTTTACTTCAAAAGTATCTATACCAGCGATCCCGATGGGCACATTGTCGAACTGGCGACCGCCGGACCAGGCTTCTCAATAGATGAAGACATAGCGCATTTAGGCAAAAGTTTAAAGCTGCCGTCCTGGTTGGAGCCGCACCGCTCCGAAATTGAGCGCCGGCTGCGGCCTATCATAGTGGCTCCCTGGCAACAGCCGGAGGCTGTTTCATGATCAAGCTGCCTGAAACCTTGCTTGGCCCACATCGGGGGCAGCCGGTCTTGATGGCCGGCGAGCCGCTCGACCGGGCTATGGTGGCTATGATTATGATTCACGGGCGCGGAGCCACCGCCGAAAGTATTCTAAGCCTGGCCGATGTGTTGGCCCAACCCGGCTTTGCCTACCTGGCTCCGCAAGCGGCCGGCTACACCTGGTATCCTAACACCTTTTTGGCTCCTATCGCCAGCAACGAACCGGGATTATCTTCGGGCCTGGCTGTCATCGCCAATCTGTTCGATACTTTGGCCGGGGCCGGTATTCCGGCAGAACGGACGATGCTGTTGGGCTTTTCGCAAGGAGCTTGCCTATCTTTAGAGTTTACCGCCCGCAACGCCCGGCGCTATGGTGGCGTGGCCGGGCTGAGCGGTGGGCTGATCGGCCCGGACGGCACGCCCCGCGGCTACGCCGGTTCGCTGACCGGCACACCCATCTTCCTGGGGTGCAGTGACATTGACCCACATATTCCCAAGGGGCGAGTTGAACTTAGCGCCGAAGTCTTACAAAAGATGGGCGGAGTGGTGACCACCCGCCTCTATCCCGGCATGGGCCACCTGGTCAACCAGGATGAGATTGAGTTTGTCCGGGGGATGATGCAAACGCTTAACGATGCCGCCACACCGCCGGGCGTTTCTCGATAAAGGCATCAATCCCCTCGGCGGCGTCTTCGGTCATCATGTTGCAGGCCATAACCTCACTGGCGTATCGGTAGGCTTCAGTCAAGCCCAGTTCCAATTGCTGATAAAACATCTGCTTACCTGTAGCTACGGCAACAAAGGACTTGGCCTTAATTGTTTCGACCAACGCCTGCACCGTCGCATCCAGTTCTTCCGCCGGAACGACCCGGTTGACTAAGCCCCATTGTAGGGCGGTCTGGGCATCGATAAAATCGCCGGTCAAGAGCATCCCCAAGGCGTGCTTGCGCGGCAAATTGCGGCTAACCGCTACCGCCGGGGTGGCGCAGAACAGGCCAACGTTGATCCCGGAGGTAGCGAAACAGGCCGTATCAACAGCTACGGCCAAATCGCAGGCGGCAACCAGTTGGCAGCCCGCCGCCGTAGCCAATCCTTGCACTTTGGCGATGACCGGCTGGGGCAAGCGGTTGATGGTCAGCATCATGTGGCTGCATCGGTTGAACAAGTCGGTGTAGTAAGCCTGGTCGCGTGTGGCCCGCATCTCTTTCAGATCGTGACCGGCGCAAAAAGCCTTGCCATTAGCCGCCAGTACCACTACCCGGATGGAGGTATCCTGCCCAATCTGGTCTAACACAGTTTGCAGCGTGGCCAGCATCGCCTCTGACAAGGCGTTGTACTGCCGAGGCCGGTTAAGCGTCAGCGTAACGACGCCATTTTGATCGTCGCGCAGCAGAATGGGTTCCACAGCGGCAGTTGGTTGAGGTATCAAATCCATTTCAGGGGTAAGAGCGGAACGATCACTTTGCCCCCTCCTTATTTAAAATAATGGGTTAGCTGGGCCAGCACCTGGGGGATGATCTGGTCGAGCAAATCATTGTGCGCGTTAGTACCCAGGCGGGCAATCACGGCAGCTTTGATCCGCGCCACCATATCGGTTTCGATGACGGCTGGAGTTGGGGCAGCCAAAGCGGGAGGTGGGGGAGCAACCGGGCCACTGACCGCCGGGGGCAGTTGCATCTGCGGAGCGACGGCCAGGCGAGGTAAACCCGAAGGCTGCCCACTGCGCTGCTCCACTCGCTTCATCTTTAGACCCAACCCAATCGCCTTGTCGCGGGCCAAATCGGTCAACACCACGTCGTCATCAATTTCAATTTCAGTCACGCCCGCTGCATGCATATCGGTGATGTCGCGTTCAGTATAGAATGTTTTCATAGCATTTACTCCATATAGCAAGGTAGCAGGTGGCAGATGGTAGATGGTAGATGCAGATGGCAGATGGTAGGTAGCAAAGTAGCAGTGTTATTCTGTTACCCTGCTCCTCCCTCCATGTTCTCAATCGCCGCCACTGCTACCGTTCTGGCCGTCATCATCTCCGCCTCAGTGCCGCTCATCCACATACGGCCAAATCGCCCCACGGAAGAGATGTGTAAAAGCTTGATGTTGGCTCGTTTTTCGGCTTCGTTGGCGGCAATATTGATATAAGCCGCCGGAGCGACCTCTAACACGAGCAGCGTTTCCCCCGACACCAGCATCGACCCTCTCCGGAAGCGGTTGAGCAACTGGGCCTGATAGGGGTCCACATTGGTAATAAGTTGGATCGAGGCAATCTGGGGTTTGAATCGATCCGTTTCTTTTAAACCAAGCCGCCGTAGCACCATCGCCCCCGCTTGCAGCACAGCCTCTTGAGAATGAGAATGGATTTCGAACATCCCAAATTCGCGCTCGACAATCTGCGCGCCGGGGCGGGCCTCAGTTGCTTTGATGGCAATATCCACCATACTAAAAACCTCGTTGCCGGGAGCCACCTCGATGTAGAGTGAAGCCATGCCCTCCACCATCAGGTCGCCCTGGGTGACAGTGCCCACAAAAGAAGCATATTGCGGCTGCGTCCGATCCAGATAGCAGTAAACACGGAGTTGAAACTCACCTGCCATAGTTATAGTTACCTCAAATCAAGTTATTTGTCGTCTTGCAACACGTTCTACGTATCGTGCATAGCAACCCCTAACGGGGTAACAAACAATGGGTAGTTAGGAATTAATGTCTTGACGCCAGTGACTTCTTGCACCACCTCATCAATGCCGGTGAAACAGGCGGTTCCGCCGACGAGATAAATAGTCTCGACCGGATGGGCGGCAATGTGCCGGGCTACAATCGTTCCCACCTTCTCCATGACCGGCCGGATCAGAGGAAAAAGCCGCTGATGCTGTTTGTAATCCTTTTTTATAGCCTCGGCTTGATCAAATTCCAGCCCCAATGCTCCGGCAATAACCAGCGAAAAATGCGTGCCGCCGGTTGGCTCATCAGCCGTGTAGATCACCTGTCCATCACGGAAGACAGCGATGCCGGTCGTGCCGCCGCCTACGTCTACCACCGCGCCGTTTTCTACTTGCAAAACGGCATTGGCAGCGGTGGGTTCGTCAACGATGTGGGTAACCTCAAACCCGGCGGTTTCGACCACATAACGGGTAGCTCGCACTTCAGTAATTGGAACACCGGGCGGATAGGTGGTAGCGGCAGTCGTCAACTCGAATCCCAACCGCGCCTCGACATTTTTTTTCAACTCGCGCAATAGGCGGATTGCCCCATGAAAGTCAACCACCAGTCCATCGCGCACGATTTGGGCAAAGCGGTATTCTCCAGTCAGCGGCTGCATAGTTTCGCCTAATACCGCCAGGACCGTGTAGGCCGTTCCCAGGTCTACGCCCACGTGGACACGGGGTTGCGGTTTGTTCTTCAGGGATCCAGACCGAAGTCTGGGCTTCTTTTTAGTATTGCTAAGTTCGCCAACCATAAGCCTCTGGGCTTTGGTCAGGAAAGCGTCAAGGTTTGGATTCACTCCCTTTTTTCTAACCCAATCCGCCTGGCATCTTCCAGGCGAGTTTGCCTGCTTTCAACAGTAAAATCAAATAATAAACCGCACTAGACAGCCGGTTCAAGGCCAGTATCAAATCGAGTCGAGTCGACTGACCATCTGAGCCGGTGAAGGCGCTGGCGGCGGCCAATTCGGTCTCCCGAACCTGGCAGCGCAGCAGGTTAAGTTGCAAGAGCAGCTCATGGTCGTCAAAACCAGGCGTCACGTGAGCAATATCCAGGATACGGTCGGGCCAATGGCTGGCCTCTTGAATTTCGGCCTCAGTCAATCCTGCCAGTTGTAGCGGAGCAACTTCACGCTCATCGTACCCGGCGCTGGTAATCTCGCGGCAATAGGCAGCCAAGGTACTCAAGTGATTCATCAAATCTGGCAAGTTAAAGCGACGGGCCTGGGCTGCGGCCAACAAAAACTGAGCATGCAGAGTGTCCATCTTGCCTCGAAAGACAAAGCGGGGCGTCGCAAGCGATGAATTTTTGCCGCCTTGCTCTGCGGTCTGCGGTCGGTCGTCCACCGTCATCTCAGTAAAGGTGACTGTGATCCCCCACTGTTTGAGAAAATCACGAGCCGAAGGCGTGAAACGGACGTCGGCCGGCATAGGAGGGATAACGCCCCGGCCATCCTGCCACATCTCCCGCAGCTCGGCCTCGGTGATGACGATCACCTTTGCGACTCCCAATCTGCCGGGAAGGTTACGTAAAACACCTTAGCGTAACTCGGCGAACCAAAGAAGATGTTGCTGCCTTTGGGGATGTAAATCACATCGCCGGGATTACCCAAAATCACCTGGTTGCCAAGCCGCACTTCCAACTGCCCATCGATAACAAAATCAATCTCGTCATAATTGAGCGTCCAGGGGAAAGAACCCTGGTCCCAAGTCATAAAACCGGCCGCCAGCGGTGACCCGTGCGCCGCCGTGATAACATCGGTGACATGGATGTTCATCTCCGGCTGGTTAACGTTAAAAGTAAAAGGCGTCAAACACACCGAATCGGCCTTGACATGAACCAACCTCCGGCCCGGTCTGGCGCTTTTGCCAACCAACGGGGGCAGTGTCTGTCCACCCGCCTCATCGCCTTCCCGGTGGATTTGCACCCCCAGGGCGTGAGCTACATCAAGAGCTTCGGGCGTAATCCGGTCATCCGGAGCCAGCAAGAGATAGTGGCCTGCCGGTTCTTGGGCCAAACGACGAATATCAGCCGCCGTGAAGAATTGTCCCACGGTTTATACTCCTCTGACAAAGAAGCAGGGGAGCAGAGGCGCAGGGGAGCAGAGGAGAAATTTAGTTAACTCCCCTGCTCCCTGGCCCCCCTGCTCCCTGGCATATTTAGCTGGTGTGACCGCCAAAACCACCCTTACTTTCGCTGGGCAGGATCATTTCCACGTCCGCGTGGGGGCGCGGGATGACATGGACCGAAACCAGCTCGCCGACACGTTTGGCTGCGGCTGCACCGGCATCGGTAGCAGCCTTGACCGCGCCCACATCGCCACGCACCATAACGGTGACAAAGCCCCCGCCAATGTACTCACTGCCGATGAGCTTGACATTAGCAGCCTTGACCATCGCATCGGCGGCCTCGATTGCGCCGATTAAACCTTTGGTTTCGACCATTCCCAAGGCTATCATTTGAATATCTGGCATTGTATTTTTCTCCTTTGGTTGTGAAGATTCGATCTTACTTATGGGTGTTGTTTGATTAACTATGGGTGCTGCCGCCGGTATCTTGGCGGCTTGCACTTCGACGGCGGACGGTTTTTGCCGCGTTCGTTTTGGTTTGGCGGCGCTGGCATCTGCTGCTTTGGGCGGAGGTTTGTTACCGCCGGTTGATATAGGTTTGGGCATACGTTAGTAGTCTCCTTTGCGGGCTAAAACCGCCTCAATTACCGCTCGAACGATCGCTTCAACTTCCATTGGGCTGGGACCAGCACTCCCGTTGGAACTAATGGCCGGCATAAATGCATCAACCATCGCCTCGGCGGGTGGATTGTGGACGCCATACGCAACCCGCTTGATATTCAGCAAGTGCGTCGTGGTGATATTGTCGCCGCTAATAGAGCCGCCGATACCGCCTGAACCGAGGGTCATCGACGGCATCAGATTGGTGGTGAACCCAACCGAGCCAAGCGTACCCATGGTATTGACCAAAATGCGAAAGACCGGCTTTTCCAGGCCAAATTGCAAAATGACATTTTCGTCGGTGGCGTGGATAACCACGCTGTGCCCCCGTCCCCCAAAACGAATCAGCTCGATACAGCGCTCGCAGCCTGCTTCCCAGCCGTCGGCTTCGTACCAGCCCAGGACGGTGGTCAACTTCTCACCGGAAAGAAGTTCATCCTTGCCGACTTTACTCAGCGGCGCGACCAGAATCTTGGCCCCTGCCGGAACCTGGATGCCGGCCATTTGGGCCAGGTTCTGCGGCGTCTGCCCTACACTGCGAGGATAAATCACCCCGCTGGCATTAAATAGCACGTTAGCCAAAGCCGTCGCCTGGTCCGGGCTGATAAAAAACGCGCCCAGCCGTTCCATCTCCAAACGCAGTTGCGCCGCAATAGGCTTGTCGGCGACGACAGCCTGCTCGGTAGCGCAAATGACTGAGTTATCAAACGCTTTGCTGGATACAATGTAATAAGCTGCCCTTTTGATATCGGCGCTGCGGTCCACGTAGCATGGTACGTTGCCCGGCCCAACCCCGTAGGCCGGTTTGCCCATGCTGTGGGCCACCCGTACAATCTCCGAGCCGCCGGTAGCCACAATCACCGCCACCCGCTTATGCCGCATCAACTCCTGCGAACCGGGCAGCGAAATTTTCGACATGCAGCTTACCAGGCCGGGCGGCATCCCTTCGGCTTCACCAGCCATCGCCATAATCCGGGCTGTTTCACCACAGCACTTGTAGGCCGCAGGATGGGGGGCGTGGACAATGCCGTTACGAGCCTTGACCGCAATAAGCGTTTTGTACATCACCGTCGAGGTGGGGTTGGTGCTGGGGCTAAGAGCCGCCACCACCCCCATCGGCCAGCCGATTTCGATGATCCCTCTGACCGGATCACGGGAAAGAACCCCAACCGTCTTGATATTTTTAATCGACTCCCACACATACTTGCTGCCCAGATGGTTCTTCAGCATCTTGTGCCGGGGGATGCCGTAGCCGGTTTCCTCGGCAGCCAAACGTCCCAACCGCTCCGACTCACGGTAGGCGGCATCGGCCATAGCCGCACAGATACGGTCTACTTGCTCCTGGTTGAAGCGAAAAAACTTCTGCTGAGCTTCATAAGCTGCCTCGGCCAGGATACGGGCTTCCTGGATGGATTGAAGATCGCGATCATAATCTTGAACCATAGTTACCTCTAAAACGACCGCAGACCGCCGACCACAGACCGCTGTCAAAGATGATATGATTTTACGGTGGTCGGCAGTCAGCCGTCGGCAGTCATTTAGAAACTGAGTGGACTTCGGGCCACCTCTAGCACTGCCTCGCGGAAAGCGGCGCAGGCAGATCGACAGGCGCTTTGGGTTCCGGTCAACAAGCCGCCGGAAAAATTAGTTTCCGAGGGCGGGTTAAACCAGGTTCGCATTTCGACATCAGCCGTTTTCATGGCGGCATCAAGGGCATAAGTTGCTTCCAGGGGCGGCGCAATCAGGTAAGCCAGGGCCTGCCCCCGCGGAATAGCGGCTATCTTGGACAAATAGGAGCCGGTGCTGGAAATCGTATGGGCAAAGAAGGCCAGCGAGTTATATTCATTGGCCGAATAGAAACAAGCCTCATTTTCCAGGTAGTTGATGGTAGCATTCAACCCGGCCCGTACCTCCGCCGGGTCCGGCCCGGAGAACATAGCAATAATTTCGCCCGAGAGGGGGCCGGAAGCGTGGGCCGACCCCGCATAAAAGGAGCGGGCGTAAACGACCTCAACGTCGGCCATTTTGGTACCTTCGTCAATCGAAGCGTACAAAACATCGTCAATCGTGGCCGTAATCAGTCCCAGGCTGCGGTGAGATGGGTTAAAATCGGGATATTGCGTCTTCAACTGCTCGGTAAAGCCCCGGTCAAGGTTAGGAATGAGCCGAACGGCCAGAACTTCGGCTTTGATTGGGTCTAGGATGGCCATAATGTGTTCCTCCTGAAAGATGCGAAAAACACTTTCACGTTTTACGATTTTTCGACTAATTTCAAGTCAACCCCGCTGGTCTGATATTTAATCGTTTTCTGAATGAGTTGAACAGCCAGCGCCCCGGCCTCTAAGGGATTCAGGCCGCCTTCGTAGATATTACAGACAACGTCACGGTTGGCGTCGGTAGAGTCTGGTTTGGGCCGATAGCCCATGTAGATGCTCATACTCTCGGCGCGGGCCAGGCCAGGCCGCTCGCCAATCAGCAGGACACAAACCTGAGCGTCTACCACGCTGTTGACATCATTCAGCAGGCCCACCCGGGCATTTTTGACAAAAAAGGGCGTACCGATGGATAGTCCGGCGGTTTGCAGACCTTGTTTTAAGACCGGCATCACTTTGGCCAGGTTGTGTTCGATGGCGGCGCCGCTCAAGCCGTCGCCGACAAAGATTTGCACATCGGGCTTTTTGACGCAGCGCTCCTGGAGGAGACGCTTAGATTCCTCGGTCAGTTTGCGGCCCAGGTCGGGCCGTTTAAGGTACTCCTGCCGGTCTCTGGCCCGGCTCTCGACCACAAATAACCCCATCTCCTCCAATAATTTAGGGTTGATTTCATGGAACAGGGCGTCCTGGGTCACGCCATGATCGGCCTGGAAGAGCAGCAAGGCGGAAGTCCGCGGGCGCGGCCCGGCTCGCCCCACCCCGATGCGAGTAGGCGTGGTAGCCATCAGAGCGCGCAGTCCCTCCGGGTCAATGGGGTTGGCAATACCCGGTTTGCGCCGGTACTCATCGCCGGTAGGGTCGGGCAGGTCAATGGTTAGCCCGCCTCTGCCAGAGGCTGCCAACGTTTGAGATATACCGTTACTTCCACCCTGTCGCCTGTCGATTTCGGCCAGCACGGCCCGCACGATGGCTTGAATTTCGGCTTCTTGCATGACCCTACCTCCTTATCGCCTCAAGAAAAAGGACGGGTCCCCCGCCTTCTCGGTTAATCTTCCATTCTTCATCAACCCCAACTCTTCCATCCAGCCCTCAAACTCCGGCAGGGGGCGCAGGCCGAGCGTCTGCCGCAGCGAGGGGGCATCGTGGTAACTGGTGCATTGATAGGCCAGCATCACGTCGTCGCCCATAGGCACGCCCATAAAGTAGTTGCAGCCGGCGGCGGTCAGCAGCACGGCCAGGTTTTCGATGTCGTTCTGGGTGGCGCGGGCGTGATTGGTATAGCAGGCGTCGCAGCCCATCGGGATGCCGGTCAGCTTGCCCATAAAGTGGTCTTCCAACCCGGCGCGGGTGATCTGTACGGCGTCGTACAAATACTCCGGCCCAATAAAACCAACCACGGTGTTGACCTGGTACGGTTTCCAGCGTTTGGCCAGGCTGTAGATACGCGCTTCCAGGGTCAATTGGTCCCAGCCGTTATGCGCGTCGGCGGAGAGGGCCGACCCCTGTCCCGTTTCAAAATACATATAGTTGGGGCCTTCAGGCCAGCAATATTTTTTGGCCATGTTGTAGGCTTCGTCCATCATGCCGACATCCACCCCAAAGCTGGCGTTGCCTTTCTCGGAACCGGCCAGACTTTGGAAGACCAGGCCAACCGGCGCGCCCTGTTTCATCGCCTGCATTTGGGTGGTCACGTGAGCTAACAGGCAGTTTTGGGTAGGAATTTGCCAGGTTTGAATGACCTCGTAGCTCATATCGAGCAGGCGCATAACGCTGCCGACGCTGTCATCCACAGGATTGATGCCGATGACGCTGTCACCGGAGCCATAAGAAAGGCCCTCGTAAATTTCGGCGCGGATGCCTTCGGGGTTATCGGTGGGGTGGTTGGGCTGGCAGCGGCTGGCCAGGGTGCCGGGCTGGCCGGTGGTATTGCGGCAGTGGGAACCAACCCGGATTTTGCTGGCCCCGTAAATTAAATCCAGATTGGACATCAACTTGGTTACGGCCGCTACCATCTCGCCGGTCAGGCCGTTACTTATGCGGCGGATGTCTGTTCCGGTGGTTTGGTCGGATAGAAGCCACTCTCGAAATGCGCCGATTGTCCAGCCCTTGATGTCCTGGTAGATGGTTTCGTTGACGGCGTCGTCAATGACGCGGGTCACTTCATCCTGGTCGTAAGGCACAGCCGGATTCTGGCGCAGGGTTTCCAGGGGCACCTCGGCCAGAACATATTTAGCCGCCGCTCGCTCGGCTACCGAGGCGGCAGCCACCCCGGCCAGCTCATCTCCCGATTTCGGCTCGTTGGCTTTACCCATCAACTCGCGGATGTCGCGGAATTCATAGGTTTTGCCGAACAGTTTGGTACGTAACAGCATTGTTATCCCCTTTCAGCCGATAGGAGTTGGTTGGATTTTAGGCTAATTTGTATGTTTGAGCAAAATGTTGCGCCATTTACTCTCAATGATAAAAAATCAACGTCTTTACACTCAACGGCACCACCCGCCCATCCAGCAGGGGGCGGCCGATGTCAATATAATCCCCCTCCTGCAAGCCCACCTGATCCACAACCAGCAGCGGATGCCGGGGGAACAGGGTTTTGACTCCCTGGCCCAGGGCGCGAGCGTAGTCATGCTCGATAATGATGATAAGGGGGTTGGTAATGGGCAACTGGTTATGGGCAAAATCGGCCAGACCGGCGGCCAATTCCGTCAGCGAGTTAAAATCCAGCTTCCAGGTCAATTCCAGGGCCAGGGCAAATTGACTCTCGGCCAGATTGACATCCCAGCGAGTCACGGCTTCTTGTACCGCTTGCGTGACCTGCCGGCGAGTCGGCGGGATGGTCGGCCAATGGGCGCGCACCACCGGCACATTACGGATGGGCAGAATCTCGGCCTCGGCCCAGATGGTGCTGCCACTTAAGGTGACGGTTTGCGAACTGGCGCCCATCACCGTAGCCCGCATGGTTTCGGGTGGGCGGCGAATGGTGTAGCTCTGGATAACTGGATACTGCCGCAGCGACTCGGCCAGCAGCGGTCCAACGTCGCCGTGAATGGCGGCATCGGCCACCGAGTTGATGACCAGCGGTTCGTAAAAGTAGTGTCCAATCCCGCCGGAGAAAAACAAAATCGTACCTCGGCCGGAAACCGGCGAATGAGCCGTCAGCAAAAGCTTATCGCCCAGCGGGTGACTGGTTCCTTCCATCAAAGACACTGTCAAATCGGCCATACAATCGGTGAAGGTGCGTAATTGGGCCAGGGTGGGCCGGCTGCCAAGCTGGAACGGCAGCCCCAGGTAGTCGATAATTAGCCGGGCTGGGTCGGCGAGGTGGCGAACCTGGCCGCTAGCCCGATCAATTTGAAGAATTCGCCCACCATAATTCATCGCCGCGGCGGCAATCATCTCTCCCTGGCGAAAGATGGCGCTGTTGGCCGAACCGCCGCCAATATCCACATTGGTGACGGTGGTGTAATGTTCCCGCGAATAGGCGGCGGCTCCGGCCCCACGCCCCGAAATCATCGACTCCAGGTGCGGCCCGGCTACAGTAACTACAAAATCACCCGCCAGGGTGGAGACAGCCTCTAGAATAGCATCGGCGTTGCGTTTTTTGGCCGTTTCACCGGTGACAATCACCGCGCCGGTTTCCACCTGGTCGGGGCGGATGCCGGCTCGCCGGTATTCCTGGCGTAAAATTTGCTCCAGGGCAACCGCGTCAATTTCGTCCGGCCCCTTCAAGGGGGTAAAGTGAATCTGGCTGCAGTGAACGATTTCCTTGTCCACAATACTGGCCGAGCGCATTAAACTCAAGGGCGACTGGCTGCCGCTGGCAACCCCACCGCCCAAAATCAGCCGGGAAAAGATCAGTTGGGTTGTCGTCGTGCCCACGTCAATACCGACGCTAAGCATAGAGTGGGTTGGTTGGATCATAGGTATTTGCCGGAAAGGAAGCGTGAAAGTTTGGCCTTTGCCGCCCCTTGAGCCGACAAACACCAAGCAGATGCGAATATAACATGGTCGATAGGGGTTGTCAAACTAATCTCAAAATATAGACCCTAAAGGTTTTGAAAACCTTTAGGGTCTGTTACCCAGATTCAGCGTAGCAGAGGCATCCCCATGCCTCTGTGGGCGGCATAAGGATGCCGCGCTACGGCAAAATTGTGATCTACTGAGATTTTTAGTCTTAGCACGAGGGTTGTGGTATACTTCAAAAATCAAGCATCAGTAGCCCCAATTTTTGAGACCGTAGCCGGCGCACCCCTATGCGTCGGCGGGCGGCATAGGGATGCTACCCTACCAATTTTGGATCTACTGAGCATAGAAGGGGGAGCTACGATGAAACTTGACGGCAAAGTAACCCTTATTAGTGGGGCTAGCGGTGGCCTGGGAAAGACGGTTAGCCGGGTCTTTTATCAAGCGGGCGCTACTGTTATCTTGGTTGGTTCACGGTTGATCGGGGTACAGACGCTGGCGGCTGAGTTGGGTCAAGAGCGGACTTTACCGCTGGCTGCCAATTTGGCCGATCCGGCTGAAGCGGAACAGGTGGTGTCGGCCACAGTCGATCGTTTTAGCCGGGTTGACATTTTGCTGAACTTGGCCGGCGGCTTCGGCGGGGGTAAGCCGGTCAGTGATAGCGCCGACGCTGACTTGAACAAAATGCTAGATATCAACCTACGTACTACCTACAATCTCAGCCGGGCGGCAGTTAAACCGATGATGACTCAGCAGTGGGGCCGCATTGTTAACTTTGGCTCACGTGATGCACTGCATGGTCGCCCCCGTTATAGCGCCTATGCCATCAGCAAAGCAGCGGTACTCCGCCTGACCGAGTCGCTGGCTGCCGAGGTACAGGATTATGGTATCACCGTTAACGCCATCCTCCCCGGCATGATTGATACGGAAGCCAACCGCAAAAGCTCACCGAACGCCGACTTCAGCAAATGGGTCCAACCTGCCGAAATCGCCGCCACTTTGCTGTTTTTAGCCAGCGATGAGGCCGTGGCGATTAATGGGGCAGCGATTCCGTTGTATGGAAGAACATAAAAATAAGAACTTCTTATTTCTTCATTATTTTAATGAAAGGAATTACTAATGTCCCAAAATCCATTAAAACAAATAACTGAGTTGGGTCAATCGTTGTGGTATGACAACATCGAGCGCCGCATGATTACCGAGGGGGAGCTGGCTCGATTAATCGCCGAAGATTACATCCTGGGCGTTACTTCCAACCCCACCATCTTTCAAAAAGCGATCAGCGGCAGCGAAATGTACGATGCCCAGATTCATGAAGTCGTCAGCCAAAATCCGACCATTCCGGTGACAGATCTGTTTGAAGCCCTGGCGATAAAAGACATTCAAGGCGCGGCTGATGTTTTGCAGCCGGTCTACGAACGTACCCATGGCGTGGATGGCTACATTAGCCTGGAGGTTTCGCCCTTCCTGGCCGATGATACCGCAGGCACCATTGCCGAGGCCAAGCGTTTGTTTGAAACGGTCAACCGCCCCAATTTGATGATTAAAATTCCGGCTACAGCGGCGGGCCTGCCGGCCATCACCGAGGTGATTGGTTCCGGCATCAACGTTAACGTGACCATGATGTTCTCGCTGCAAAATTATATCGATGTCACCAACGCTTACATCGCCGGTTTGGAGAAGCTAGACACTGCGGGCGGCAACCTGAGCGGGGTTGCTTCGGTGGCCTCTTTCTTCGTCAGCCGGGTAGATACGCTGCTGGATAAATTGCTCGAAGAAACGGGTAAGCCGGAAGCTATCACTTTGCAGGGTAAAATGGCCATTGCCAACGCCAAAGCAGCCTATAAAGAGTTCAAAGAAATTTTTGGCGGCGAACGTTTCCAGAAGTTGGCCGAAAAAGGGGCGCGAGCGCAGCGCGTCTTATGGGCCAGCACCAGCACCAAAAACCCCAAATACCGGGATGTCCTCTATGCCGAGGAGCTCATCGGCCCGGTGACGGTTGATACGGCTCCTCCGGCCACCCTCAAGGGTCTTAAGGATCACGGCCAGGTTCGGCCTAGCCTGGAAGAAGGCTTGAATGAAGCCCCGGCTATGTTGGAGCGGTTGAAAGAGTTTGGCATCGACTATGATGCGGCCATGGATAAATTGCAGGTTGACGGGGTCAAGGCCTTTGCCAACTCGTTTGTTGATCTCCTCAGAGCGCTGGAAAACAAGCGGGAAGCCATCGTCTGCCAGATGGTTAGCCCGATGACTTTGGATTTGGCTAACTACCAAGCCGTGGTTGAGATGCGGTTGAAAGCCTGGGCAGCGGCCAAAGTGGCGAATCGAATCTGGGACAAGGATGGTACGGTTTGGGTAGCTGATCCGGCCAAAGCAGCCGAAACCTCAGAATTGACCAACCGCCTGGGCTGGCTCACTATTGGCCGGGACATGCTGGCCGAGGTGGACAACCTGGCCGCTTTTGCCCAGGAAATCAAAGCAGCCGGTTTTCAACAGGTCGTTTTGCTGGGTATGGGCGGCAGCAGCCTGGCCCCCGAAGTATTTATGAGAACATTCTATTCTCCTTCTCCCTCGGAGGGGGAGGGTCGGGGAGGGGGCGGCCTGCCGCTCACCGTCCTGGACAGCACTAACCCACTCCAGGTAGCCGAGGTGGCCTCTGGCCTGGCCAATCCGGCCAAGACCCTCTTTCTGGTCTCCAGCAAGTCGGGTGGGACGATTGAAACCCTCTCCGCCTTCAAATATTTCTATCAAAAAGTTAGCCAGGTCAAGGATAACCCCGGCCAGAACTTTATCGCCCTGACCGACCCCGGTTCGGGCCTGGAGAAGTTGGCCCTGGAGAAGAAATTCCGCCGGGTCTTCTCGACGCCGCCAGACGTGGGTGGACGCTACTCAGCCCTGACCTACTTCGGTCTGGTTCCGGCGGCCCTCGTCGGCGTGGATTTGCCCAAACTTCTGCGCCGGGCGAATAATATGGCCGATGCCTGCCGCAACAGCGCCCCTCAAAATCCCGGTTTAGAACTGGGCGCAGTGATGGGTGAACTGGCCCTGGCCGGACGAGATAAAGTCACCCTTTTTACCTCGCCCAAACTTGCTGCCTTTGGGGTTTGGGTGGAGCAACTGGTCGCCGAAAGCACCGGCAAGCACGGCGTCGGTATTTTGCCCGTAGCCGATGAAGCCATCGCCGAGCCGGTTTTCTACGCCCATGATCGCCTCGTGGTTTACCTGCGGCTGGCCGGGGATGACAATGTTGAGTTAGACGGTAAAATCAGCGTCCTGGCGGCAGGCGGGCAGCCCGTTATTACCATCCAGATGGACGAGTTGGAAGATATGGGGCAGGAGTTCTTCCGCTGGGAAATGGCTACGGCGGCCGCCGGAGCGATCCTCAAGATCAACCCGTTTGACCAGCCCAACGTGGAGTTGGCAAAAATCAAGGCCCGCGAATTAATGGCCGAGTTCGAGCGCAGCGACCAACTGCCGGCCGCGACCCCCACCCTGGATTATGATGATATCGATGTCTACGGGCCGGCAATGGGTGAAACGGTGGCCGACTGTCTCAAGGCATTTTTGACCCACTTCCGCCCCGGCGATTATGTAGCGATAATGGCCTACCTGCCTTATCAACCTGAAATCGATGCGGCCTTGAATGAGCTACGTCTGCGCCTGCGTAACGGTCTCCGCGCCGCCACGACGGTTGGCTATGGCCCCCGCTTCCTGCACTCAACCGGCCAACTACACAAGGGCGACGGCAACAAGGGTCTGTTCATCCAGATTACCCATACCCCGGCCACCGATGTCGAAATTCCGGGCGAAAAGTACACCTTCGCCATTCTGCATGCAGCCCAGGCCCAAGGAGATTACAACGCTCTGCAAGAAAATAGCCGCCGTCTTATTCGCTTCCATATTGAGCGGGGACAAGACATCCCCAGTGCCATCCGGCGACTCATCCCGGCCTGAGAGGGTGTTGTAAGGATAAAGTTAGCTCGCTTTCATTGATCAAATTGGAGTATGTCCGTAGGGGAATTTGAAAACCAGATAGGAATGTCGTCTTGCGTGTTGCGTGTTAAGTAAATCATAAAAATTACTCAAAATTCAGTTCTAACTCAAAATTAAGGAGACAACTTTATGGAAGCTTTACTAGGCTTAATTCCGTGTTTGGGTTTCATCGGTCTCATCCTGCTCTTCCTGGTTTTTTCTTCCGTCAGGATTGTGCAGGAATACGAGCGGGGCGTTATCTTTCGGCTGGGGCGCTTTGCGGGAGCCAGGGGGCCAGGAATCTTTTTTATCGTGCCCTTCATTGACCGGATGGTCAAGGTAGACTTGCGCACCGTTACCCTGGACGTGCCAGCCCAGGAATGTATCACCCGCGATAATGTCACCATCAAGGTCAATGCGGTGGTTTACTTCCGCGTGCTTGACCCTGGTAAAGCAATTATCCAGGTTGAAGATTATCGCCGGGCCACCTGGCTGATTGCCCAAACCACACTGCGTAATGTCATCGGCCAGAGCGAGCTGGATGATCTGCTGGCTCATCGTGAAAAGGTCAACGAACAACTCCAGAAAATTATCGACGAGCAAACCGAACCCTGGGGTATTAAAGTGTCTATCGTCGAAGTTAAAGATGTGGAGTTGCCCCAAACTATGCAGCGGGCCATGGCCAAGCAGGCCGAGGCCGAGCGCGAGAAGCGGGCCAAAATCATCCACGCCGAAGGTGAGTTTGAGGCTTCCAAGCAGCTAGCTGAAGCGGCCCAGGTCATAGGCAGCCAATCGGCGACCCTGCAACTACGTTACCTGCAAACGCTGACCGAAATTGCCGTCGAGAAAAATTCGACGATTATTTTTCCCGTACCCATTGATATGCTGGCCAATCTGAGCAATTTAATCCGCGCTCAAACTGAGGGTGGAAAAACAGAATAACCGTTTGCCTACAAAACTACTCAGGGGTAGGAGTTTCAGCCGAGCTCGACACGGATTTGAACACGAATACACGGATGTAAAGCATGGCTGACTTAATCCGTGTATCCGTATAAAAACCCGTGTCAGGCTGAGTAGTTATCATCACGGGCGACATCCAAGGCTTTGGCCAGGATGTCGCCTTTTTTTTTGGCACACCAGACGCGGTAGGTCCACATTTCCGTAAGACGGCAACCCCATGCCGTCCACACCTATAACGCTTATGATTATGTTGAATTGATATATCTTCTGTGGTATAATTAACTCGACTTTCATCCTTAAGGTCGAGGCAAGCCGATGGGTGGGATTACCGGTACTCTATACGATTTATATATTCGCTTTATGGTTTGGCTTGGGGCCGAACCACCGCCAGGCTATGAGTATTTGATTGGCGCAGAAGTCAGCCCCAGAGAATATACCCTGCAAAAAGGCGATACCCTTTTTTCGGTCGCCCGCAAATTCAACGTCCATTATGAACGTATTGCCAAAGCCAATGGGGTTGAGCAGCCAGAAACGCTCCAGCCGGGCCAAACCCTGATCATTCCCCCTGCCAATTGGGATCCGGCCTCTGGCCCGCTGACTCGATTACAACCAGCCCCGGAAGCGCCTGCCCCTGCCCCCGAAATCGTCGAGCCAGAGGCCCCGGCTGAGGCGCCCGCTGCGCCAGTTTTGCCTCCGGTAATTTCCCCCCCGCCGGTATCACCTCCGGCAGTTCCTGCCGCCCCGGTTTCGCCTGTAGCGGATACACGCCCCACCCTCGTCGTCGCCCCACCCCGTGAAGAATTACCTCCACCCGCCGAAGCAGTGGCTCCAGTAGAGGAGCAGGTAGTCGAAGAACGGCCTGCGGTTGCGCCTCCACCGGTCGAAGCGGTTGTTGCGCCACCGGTCATTGCGGTGACGGAGCCACGACCGGCTGCCCCAGAGCAAGATCTGGTTTTCCGTTACGAGGTGCAGCATGGTGACACGTTGAGTTCCATTGCCCGGCGCTATGACGTCACCGTTGACCAGTTAATTGAAGTCAATAGTCTGACCGACGAACGTCTCTTTGCCGGACAAAAACTGGTTATTCCCGGCTATTCACCCACCAGACCTCAACCCGCACCCGTAGTCGAACCTCAGCCTTTGCCTCCCGTTACCCTGCCGCCGGATCAATACTTCACCTACACCATTACCAGGGGTGATACCCTCCACGGGATTGCCAACCGCTATGGCGTGACCGTAGAGCAGATTATTGAAGCTAACCAGATTGAACAACCGGATATGATCCGGGTTGGGCAACAATTGATAATTCCCCGCGTGACTACACCGACAACACCGGTTCTTGAAGCGCCGGTTAAGCCTTCCTTCGCCCCGCCCACCTTTGCCGTCGTCGATCCGACCTTTCCACCCTACGGTCCGGCCGACGCCGTGCGCGCGCTTTACGTCAGTTATTTCGCCGTAGGCCATCCCGACACCCGCCAGCGAGTTTTTCAACTGCTGGATTCCACCGAATTCAATGCGGTGGTAATTGACGTTAAGAGTGATGACGGCTTGATGAGTTACCCTACTCAAATTTCCTTAGCCCATGAAATTGGCGCTGCCCGGCCCTTGGCTAAGGATTTTGACTTGTTGATAGACCAGTTCAAAGCCCAGAAAATTTATACCATAGCCCGGATTGTTACTTTTAAGGATAGTCTTCTGACCAAAAACTACCCGGAATATGCTATCAAGGTGGGCAATGTGGCCGAGGCGCTGCCGGACCAGGAGTACTTGAGTTGGAATGACCCCTTCCTCCAGCCGGTGTGGGACTACAACATCCAAATCGCCGTCGAAGCGGCGCAACTGGGCTTTGACGAAATTTTATTTAGCCATGTACGCTTTCCCAGCCCCAGCCAGATCGGCGTTTTACAGTTCTCACAAGAGGCAACGCGGGAGGCGCGAGTGGCTGCCGTTACCGGCTTCTTGAGTTCGGCTCGCGGCCAACTCCGACCCTATGGGGTTAAAGTGGCGGCTGATACGCTGGGGTATACCTCCTGGCGTAAGGATGATTCCCTGATTGGCCAGGACATTGAGCGGATGGGGCAGTATTTGGATACCCTTTGCCCCATGCTTTACCCCTCTACCTTCGGCAGCGGCATACCCGGCTACAAAATGGCCGTCGCCTACCCCTATGAAGTCGTTTATGAGAGCGCCCATCGAGCGGTGAGCCGGGTAGCTTCTCTCGGCTGCGCGGTGCGTCCCTGGGTTCAGGATTTCCCGGATTATCGCTTTGACAAACGGGTTTACGGCAAAGAGGAAATCCAGGCCCAGATTAAGGGCTGTTTTGATGCGGGCAGCGTTGGTTTTATGGTTTGGGATAACCGGGTTAGATATACGGACGGCGCTTATGCTCCGGTAAAAGTCCACGTTTGAGAAGATGAAGATTGAAGGGGATGCGGCGGATTTTTTGCAATCCTTTAAAAAACACGGCCTGAGTAAAATTACTCAAGAAGACTTTAACGCTCTTTTGAGCAGGTGGCCGCGTGGAGGCGAGTATACCCCACCTGTTTGGGATTAGGGTTAGTTTGGGAGATAGCCAAACCTTCTTAGTAACAAGGATGGAATCAAAAAGACGGGATTTTTATCCCGTCTTTTCATTTTATCGTCACCGGGAGACACACCCGTCTCTTTTGCGGCGGTCTGCCGTCCGCGGTCCGCGGTCGTCTTACAACGCCGCTTTGGCCGTAGCCACTAACTCATTAAAGGCCGCCATATCACGAACGGCGATGTCGGCCAAAGCTTTACGATCCAGCTCAACTCCGGCCTGTTTGAGGCCGTACATAAACTGGCTGTAGCTCATGTCGCTTTGGCGAGTCGCCGCGTTGATGCGGGTAATCCATAAGGCGCGGAATTCGCGCTTGCGGTTGCGGCGGTCGCGGTAAGCATACGAGAGCGATTTCATCATCGCTTCGTTGGCTCGCTTGAAGAGACGATGCTTACTGCCGCGCTGGCCTTTGGTAAGGGCCAATATCTTTTTATGTCTGCGTTGGGTTTGAGGTCCGCCTTTAACTCTCACAATACACCTCTAGTTACCTTTACCGGCATAGGGAATAAGCCGCTGCACCCGCTGGCGGGTGCTTGCCTCGTTTACTTCGAGCATGGTATCAAACAAAACCTTCACTCGCTTGTTCTTTTTACGGCGCAAGTGGCTCTTGCCAATTTTGGTGCGCACCAGTTTACCAGAACCCGTATATTTGAAACGTTTGGCAGTTGCTTTGTGTGTTTTCAACTTGGGCATTTTGATCTTTCCTTCTTTTTAATCTCAGCAGGGATAGGGGCAGGTTTTAGTCTCTTCGGATTGAAGTCTGGGTTTAAGCTCAGACAAAACCCGTGGGGGACAAAGCCTGCCCCTACCCAAGTGTAATTTCAATGTGGACCAAGCGTTGGGCTAAGTCACTTTTGCCGTCATCAAGACTGCGGTCCCAGGATCATCAACATCGTGTTGCCTTCCATAGAAGGCTTCTTTTCAACCAGGGCGACATCATTTAATTCTTCCGCCACCCGAACTAACAGTTCTTTGGCTACTTCGGGATGGGTAATTTCCCGCCCCCGGAAACGGATACGTACTTTGACTTTAGCGCCTTGTTCCAGGAATTTGCGAGCATTCCGTAACTTGTAGCTGATGTCATGTTCGCCGGTTTTGGGGCGCAGCCGAATCTCTTTGATTTCTACTTTGGCCTGCGACTTCCGCGCATCACGTTCCCGTTTCTGGGCTTCATACAGAAACTTACCGTAATTCATCAAGCGACAGACGGGTGGATTAGCATTTGGAGCAACTTCAACCAAATCGGTCCCCTGCTCAAGGGCAATGGCTACAGCCCTGCGTGTTTCCATCACCCCTAGTTGCTTACCTTCCCCGTCAATCAAACGAACTTCGGGCGCGGTGATCTCCTCATTAATTCTGCGTTCCTCTTTGGTGCTTATAAGTTGTTCTCCCTCTACTCCTTAGAGAAATCGGTGCTTGCTCACTATAATGTGGCATTTATAAAGAGGGACATCAAAGTTGACGCCCCTCTTCAGAAATAAAAATCCTTAAGATGGCCTCCCCCGGTGGGGACAATATAATATACCATGTTAACTCGAACTTCGTCAAGTAATTGATGGTCTTTTTACTTGAGGATGTGCTCGGCCTGAATGATTCGACGCACTTTGGTTTCAGACCGGATCAGCAAGGAATGGGTGTTGGCTACATGGCCATGATACTTAACCCCGACCAGCAGAGGTCCATCAGTAACACCCGTAGCGGCGAAGAAAATCTGATCACCGGACACCAGCTCGTTGCAGCTCAGAATACGTTTAGAATCAAGCCCGGCTGCATCAATAGCCGCTCGCTCTTCATCACTTTGGGGAGATAAGCGCCCCAACATCGTTCCCCCCATCGCTTTGACTGCACACGCAGCAGTCACCCCCTCCGGCACACCACCAACCCCCATCAGCATATCCGCCCCAACACCGGGGGTAACGGCAATAAGCGCTCCTGCCGTATCGCCATCGGAACGCAGCAGAACTCGCGCTCCGGCCATACGAATTTCCTCAATCAAGTCGTAATGGCGAGGCCGATCTAGCACGATTATTTGCAGATCACGCACCGCCTTGTTTTTAACGCGGGCCACTAAGGCCAGGGTCCAGGCCGCGGGAGCATCCATGCACTCTGGCACCAGGAAACCGGCCGCTTCCCGGTCAACGATAATTTTTTCCATGTAAATAGCTGGAGCGGAAGACCACATGGAGCCACGCGGGGCCACGCTGACCACGGAAATTGCCCCGGAATACCCTCGTACCACCGAATCAGTTCCATCAATCGGGTCGACGACCACATCCACCTCGGGGCCGTTGCCCGTACCCACCTTCTGGCCGCTATCCAGAGGCGTATGTTCACCTAACCGGCCCTCTTCGCCGATGACAATACGTCCATCAATATCGACACTCATCAGGGCCTCGGCCATGGCCTCTGTAGCCGCCCGGTGCGCGCCCAGGCGGTTGCCCAATCCTAACCAGCGGCCCGCCGCCAGCGCCGTAGTTTCGGTAACCCTGACCAAATCCAGGCCAATATTGCGAAAAGGATGTTCATACATTTTTCTCTCCCCTTCAAATATCAATCGCTTCAAGCAGCTTGGCGGCTTCCCAGGCGAGCATTCCGCCTTTTAGAACCCGCACTTTGTAACCATTGCGATTTTCCTGCAGCATATAAGCGGCTCGAGTACTCCGCCGTCCACCCCGGCAGACCAGCACGATTTCACGGTTGTCCGGCAACTCTTGTTTATCTAAGAGGAGCTTGGGGAGGGGGATGAGCTGGGCCTGGGGAATATGGCCCTGCTTAAATTCACGAGGTTCGCGCACGTCAATCACCACAGGGGGAGTGTCACTGTGCATTAATTTGTGCCACAACTCCTGGGGGGTTATTTCTGGGACACTACCGGTGGGAAAAACGGTACGGATAGGAATCATCTCTTTAAGGGAGCGTTTGGGCAAGTTTTGACATTCTTTAAAAGCTCGCACCTCACATTCATAAACACAAATCGCCGGATCGAGGATCTTATAAAAAAGATACTCAATCGCATAATCCTCTTGCAAAAAGTGATCGACTCCCAGTTGAGCGCAAAAGCCGGTAGCCTCCATCCGTCGGTAAATCGGCTCTTGCACTCTCATCAAAAATAAATCGCCTCCCTGCTCCCGGCACACCCGCATGATGGACTCGAGCATATGAATACCGCTGATATCGCACTGGTTGACGCCGTGCATGCGCAAGAGCAAAAATCGCTGGCGCGGATTTTTGGTCAGATGCTGGCGGATAGCTTCTTCGACGTGGCTAACCGCACCAAAATACAAATCCCCCGAAATTTTTAGAATACCCAGTTGCGGACATTGGGACTTGTTGGGCTGATAAATGAAATGTTTGAAAGCTTCATCAGGCAAAACAGCCTGCACATGAGGCGTACTGGTCTTCAAGATGTAATAGGCCAGCGACATTAAAATTCCGGTCAGGACGGCAAACTGGAGCGGCAAAAATAGGGTAGCCAGCAGGGTGACAATCATGATCAGGGCATCACCGCGCGCCCCACGCCAGATGCGTCCCATCTCTTTGCGATCGATCATCCCGTAAGCGGCCAGAATCAGCAGGCTGGCCAGAGCAGCGCGGGGAACATAAGCGACCAGGGGCGCCAAGACAAACATGGCGATCAGGACAAACAGGCCGGAAAAAACACTGGCCAGCGGCGTCTGCGCGCCGGCTTCGTAGTTGAGGGCCGAACGATTGAATGAACCGGAGCAAGGGTAACCCGACAAAAATCCGGAGGCGATGTTGGCCAGGCCCTGCCCCACGAATTCCTGGTTACTGTCCAGGTACTGGCCCGATTGGCTGGCAATGGAGCGGGCGATGGAAGTTGCCTCCACCAATCCAATGGCGGCTATGGCCAACGCGCCGATGGATAACTGGCCAATCAATTCAAAATCAAAAAGAGGCAATTGAGCCAGGGGAGGTAGACTCCGGGGTAGTTCGCCGATAATTTTAACCCCATACTGATCAAGACGAAATATGGCTACCAGCGCCGCGCCCACAGCCAGGGCAATAAGCTGCCCCGGCCATTTGGGGTTAAATTGCCGCAAGACCAGGATTAAGATCAGCGTACCCAACCCCAGGCCAAAGCTGAGCAAATGGGTATCTAATAAATGAAGAAATATGTTTTTGATCGTATTAATCAAACCCGGCGGCGCAGAGAATTCCAGGCGCAATAAAGAATCCATCTCGCCAATCCCAATTAACACCCCTGCCCCGGCCGTAAACCCAATGATGACCGAGTCGGACACAAAAGTGACCAGCATCCCCAAACGCGCCAGGCCCATCGCCAACCGAAATACGCCCACCATCACAGCCAGCAGCCCGGCTCCGGCGATAAATTCCGGTGAACCGGGCGCAGCCAACGGGGCCAGAGCGGCTAAGGTCAAAATAGAGGCGGTATTTGTTGGGCCGCTATGCAAATGATAGGATGCTCCCCACACCCCCCCTACGATGGCGACGACAATAGCCGCATAAAGACCCATTTGAGGCGGTAATCCGGCCAGCAGGGCAAAGACAATTGCTTGCGGTAATAACACCACAGCGACCGTCAAACCGGCGACCAGGTCGGGCTGGAAAAAACTACGACGATAAGTTTGAAAAATATACCGGGGTCGCAGGAAAAAGGCGGGAATGGGCCGGATAGCCGATAGAACAGGGTTAGCTTCGTGCAGGTTTTTCGGAATAATCCACATGGTTTTGACCAGCAAACGTTGCAGATTGCTTGGGTCAGATCATTAGATGGATATTATTTTACATCCACTACCCTACCCTGGTCAACCATAATATCAGATTGAGCGAAGTCAGAATGGAATCCATCACTGGCAATGACCCGAATGATCCCGGCAGGTCCTCCGGGAAGTTGGGCCATGTGAAGCGTGTACTGTGTCTGGTGGAGCCGCACCGCCAGCGGGAACCAACTCTGGCCCTTATCGGAGCTATAAAGCAGATCATAAACCAGCGAGCCACCGTCAGCGTCATTAGCCTGCCAGGTGATGGTCTGTAACCCGGCCAGGGTTTCGCCGCCGGTTGGGAAAACCAGAGAAATTTGAGGGCTATGGTCACTGGGGGTCAACGAAGCTACGGGTATTTGGTTTTTGCTAAGGGTGACTTTAGCGGCGGCGTGGGGGTCAACATCAGGCAAAGTGATAAAGAAGGGGCTGGGTTCGGTGGCCGGCAGGCCGGTCTCCACGTCGACAAAACCTACCTCGAAGCAGTATCGGGCTAGGCTGGTTTGGTCGTTCGCCTGCACTTCGAGGCAATAATCATCACCCGGTGGGGGGTTAAACCCGGCTACATGAGCAAAGGTGCTGCCGTCAAGCTGCACCACCTCCGGTTGGGAGACTGTGCCATCAGGGTAAATCACCCCGCTCACGACCAGGGCTGCCGCTCTGCTTGATCCTGGCTGCGGTTGAGCAAAGGTGAGGGGCTGGGCCAGGTTTAGATCAGGCTGTAACAAAGGACTATTGAAAATTTTGCGATAGCTATACGGTGAAATCCAGGGCTGGCTACAGTAAGCCATCATATCATAAACCGAGGGTGGGTAAATAACCGCTGGATTACTGTACAGGTCAATCCCAACTTCCTGGATATGCGGCGTCTGAGCATAGGGCCAGTCAGGATCAACCCAGATATCGGCCCCTTCGGCTTTAAAGCAAGCGGCATCCTCGCGCTGAGTGGGCGACCAAGCGTGCAGTGCGCCGAGGTTGTGCGCGATTTCGTGGGCTAAGATACGTGGTCCACCAATGTCTAGTTCTGGACGCACCCCGCCAAAAGCCACCCGGCTGGAATGCGCCCCGGTGCAATTAGAACACCATGCGGGGTCCGATGCGCCGCCATTGTAAACCTGTTGGGGCAGCCAGCCAAAAAGCTGATCCGGCCACTTTTCGGCAGGTTGGCTCTGCACATAAAGCCAGTAGGTGTAGAGTAATTTACGGAGGATTTCCCCTTTATTCAATTCACCTTCCCAAGTCAGGTCGGGTACGGGCAGGCGATAATATTGGACGCCAGGCACGGGGTACATCCGGGCCAACCAATAATCAACATTGGCCGGTTCCGCCGGCGCCAAACCCTGGTAGGTAATAGGTAAATAAGCCACTCGTAGCGGCTTACGTACCGCAAATTCCTCAACCAGGGTAAGCGTAGCCGGCGCTCGGGCCATTTCGCCCTGGGGCAGGGCTTCAACGGCCAAGGAAACTTGGCCCACCAGCCAATCCGGGGGTGGAAAGAACTCAAAATTGACCGACTTATCCAGGCTCAGGCGCAACTCCGGCATAGCTAAAGTGTTAATTTGCTGCAAGGTAGCCGCCGGCAGCGAGCGAGTCAGACTGCCTTTCTCTTGACCATCCTTAAATAAACGCAACCGCACAACGGTATCGGTGGTGGGGCATGAGTCAGAGCAGGCAGGGTAGACCCGCACCAGGGTGTGTCGTCCGGCGACCAGAGGGATTGAATTATTGCAAAAGATATAATCGGGATACGTGGGGTTGGGATTGCAGCGAGGTAGTTCCGGTTCATTAAAGACCTGAATACCCTGGGTAATTTCCAGCCCTCGCAGTTTGAGGGCCGGTGGTTTAGGAGGATTGGCTGAGTTGTGGCCCTCGTCGGTGGGGGAGATAGACGGAGTGGGCAAAACAACACTCGGCTGAGGCGATGACTCGTAAGGCGGTGTAACCGGGGTCGGCACAGGGGAAGGCGTAGCGGGAACTGAGGTAGGCAGCACAACAACTCGCTCCTGGGGGTTAGTTGAGTCATGGTCTGGCCAGGCGACCACCAGAGCCGCTACCAGTGTTATCACTTGCAGCAGGATTAACCCGCCCAGCAAAATCGGGATGGCCTGGCCTGACCGGTTTGGGGGAAGGGGGGGGGGCGGCTGATGGTTGGCCGGGTAGATTCCTCGGCGCGCCTGGCGTGGGTCATTTTGAGGGCGATAGGGCATCTGCGTAGACCGTTGTTTATCCATGCGGCAGCTCCCGGTTTCTGATAGAAAGCGAACGGCGTCGCTGGCGGTATTTTAAGGTACAATTGTAACTACTCAATCCTACCCCCACGACCGTCGACGGCAGACCGCCGACCGCCATAATTCGCCCTGTAACCTGTCTTTTCGGCGGTCAGCAGTCGACAGTCGGCGGTCAGGTATACTCAATTTGGGATAGCCTGAGTAGTTACCTTACTATAACACCGGTCAAGAGGAGATTCAATGGGATAATTGGGGTAATGGTGGACTCGTAGCCGACACGGATTACCTCTTGCGCGGCACAATTTTTGCGGTACAATCGAGGCTCAGTAAATCGCAATTTTGCCGTAGCGCGGTATCCCTATGCCGCCCACAGAGGCATGGGGATGCCTCTGCTACGCTGAATCTGGGTCAGGCAAAATGATGCTTAGAAAAATCCTGCTAATTTTTATTCTATTACTTGGGGGGCAAGCGGCGGCCTTAGCTCAATCACCGCCCGTTCAACTCAAAAGTTTGCAGATTGAACTCTGGCCGGAATTTGACCGGCCCGAAACACTGGTCATTTACCGGGGCGAGTTGGGCGCAGCAACAGCGCTACCTACCAAATTGACCTTTCAATTACCCGGCTACGTTGAAGATTTCCATGTCGTCGCTACCGAACAAAACGGCGTGCTGGTTGAGGTCCAGCGCGAGTCGATTGAGTGGCGAAAGGAGGGTGATACACGCCTGATTACTTTTTCTACGTTTAGCCCTAAGTTTGACCTGGAGTACTACGATCCCCGGATTTTAACGAAAGAGGGCCAACAACGGCAGCTTCAGTTCGATTTTGTGGCCCCCTACCCGGTCGAAACGGCCACGTTTCAGGTGCAGGAGCCGGCTCAGGCCGAAGCTTTTGCTATGACCCCTCCCTCGACTTCCACCTTTACCGGCCACGACGGCTTAAAGTATGATACGGTTGAAATTGCAGGGTTGGGGAGTGGTGAAGCTTTTAAGCTTTCAGCCGGCTATAAACGCCGCACCGACAGTCTGTCGGCAGAGCTTTTGGGAAGTAACACGGCGGAACATGCTCAGGATTTGCCCGCTGTAGCCGAAGCGCCTGCCCCGGAGAATTTGATCCTGGGTTACATTTTAATTGGAGTAGGAGCAGTTTTGTTACTCGGCGTAGGGGGTTATTGGTGGTGGTCCAGGCAAACTCACGGGGTGTTAGCTCAACCTCAACCCAGAGCCAGGCGAGTCACATCTCGCCTCAAACGGTCCAACAAACCAAAGCCGGTTGAATCAACCGACCAGCCGCAGCCCCTGGCGGCTTCCCCTGAGTCCACAAATTTTTGTTACCGTTGCGGCACACCCCTACGCGATGACAGCAACTTTTGCCACATCTGTGGGGCTGAACGGCGGAGATGATGCAACGATTTACTGAACAGTACTTGGTTCATCCCTCTGTTGACCCGGAAAAATATTCCGGATAATATTTTCTGCCACAATCCGGGCAAAAACTGTGGCTAAATTCGGCCTGAGAGTGATCGCTAATATAAGCCTCCATAACCTGCCAGCGGCCATTCTCATCCCGAATCTTCTTGCAAAAACTACAAATGGGCAATATCCCTTCCAATTGTTTAACTTTGGCTAAAGCCCCTTGCAGGTCCGCAATCAACTGCTCCCGTTCTGCTTCAGCTCGCTTACGCGCGGTAATATCCAGATAAACGGAGTGAGTCACCGCACGATTTTCAAACATGGAGAGCGTTGAGGTAATGGATGCCCAAAATTGCTGCCCCGATTCTTTCTTGAGCCGTACTTCAAAATCTTTGGCATAACCTTGAGCGGAGAGTTGCTGGATCAGCCGTTCCCGATCGAACGGATCAACATAGTAATCCAGCACATTGGCGCCCAGGGCTTGTGTCACAGTCGTTTCAAAAACCACCGCCGCCATAGGATTGATATAGACTATTTGAGCAGTGACCAGGTCAACCACAGTCACCGGCAGCGGCGCATTATCTGACAGCAGACGATAGCGGGTTTCGCCGGTCAGCAGGGCTTCTTCAGCCCGAACCCGCTCGGCAATTTCATCTTCCAGGCGGCGATTGGCCTGGCTGAGGGCAGCGGTACGTTCTTGCACCTGGGTTTCCAGGTTGGCATTGAGCTGGCTCAGGGCCAGGCGGGTTGTCTTTAACTGCTGTTCTAATCTGACCAAAAAGCCCACCAGCAGGGTTAAAATCGCGAAACCTACGCCGATGGCTATTAGCTGCAGGTAGTCGTGTTCCCAATTAAGAAGTTCTTCGGGCAAGCGAACCTCCTCTTCTAAAGTTAACGGCGGGAATGCCTGCCCTTGAGCGCCGATGAGGATTAAAGAAGCCAGAATCATAACCAACGGGATTGATTTGAGGAGGGTTTTCATAATTTTTGCTCTAATCGTTCCGCCCAGGCTTGAAGCTGGCGGCGTTCACCTCCCGCCAGGCGAGTCTCAGCCCGGGCCAGGGCTGCTGATGCGGCGGCTCGCTCGCCTCGTTCCAGATAGAGTTCGGTCAGCCACAACTCCAACTGAATTTGGAGATGAGGTACAGCTAACGGCCGGGTAGTTTCCCGCGCCTGTTCCAACAAAATCAGGGCATTGTCCAGGGCGCCCCGGCCGCGAGCAGCCCGGCTCAGTTTGGCCTGGTAATTGGCAATATGTTCAAAGTTATGGTGTTTCTCTGCTTCGGCCAAGCCTCGTTGAAACCAGGTCTCGGCCTCGGTCCACTTTCCTTCGGCCAGGGCCAGTTCACCTCGGGTCCCGTATAGATATTGCAAGGGAACGATCAAAGCACGCGCTTCGGCCAGCATCAACGCGGTTTCGATATGTTCCCGGGCCGAGGCTGCATCTCCGACCAACAGGGCGTGATAAGCCGTATTGTTATGAGCCAAAACTTCAAAGTATTGATCGTTAGCCGTTTGGGCCAGCCGGATCGAGTCGCGGAAAGCTTCGATGGCCCCCGCCAGATCACCCCGTTCGGCCAAAAAATTACCCAGGAGAAAGCGGCTGTTCGCGGCAACCTGGGGTAAGTGGTATTCCGCTGCCAGGCGGCTGGCGGCGGTGAGATGTTCTTCCAATTCGGCCAGCCGGCGCCCGCTGCCCAGCAACCCCGAACCGAGCAAAAGATGGGCCGAAGCATGCACCAACGGATCCAGTCTCACTTCTTCAACTGGCTGAGGAGACAGTGATTCAGCCAAAGCAGGGGCGGCCGCCGGACCGGTAGGATGGCCGAGATAGCGCAAGCTCTGTTCAGCCCAACGCACTGTCTCGTCGGCCCGCCCGGCCGGCAGGTAAGTTCCGGCCAACTCCAGGCAAACCCTGGCCGCGCCCAATCGATCCCCTTGCGCCTCAAATTCGGCCAGCGCCTGTTCGAAGGCAGCCCGCGCTCCGGTCAAATCCCCTTGCCATTGTAAGGCCTGGCCCAGGCCGATTTGCCGCGGCGGCGTGGGGTCAAGCACGATTGCCTGGCGATAAAAATCGACCGCTTCGGCGGGGGCTGCCAAAGCCAGGGCATATTGGGCCGCCATTTCGGCATACGTAGCGGCACGGATGGCGTCGCCGGCCTGAGTAAAATGGTTAGCCAGGCGGCCGGCGAGGGGTGACAGGTGACCGGCATAGATAGCTTCAAGCGCTTCAGCCGCTCGCCGGTGGAGAAAAGCGCGACGAGCGCTGCTCAAACTGTCTCGGACGACGACAGCAACAAGCGGGTGGGCAAAAAAATAGTGATTATCTCGCTCGCCGAGTAGCCCCGTCCGCAAGACCTGGTCGAGTGCATCAAGAATTTCTTCCTCGCTGCGACCACTGACACGGCGCAAGGTGAACAAATCAAAGCCGGGTTCAAGAACGGCCGCAGTTTGCAACACCTGTTGGGCGCAATCGGGCAGCCGGTCCAGGCGAGCGCGCAGCAGTTCGGCCAGAACCGGCGGAATATCACCGGGTGCAGCCTGGTACAACTCCAACAAAAAGTAGGGATTGCCGCCACTCTGCACTTGCAGCCGCCCGACCAGGGCCGGATCACCTCCCAGTTTAACTACCAGGGCCGTTGACTCTTCCGGCGTCAGCCGGGCCAGCGCCAGTTTGCGGACTAGTCCCGTCCGAGTCCAACCGGCCAGGAGATGCACCAGCGGCGGTGGGGCGTCTTCAGGGCGATAAGTAGCCACGAGCAATAATGGTTGTTGGTGGAAGCGATGGGTTAGATAGCCCAGCCAGGTTAGGGTGGTCTGATCGGCCCAGTGCAAATCGTCAAAAAATAGGATCAGCGGGTCAGCTTTCAGGGCCAGCAGGTATTGCACCAGGGCTTCAAAGACGTGGCGTTGTTCCTCATCGCGGGGCAGGCTGGCCGGCGTTGGCAGGTCAGGCCAGGTCAGCCGGATTTCAGGCAGGAGCCGGGCTATTTCGGCCAGCCAGAGGGGAGGAAGGGTGCTGGTGGGTGATAAGAGGGGTTGGAGAGACAGAGGCTGGCGTAACAATTCCAGCAAGGGCGCAAAAGGTAAAGTTCGAGTGGCATCGAGACAGTGAGTCTCCAGAGTTATCAGACGCGACACACTTTGAAAGGGCAGCGCCTCTGAATGAGGCAGGTTGGCCGACCATTCCTGCCACAACCGTGATTTGCCGATACCCATCTCCCCACTAATAAGGACCAGCCGGGCCTGGCCGGTTGTGGCCCGCTGAAGTTCTTCCGTCAAAACGGCCAGTTCGACCTGGCGGCCCACAAAAGGAGACGAAGGGGTTTTGGCGGCAACAACTTTATCGGGCCGTCCACCCGGTAGAGGGTGTTGCTTAGGGATCGGCGGGGGGACCGGCTGGAGATCACCCTTCAGGATTGCCGTATGCAGGGCTTCAGTTTCAAGCAACGGCTCGACGCCTAATTCGGCGGTCAGAATAGTCCGCAGGGCCTCATACTGGCGCAGGCTCTCAGAACGTTCCCCCAGCCGGGCATGAGCCTCCATCAAAGTGCGATACATTGGCTCATGCAGGTTATCATAAGCCAGAACGCGGCGGGCGGTCAGAATAATCTCCGGCCAGTTCTGTTCCGCCCGGTACAGATCGATCAGAGTGGTCAGATGGCGCAGGTAAAGCTGTCCCAGCCGTTCGCGCTCTGAGGTCAGCCAGATTTCAAAATCAGGCGCATCGGTCAGGTTCAGGCCGTCCAGAAAAGGGCCGCGATAGAGGGAAATGTGAGATGTAAGATAGGAGATAGGAGATTGGGCAGAGACAATAGTCTCGGCAAAAATCAGGAGATCAACCCAGACGGAGGGGGCGAGGCTGAGGCGGTCGTTGTCGGATTGCAACAGGCCATCGCCGAAGGCTTTGCGGATACCCCACAAGGTATTACGCAGGTTTTTGCGAGCGGCATCGGGCAAGCTATCGGGCCAGAACAAATCCAGCAGTCGCTCCCGGGATTGAGGCATAGGGGTAGCAGCCAGGTAAGCCAGCAGGGCTACGGCTTTGGCGCTGGTTAATTCAACCGGCTGGTCGTTACAGCTAAATTGGGGCGGTCCCAGGAAATAGAGTTGGAGGATGGGTATATTGGCTGACATGCCGATTATTGTAACGAAATTGTAAGTGGAAGTCTAATATTTGGCTTCACCGTCTAATGTCCCCTATAATCAATAAGTTAAGCTCCAACCTAACTTTCGATAGGTGACAACCACCCTTTTTTAGTGATATGCTTGATAGGATAAGATGCTATGCTTCGCCTATCCGTTGCCGCCGGCCGGGGACACACGAAGCGTAGCAACTTGTCTTACAAATCTATTTTTGGAGGAGAACCCCATGAAAAATATCGACAAGTTCCTGCTCGGCATTATTGCCGGGATCATCTTGTTGGTCGGCGTGGCCTTTGCGGTTGCTTTCTGGCGGCCCAAACCCACCTATCAACCGGAAGATACGCCGGAAGGTGTGGCCCATAATTATCTCTTTGCCTTACAGCAAGAAGATTACGAGCGGGCCTATAAATACCTCTCGCCCGGCCTCGAAAGCTATCCGGCCTCCGTCGATAAATTCACGAAAGACCTGGACGAATATTCCTGGCAGATGCAGGATTTAAAGAATCAATCTGTCACCCTGGCAGTCGATTCGACCCGCCTGGCCGGCGACCGGGCTACGGTCTCGATCAGAGAAACCCACTTCCACCGGAGAGATTTGTTCGACAGCAACCAATATACTAACACCTTCGATATGACCCTCCAACGGGAGAATGGGGAGTGGAAGATTATCAAGTCCGATACCTATTGGGCTTCATGTTGGGATGACTCAAGGGGTTGTTTATAGGAGGTTATGATGGCCACTGTACGTCGTTGGTATATATTTCTTGTCTCCGCTATCAGCCTGCAAGCTGTAACCTGGGCGGTTATTGCCCTGCTACGCAATTTGGTTACACCCGGCTACGACGCTCCGACCGACGCCATCGCCTTTCAAATTGCCGTCATCGTGGTCGGTCTGCCCATCTTCCTGGGGCATTGGCTGTGGGCGCAACGATTGGCCGGGCGTGATCTGGAGGAACGGGGAACGCCGCTGCGCCGGCTCTATCTCTACATCACCCTGGCTGCTTTCCTCGGCCCTTTTGTGGCGAATGTTTATGACCTGATCGCCGGTTTGCTGTGGTTGGCCTTTGGCGGGCCAGGTAGCAATTTTGAATACTTTGAGCTTTCCCCCGGCCAAACCATCGTTCAAAGCCTGGTAGCTATGGTCATCCTGGGGCTGCTGTGGTTTTATCATCAACGCCTCGTGGCGGCAGATGCTCGGGCGGTCCCGGAAACCGGCAACGCCGCTATCGTGCGCCGGTTGTACATCTTTGGCTTTAGCGCCGTAGGGGTAACAATGACCGGCCTGGCCATCATTCACTTGCTGCGGTGGGTTATGTTCCAGGTGGGGTCTGGTACGGCGGTGGGCGGATTCGATGCGGTGGGCTTTACCGTCGAAGCGGCCCGGCTCATCGTGGGTGTGCCGCTCTGGCTGATTTTCTGGCAGTGGGCGCAGCGCCTTTTCAACGGATCGAGCGCAGCCGAACGGGAGTCGGCCCTGCGTAAGTTTTACTTGTACGCTACCGTCTTCATCGCCGTTCTTTGCGCCGTCACCAATGCCGCCTTCATTCTGGCCGGTTTCTTCCGCCGAGTGCTCGATTTGCCGCCGCAGGGCGATATCCGTGATCCCTTGCCAATTGTTATTGGAACAGCCGTGCTGTGGGCTTACCATGCCTATATTCTGTGGGACGACGCCCAAAAAGCCCGTGAAGCGCCCCGGCAGGCCGGCATCCGGCGGTTATATCTCTATCTCGTGGCCGCTATCGGTTTGGCTGCCCTATTGGTCGGCCTAAGCGGTGATCTGAGCGTGCTGATTCGCTCCCTGGCCGAGACAGCTTTTGGTTCCGATCTCAGAGAGGAACTGGCCTGGTTTACCGCCGCCCTGGTAGCCGGCCTGCCGGTGTGGATTTTACCGTGGCGACGAGCAGAACTGAAAGCAGAAGCCTCTGGTCCGGCTGGAGCCGATGAACGCCGCTCGATTGTGCGTAAAATTTACTTATACTTCTTTCTTTTTGTGGCAACGATCACCGTCCTCTCCGGTGCGGTGTACATCGTTTACCGTCTGTTAAGCCTGGTGCTCGGCGAGTCCAGCCCCACCAATTTACTCAGCGACCTGGGGCAAGCCATCGCCTTTAGCTTGATTGCCGTCGCCGTATGGTTGTATCACGGTTATACCTTGCGGGGTGACGGCCGGCTGGCGAAACGCGATCAGGTCGAGCGCCTAGCCGGGTTGCGGGTGGCAGTTGTCGATGGAGGGGATGGGCGCTTCGGCAATGCGGTACTTAACGAACTCCAGCGCGAATTACCCGGTCTCAGTTTCACCCCAATTGGTTTGACTGCGGCGGCAGCCGAAGCAATGGGTCTGGCCGCAGGTCCAAACACAATGGCCGCTCAACTGGCCGAAGCAGGGTTGATTGTCGGGCCGTGGAGCATCATTGTCGCCGATGGGCCTACTAACCCTGAACTCGCCGGGGCCATCAGGGCCAGCTCAGCGCCCAAATTGTTGGTTCCGGTTCGAACCGAGGGCTGGGAATGGGTCGGGGTAGACCGCTGGAGTACCGAGGCGCTAATCCGCCAAACGGTGGAAGCAATCAAGCAAATTGCGGCCGGTGAGGAGGTCAAACCTAGCCACCCTCTTGGTATTGGCGCGATTATCGGCATCATCGCCGGGGTATTTATCCTGTTGATCTTGCTGGCGATCCCGGTTGTGAGTTTCTTCGCCCAAGCAGCGTTTTAAGTTAATTAGCCTTAGCTATACACACTGCCCAACCCTGATAATAATTCCTCAACCCCTTTGATGGGTTGGGCAGTGTCAAACAGTAGATAGTGACCCGCTTCAAGGGGGGTGGCGTGATAGGCGCTGGCCAAGCGCACATGGCGTTTAGCCACAACCTGGTAGCCGCCCCGCCGGAGCGTCATGTGACCGGCTACCAACACCTGCTGCGGGTAGAAGTCACGCCCAATCTCCTGCAACATAGCAGCCAAAAAAATAGCATAATCACTCAGCCCATAATCCTGCTCACATCGAGTAAAAAGCGCCGGCCACAATAACTGGTCAAACGTAGGATGACTGCTGGCCAGAAAGCCGCGTAACAAATTGTTATAACGGGGATCGTCGGAACCGGACACGGCCAGATAGTACCGCGCCATAGCCTCATAAGGGGTATGATGCAATTTGGCGTAACCATCTCGTAAGACTTTCACATCCTCAAGGCTCATAAATTCCTCGGCCCAAGTCAGCAAATTTTTGTGACTCCAGTTAAAAAGTTCCGAAGCCTTTTTGGGGTCAGTCAGGGGAGCTGCCGCTCCGGCGTGAGTCAGCGTTATGCCGGCCCGGGTGCGCAGGTAAAACGGCAGCGAGTCGAACAACATCATCACTTCTGACCGGCGTTGGCAGTTGCTTAAGACGGCTTCAAAGGCCGGGGTAAACTCCTGTTCCCCCTTGGCTAAACTGATACTATAAATATGAGGTAGTTCATGGTTGCCGCACAGGTAGACGACTGCCTGCCCGTAAACGGCCTGCAGAGCCAGCACATCAAGCACAATCTCCAGCGATTGATCTACCTGCTGCGGATTTTCGCGATGAATGAGGTCGCCGGTGAAGATGAGGCCATCGGCCTGACCACCGGCCTGTAAATCCACAAAACGATCCCGATAGCGGCAATAGGCATCCCAGTCGCCATGTAAATCTGTGACAACCATAGCCATGCCGGCTTCAAGTGACCAGAGACGGGGGAAGGGTTTGGTAAGAGTAAATCCCATAGGAAGTAGGCAGTAGGCAGTAGGCAGTAGGCAGTAGAGAAATTCAGATCCCCTTACTCCCTACTCCTTACCCCCTACTATTGAATTCTCGCTTTCATCCACCAGGCGCTATTATGGAAATCGGCTACAGCATTACCGGGGTGTACCAGAGTATCAAAAATAGGCCGGTCTGTGTCAGGCAAAGACATCTCCAACACGGGTAGGGCCTCTTCCAGGTGAGCCATCGTCCGGGGGCCGGTAATCGGCGCGGTAATCCCTGGCTGGTCTTTGCACCATAACAGGGCCAGTTGCGACGCGGTCATGTTCCGCTCCCGGGCCAGTTCAACCATTTTAGCTCCAATTTCCCGGCCTGGGGAGTTGACTCGCTCATTCATCAAATTCCGTCCCTCGGCCAGACGCGAACCCGGAGGCGCGGTATCGCCGGGAGGATACTTTCCGGCCAGGATGCCCATCGCGATGGGCGACCAGGGGATGATGGCCAAGTTATATTTCAGAGCCAGGGGAACCAGTTCATTTTCGATGCGCCGATCCAGTAGATTATAAGGCGGCTGCTCGCTGATATAGCGCGTCCAGCCGTACTGTTGACTGATGGCCAGCCCTTCCATAATCATCCAGGCCGGAAAGGTAGTGGAGCCGATGTAGAGCACCTTCCCTGCCTGAACCAAATCATCCAGGGCGCGGAGGGTTTCCTCTTGAGGAACAAAGGCCGAGGGACGGTGGAGCTGATACAGGTCGATCCGGTCGGTTTGCAGCCGGCGCAGCGAGTCCTCGCAGGCTTTAATCACATGATAGCGCGACAGGTCTTCGTCGTTGGGGCCATTGCCCATCCGGTTGTAAACCTTCGTCGCCAGGACAATCTTGTCACGCCGGCCATTTTCTTTGAGCGCCTTGCCGACGATACGCTCACTTTCACCGGCATGGTAAATATCGGCCGTATCAACGAAATTGATTCCCCCCTCCAGGGCACGGTTGATGATCTGGATGGCCTCTGCTTCCGGCGTTGGCCCGCCAAAGTTCATCGTACCCAGGCAAAGAGGAGAAACTTTAAGGCCACTGCAACCCAAAATGCGATAGTCCATCAAAACCCCCTTCATAGTATAAACTTTGCCGGGTATTTTAAAAGCTTGGCCCGGATTTGGCAATCCGGGCCACCAACGCCAGATAGGGCCATTTAAAACCGTTATGAGGACGTTAATTTGATCCCCAGGCTATTCAGCGCCGCCACCAGTCCCGTTTGCAAATCGCGCAGGGTTTGAACACCCTTCCAACTGATTCCCAAATCCACAATGGTCTCGGCTACAGCATCCGAGATGCCGGTGACAATAGTGTGCGCGCCCTTAAGCCGCGCCGCCTGGATAGTTTTGTTCAGGTGATTGGCTACCCCACTATCCACCAGGGGCACACCGGTCACATCCAGGATGACCACTTTGGCATGGTGCTGGCTGATGCCTGTGAGCAGGGTGCGGGTGATGTCGCGGGCGCGCATGGTGTCAATGCTGCCAATAAGCGGCATTACAATAATCCGGTCCATCAGCGGAATAACCGGGCTGGAAAGCTCTCGGATTACCTGGTTTTGAGCCTCGATAATTTCCTGCTGCAACCGTGCTCGCTCCGCCTCAGCCTGCTTCTGCAGCGAGAGATCGCGCATGATGGTCGCCATCGCTTCCGGCTGACCGATTTCATCATAAATAACCGTTGACACCTGAGAAACTGGAACAGAATAACCGTCGGTGTGTTGCACCTGACTTTCCCAGGTGTGGTTGCCTTGCTCCATGAGGATAGGCAAGTGCTCGGTCAACGTCCGCTGCGTCTCCTCCGGCGGGTGAAGGTCGGAGATACTCAGGTTAGTGATGTCTTGCCCGCTGCGGCCCATCATCTTCAGCCCGGCGTTGTTGATATAGAGAATCTTCCCCTGCATGTCGGCCATTGATACCAGGTCACTGGTGTTCTCCAACACGGCAGCCAGCCGCCGTAACTCTTTGAGCCTCTGCCGAAGTTGTATAGTCATCGAGTTGAACGCCTGGGCCAGTTGGCCAATTTCGTCCTGGCCGGTCACTTCGACGGTTTGGGAGAAATCGCCGGCTTGCACCGCGCGCACTCCTACCGACAACTTTTCCAGGGGGTCGATAATTTGCCGCATCATCATCAACCCGGCGACGACCGCCGTTACCAGGGCGACAACAGTGATGAATACAACCATGATGAGCAGACTCGTAGCCAGCGCGGTTGCTTCATTATAGGGTTGTTCGGCCACCGCAATCAACTCCTGGTTGTCAAACTGAACGGGCGTCGCGGCCAGGATAACATCAGAGCCAGACAACCCGCTAAATCGGCCGGCGCCGTCGGTAACCGGAGGCTTAAAAGTGGTTTGTCCTAACACAAGCGAGGGGTCGCTGTGGGCCACCACCATACCCTGGCGGTCTACCACGTAGGCATACTTACCGCCGCTAAAATTGGCTACCAGGTCCCCGACCAGGTTGAAACGTAATTCAGCCAACAACACAGCAGTAGCCTGGCCGCTTTGGAGATCAATCAACGGGATAGCCAGGGTCATCAACGGTTCACGAATGGTCTCATCAAACCATACCGGGCTATAGTAAATTTCACCGCTGTTTATTGGCTGTAAGAAAACCTCGCTATCGGCCTGGCTCGTCAGGTCTTTCTCCGTTACCACCCCGGAACGCGACAGCCGGATTCGTTCCTGGCCGTCCTGATCGAGGAGGGTTAGCTGCTGGTAGGCCGGCTGTTTGGCCAATAAACTGGCTAATATGTCTCGCTGGGCCGGCTGGTCAAGTTTGCCTAACCCGCGGAGTTCCACCAGCATCTCTAACTCATTTTGTCGTTGGTTTAAAAAAGCGCCCACTTCAGCCGCCAACTGGCGGGTAATAGCCTGCTGTAAGGCGATGGCCTGGTCTTGCATAGCAGCAAAGCTTCGCCAGGCAATCAACCCGGCCAAAAACAAAAGCGGCACCACCGCTACTACAACCAAAATTAGGGTGAGACGTGCTCGCAAACTTTTAGGCATAATCAGGCCTCTCTGGGGTTGTCAATCCTTTATTCATCTGTCCGGCCTCTGGTACGAACTATTGAATTATTCACGGATAAGGGTGTGGGCTTTCTCTAAAACCGCATCAGGGATCTTTAAACCAATAGCCTTAGCGGTTTTTAAGTCAATGGTCAAAAAGAGTTCGGCGTTCTCAACCGGTAAATCGCCGGGTTTTGCTCCTTTTAAAACCTTGTCGGCCAGCCGGGCGGATTGCTGTCCCATGATAAAGGAGTCGAAGCAGAAACTCATGAGCGCGCCCGGGAACACCTGGGGCACAGAGATGGGTAATTTTTTCTGCTTGGCGGCCTCCACCCAATCCTTGATGCGAATAATCACCATATCATCCGGCAGCAGAAAAACAGCGTCCACATCATCTGGAATGTCAGCCATAGCCGCAGTATTATCTTCTACTTGGCGCACCTCATAAGGCACTAATTCTACCTTGAGGTCCTGGGCAACCTCGCTAATTGACTTAAAGGCAGTTGCCGGGGATATGTCATCAGGGTTATAGGGTACGTAAATCCGTTTTATCTGCGGAGCTATTTCTAAAAACCGCTGCAAGCGGGGGGGGTCGCCGCCAGCATTGGTCACGCCCGTTGCATTACGCCCCGGCTTGGTAAGATCGTCCACCAAGCCGGAATCAATGGGATTAATGACCGGCGCAAAAATAATCGGGATATCGCTTGTTGCTTGCTGGGCCGCATTGGCCGCCGTCCGGGTAACGGCCATAATCAAATCAACTTTAGACTCGGCCAGTTTCTGGGCATACGGGGCCACTTTGGCCGTATCGGTAATAGCCCCCTCATAGATATAGTTGACATTTTGCCCTTCAACGTAACCCAACTCGGTCATTTTAGCTTTAAACCCATCAACGACCGGGTTAAGTCCCGGAACTCGATTAATGACCCCAATCGTTATTACCTTCGGTTGTTGGCTTTGACTGGCACATGCGATACTGACCAAAGCTGCCACCATCAAACCAACGGCGAGCCAAAAAAATTTTAGGTGTTTCATAATTAAATACCTCCTGGGTGATACCGTCTTACCGGAAGAGGTTGAAGTAGGGGCGGACAGCTATCCGCCCCGATTTTGATGAGTAAGATTTAGTTCTATTTAGGCCCGTTTAAGCAAGCACAAGACGTTAATATAAGAAAAATTATAATCCTCCTTAAACTGAAATTGTAGAGGTAAAAGTACCTCTTTTTTTACCCTAAAGTACCTTGACACAAGAAATACTCATTTATTTTTTTGAAGATTAGGGGAACTTCTCTGCTAGGGATATAGAGTGAAAAATAGACTCAGTGGATCCAATTTTTGCTCGGCTTGGATTGACAAATCCAAGCCATAACGGGGATTTGTCAATCTCCTTTGAGCAATTTTGGATCTACTGAGACTTCCCACTCGCTCTACGCTCTACCGCTTATCGATCTTACAAGGAAGGGTTTTCCATCACATTTTATGTCTTAATGCAAAATTTTACTGAGGAACATCTGGGTGCGCTCGTGTTTAGGATGGTGAAAAAGCTCCTCAGGCGTAGTATCTTCAACCACGCTGCCACCGTCCATAAAAATGACCCGATCGGCAGCGTTACGAGCAAAACCCATTTCGTGGGTAACTACCACCATGGTCATGCCCTCTTTAGCCAAATCGAGCATCACATCCAACACCTCTTTAATCATCTCCGGGTCGAGGGCGCTGGTAGGCTCGTCAAAAAGCATAATTTTGGGGTTCATAGCCAGGGCGCGGGCAATAGCCACCCGCTGCTGCTGCCCACCGGAGAGTTGGCCGGGATAAACATAGGCTTTTTCAGGGATACCAACCCGCACCAATTGCTGGCGAGCAATCTCTATGGCCTCTTCTTTTTTGCGCTTACGTACCACCGTCTGGGCGATGGTGATATTTTCCAGAGCGGTCAGGTGGGGAAACAAATTAAATTGCTGAAAAACCATGCCTACCTCGCGGCGCACGGCGTTAATATCTTTGGTTTTACGGCTGAGGTGCATCCCATCAATCCAGATATCGCCCTGAGTGGGCACTTCCAGATAGTTGATGCAGCGGAGCAAGGTGGATTTGCCGGAGCCACTTGGTCCAATGATAACCACCACTTCACCTACCTGAATATCCAGGCTAACGTCGTTGACGGCTCGCACATGTCCAAAATGTTTATCCAGGTTTTTGATACTAATAATTGGTTCCTTAGCCATCCGTTTTCAACCTTTTCTCCATCAGTTTGACCCCTAATGATAACAGAACCGTCATCATCAGATACAAAAAAGCCACCGAGTTGTAAGTCTCCAGGTAGCGAAAAGAACTGGAGGCGTACAATTTGCCCAGTTGGGTAATATCCCGCACCCCCAAAGCCGAAACCAACGACGACTCCTTGAGCATAGCAATAAAATCGTTGCCCAGAGGAGGCAGAACCCGCCGGATAGCCTGGGGTAAAATGATGTAGCGCATGGCCTGAAAATAGTTCATCCCCAGCGAACGAGCCGCCTCCATTTGGCCCCGGCCAATTGATTCAATCCCGGCCCGGAAAATTTCGGCAGAAAAGGCCCCATAACTAATCGCCAAAGCGATTATCGCTCTGAGCAAAAAATCAATATTGCGGGTGGTTAAGGTCACCAAGAGATTCTCTGGCGGCAGCAAATTGAGGCTGACCAGCCAATCCCCCAGCGCATTAATACCATTTATGACCGCCGGAATAAAAACAAAGGCCACATAGAGAATAGTCACCAAAATGGGCACACCCCGCATAATTTGCACATACAGGGTGGCAATATTGTAAATGATTGGATTTTTTGAAACCCGGCCTAACCCTGTAATTAAACCGAGAGTGATAGCAATAGCGTAAGCAGATAAAGTCACCTGCAAGGTGGTTAAGACGCCTTCCTTGAGATGGTCGAAAATATCGGCATAGGTGGCATGGCTATAAAACGAATAAGCCAAAAGAAGCCCACTTAGAACGATGACTAAAAACCACCAGGGAAATTCGGCCAGCCGGTCGGTGACGCGAATTTGAGTTGACGAAAACTGTTTGGCCTCAACGGTTGTATCCATAAGCTCCTATATAAGCGATGTGCAGGGCGGCTGCCCTGCACATCTTGCCTTTACTACATTTATTTACTCCCCGTAAGCTCCTGGGCCAATTTCTTCGGGGGTAACGGTGAATTTATCGGTGAAATATTTGTCGGCCAGGGCCTTCAGAGTGCCATCCGCTTGCATCGACTGCAGAGCCAGATTAACCGGCTCTACCAAATCGCTCCCTTGAGGAAAGATAAAGCCGAGTTCATCACTGGACAGCGAGTCTCCTACCAGTTTGACCTTATCGGAATTTACGCCCTGATAACCTAACCCTGCCGTCTCATCGATGATAACGCTATCCACGTCCCCGGCAATGAGGGCTTGCACGGCTGCCCCAAAGGTATCAAAGGCCTGGATTCTGGATTCAGGGATAAACTTCTTGGCCGTCTCGTAGTTGGTCGTACCAACCTGTGTGCCCATAAGCAATTTAGAATCCTGGACAAAAGCATCGACACTCTCAAAGCGATTTTCGTCAATTCGGGCCATCAACCTTTGTTGAACTTTGATGTAACCGTCTGAGAAATCAACCTGCTTGGCCCGCTCTTCGGTTTTGGTAATCCCATCGGCCCCGACATCAAACTGGCCCTCACTCACCGCGGCAATCATCCCATCCCAGGCAATTTCCTGGTAGACAGGCTTGCAATTCAGGCGGCGGCAGATCTCAGCCCAAGCATCATAATCCCAACCGGCGGCTTCGCCGGTTTTCAGAATAATGTAGTTGAAGGGAAGGTAGGCGTTTTCAACCGCAATGGCAACTTCGCGCCCCCCCAGGTCGGGCAACTTGGTCTCACTACCTGCGGCAGTGGTTTCTTTGGTCGCTTCGACGGTGGCTTCAGCAGTCGCCTCGGCAGGGGCTTCTTCGGTTACTGCGGGGGCTGCTTCAGTCGGTGCAGCGGTGACCGGAGCTGCGGTCGCCGTAGGTGCTTCTGCGGCTGGTTTTTCTTCGGCTGGGGCCGCAGGTTGAGCATTGCCACAAGCGGTTACCAACAAGACTAAAATAGTGAACGTCATAAATAACCAAAACAGTCGTTTCCTCATCATTTAATCTCCTCCTGAATGATGGTTTAAAAGTTTATGAGCCAACAAAAAGGACACCCCACTGATCTCTTTGGCTTGCCTCACCTCCTTCAAAGGTAGACCGCCGATGGTTGAAAAAGATTGGGCATAATTTTAGAGCAGCGAATCGAATGGAACATTCTACAATCGGCTTGAAATTTTTGCAAGATGATGATAGGATAGGGTCATTCTTTTAAAAGGACAATCATCATGGCAGAAAAAATCGGCTTTATTGGTTTAGGCATTATGGGTCAGGGTATGGCCCGTAACTTGTTAAAGGCAGACTTTCCCTTAACCGTGTGGAATCGTACTGCCAGCAAGATGGAGCCGCTGATGGCAGCCGGCGCGCAGGTGGGCCGTGATCCCGCCGACGTGGCTGTTCAGAGCGACATCATCATTACCTGTGTCAGCGATACCCCAGACGTAGAAACCGTGATCCTGGGTGAAAACGGCCTCATTAAGACGGCCAGGGCCGGGAGCCTGGTCATCGATTGCAGCACAATCAGTCCCATCGTCACCCGCGATTTAGCGGCAAAATTGGCCGAGAAGGGCGTGGCGATGCTGGACGCGCCGGTAAGCGGCGGCAGTGAAGGAGCGGCTCAAGGGACGCTTTCCATTATGGTTGGCGGTGAAAGCCAAAATTTTCAACGGGCCTTACCCGTTCTCCAGGCGATGGGCCAGAAAATAACCCATGTCGGCTCAATAGGAGCCGGACAGACGGTTAAACTGGTCAATCAAATCCTGGTTGTAGGCAATGCCCTGGCCATGTGTGAAGCCTTGCTCTTTGCTCAGGCCGGCGGAGTCGATGTGACCAAAGCTCTGGAAGCAGTGAGCGCGGGTGCAGCAGGTAGTTGGATGCTGAGCAAGCGCGGCCCCCAAATCCTCCGGCGCGACTGGCGCCCCGGTTTTACCATTGACCTTCAGACCAAAGATATTCGTTTGGTGCTGGATGCGGCCGACAAACTGGGTGTGCCTTTGCCAGGTACGGCCCTGATCTTCCAACTGTACCGCACCCTCCAAACACAAGGATTGGGGGGCGAGGGTAATCACGCTCTTATCAAAGCCCTGGAACATTTGGCCGGGTTTGAGATCCAACCGACGACCCTTCGGGCTGAGCCTTAGGTTGAGCAATTATAACAAAGGGCGTGTGATCGAAACCTGATCACACGCCCTCGTGGTTATAGCTGCTTTTCAATTCTCAACTAAGTTTGAGCATAACCAGGAGTCCAGACTGAAGTCTGGACTCCTTAACTAATCTGTCTTACTCCGCCGGTGCGTTTTTGAACGCGCCAAACAGAGCCGAGAAGTAGGCAAAATCGCCCACGCGCCCTTTGTGCAGCGGGCTGGCCGCATCCCACTGGACTGTGTAGCTGGCAATCACGTCTTGCGCGTCCAACTCACTCCCATCGTGGAACTTCACCCCACTCCGTAGCTTGAACGTCCACTCGGTCAGGTCTTTGTTCGCCTCGTAGCTCTCCGCCAAGGCCGGCTCCACCGCCGTCCCACCAACTTCGTAGTTCAACAACGGCTCGTTGACCTGCTCGCACGCCCGCAGGCTCTCCCCGTCGGTCTCATCCGCACAGTACAAGCCAATCGGTTCGGCGTTCTGCATCCACACTAACGTGTCCTGGCCCGGTATCTCCACCACCGAGAACCGCTCGTTGGTCAGCGGTGAGGCATGCGCCCCTTCCGCCGTCGCCTTGAAAGCCGTGGCCGACCCACCGTGCGCCACCGGGATCATCGGTACGTGCTGGATCAACAACTCATTCGCCTGGCCATACAGCTTGTTCCGCTCGGCCTGATCGGCCAGGCTGCCCGCTTGTTTCAACACCTTGTGGATGTCTTCAAAGCCGGCCCCAAACTGTGGGCTGGCCCCTGCCCCAAAGTGGTAGTCCATAAAGTTGGTCTGGTCGGGATAGTCCGCGCCCCACCCCAACAGGTGGATACCTTCCACTTGTCCGGCATTGGCCGCATCGATGAACGCCCCACTCTCCATCACCACGATCTCGGCAGTGATGCCCAAATCTTTCAACTGGGCCTGGATGTCCTGGGCCACCACCCCTGGTTCGGGCAGATAGCCGCGCACCACATCCCGATAGGTGATGGTCGTCTCAAAGCCATCGGCAAAACCAGCTTCGGCTAACATAGCCTTGGCCTTCTCCAGGTCATACGCCGGCCACTCCGGCCCGTCACAGCCCCCGGGTATGGCGCACGGGGTGAAGTGGCTGGCCACTTCTGACCCGGCCGGGTAGAAATTATCCACGATTCGCTGCCGGTCGATCCCAATCGCCAACGCCTGCCGCACTTGCTCGTTGTCAAAGGGGGCAAAGTCCCGGTTGAAACCGATGTAGAATACGTTCAAGGCCGGGCGAGGATACAGTTTCAGATTGTTGTCGCTCGTGATCATCTCGAAGTCATCCGGGGTTGGGTTGTCAATGCCGTCGACTGAACCCGATTGCAGTTCCAACAGCCGTTGGGCCCCTTCGGCGCTCCAGCGGAAAACCAGGTTTTCGGTCTTGGCCGGTTCGCCCCAGTAACCCTCGAAGCGTTTGAAGGTCATGGTGTCGCCTTTTTTCCACTCCACCAGTTGGTAAGGTCCGGTGCCGATCGGTTTTTCAACCAGGTCGCCGCCGCCGCCGGTCTGCTCCAGGTATTCCGAGGAGTGGATCTGGAAGGCGCTGAAGGCCACCTTGGAGGGGAAGGCCACATCGGGCGCGCACAGGTTGAACTTGACCGTCAGATCGTCCACCGCTTCGATGCTCTTGATTTCCCCGCCGTATGCGCACTCGTCGGCGGTAGCTGCGGCTTCTTCGGTTGCGGCCGGAGCTTCGGTAGCCGGAGCTTCTTCGGTTGCGGCCGGAACTTCGGTAGCCGGAGCAGCCGGAGCTTCAGTAGCCGGAGCGGCCGGAGCTTCGGTAGCCGGAGCGGCCGGAGCGGCCGGCTGTGCTCCCGCGCAAGAAACCAATGAAAGGACCGCTATTAACAATAAACTTGTTAACCAAAAGTATCGTTTATTCATACCAATTTCTCCTCTTTAAAATATTTTGTCTTTAATAATTGGGCAAAAAACTTAAGTTTTTGAGCGGTTTTAGTCATTTTCAATAGGGCATAAATCCCTCCTTTCATGAGATGGTACTTTTAGCTCTTCAACTGGGCCCGAATATCAAGCTGGTCAAGCCGGAACATAAGGTAAAATGAGAGAGCCATGCTTAAAAGGCTGGTTATGATAAAGACCCAATCCACCACTCCCTGCTCACTGATGGCGTGGGAGAAGAATAACATCATTCTTACGACAAAGTTCAAACCCTGCAAGAAGATGATAAAGGTAAGCGCCAGTGATCTACCCCGCTTAAGAAAGTAGCCGGACACTAAAAACAAAGCGGCTACTACCAGTACAACCCCAATTCCCTGCATAAGCAGTTCGAGGGGTAAAATTAAGGGAGCCAGTGTAGGCAATACAAAAAACAGTAAAATGTGATTCTTGATTTTTATCATGTTGCTCTTCTCCGGCTCAATGCCCTCCTAAATAGGCTTCAATTACGGTGGGGTTGTGAAGCACATCCTGGGCTTGACCTTCAAGTGTAATACCGCCGGTTTCAAGCACATAGGCCCGGTCAGCAATGGAAAGGGCCATTTGCGCGTTTTGTTCTACCAGCAGAATACTGGTGCCTTGTTTGTTGATACTGTCAATAATTTCAAAAATTTGTTCAACCAAAATGGGTGAAAGTCCCATAGAAGGTTCATCAAGCAAGAGCAAGGTAGGGTGCGCCATCAGAGCACGAGCCATAGCCAACATTTGCTGCTCACCGCCGGAAATGGTTCCCCCCAATTGATTTTGCCGTTCTCGCAAGCGCGGGAAGAAGGTAAAAACGTTTTCAAGGTCTTTTTTAAAGAGAGGTTTATCACGTTGGGTGTAGGCCCCCATTTCCAGGTTTTCCATTATGGTCAGGGTAGCAAAGATTTTGCGGCCTTCCGGCACTTGCACAATGCCTTTTTTTACAGTTTGCTCCGCCTGCAGCAGGGTAATATTTTCACCCTTAAAAGCAACGCTACCCTCACGCGGTTGCAGTAAACCGGAAATGGTGGAAAGAGTGGTACTTTTGCCGGCGCCGTTAGCTCCAATCAAGGCCACAATTTCGCCTTCTTCCACATGAAAACTGATGCCTTTAAGGGCGTGAATTGCGCCGTAGTATACGTGGAGGTTTTTCACTTCGAGCATCATTTGTTGTTTTTACCCCGTCGCAGTTTTTCAGAGAGTTCAGCCGTCCCACGGCCAAGATAGGCTTCAATTACACTTGGATTAGATTGGATATCTTGCGGCTGACCATAGGCAATAACTTCGCCAAAGTCCATCACCGTGATTTCTTCACACACTCCCATCACTACCCGCATTTGGTGTTCAATAAGCAGGATGGTAAGTTTAAAACGATCCCGGATAAAGTGAATCAGATTCATCAGGGCCATAGATTCTTTAGGATTCATCCCGGCGGCAGGTTCATCGAGTAGCAGTAATTTGGGATCAGCGGCCAGAGCACGGGCAATTTCCAGGCGGCGCTGTTCGCCGTAGGGCAGGTTACGGGCAATTTCTCCCTGGCGATCTTGCAGGCGGAAAATGCTTAAAAAGTCTTGGGCCTTTTCAACCAACTCTTTTTCTTTGGCCTTAAAATGCCCGTTGCGCAGGACGGCATCTTGCATGCTGTAACCGGCGTGGGAGTGGTAGGCAATGCTCACATTTTCCAACACGGTCAGGCTGGGAAAAAGCCGGATGTTCTGAAAAGTACGGGCAATGCCCATCTGGTTGATTACGTGAGGAGCCAGCCCGCCAATTTCTTGCCCATCAAAAAAAATTTGTCCGCCGGTAGGCAAGTACACCCCGGTAATCAGGTTAAATATGGTTGTTTTACCGGCTCCGTTGGGGCCAATTAAGCCCGCCAGTTGGCCCGGATAAAGGTTCAGGTTTACGCTGTTCACAGCCCGCAAACCGCCAAAGTTTTTGCTCAGATTTTCTATCTTGAGCAGGGGTTCCGTTTGATTGGTCGTTGTCACGACTGCACCTCCATAATGGAATCGGCCTCGGTGGGTTGGACCTGACGCGGGCGCAATGGAGGCATCACCTGACGTAAGAAGGGGATTTCAAAATTACCAAAGATGCCGGCAGGCCGGAGCAACATGGTGATTAACAGGAGGATGGGATAAACCACAAAACGCCAGGTTTCAAACCCTTGCGGTAAAAAGAGGCGCAACACTCCCTCTAATATCAACGCCCAGGCAAAAGCAGCAAAAACCGTGCCGGTAATGCTTCCCAGGCCGCCAAACACAATAATAATCATGGGGTCAAAGGATTTGATAAAGTTGAAGGTGTCCGGGTGTAAAAAGCCGTTGATGTGCGCGTAAAGTCCACCGGCTAACCCGGCCAAAAAACTACCGATGACAAAAGCGACAATTTTATACTCGGCAATGTCAATCCCCATAGCTTTAGCGGCAATTTCATCCTCACGCACAGAGATAATAGCCCGGCCATAGCTTGACCGGAGCAAGTTGCGCACGAGAATGACCACCAGCACGAGGAAGAAAAACACCCAAAACAACGAGGTTACTTTGGGGATACTCACCATACCACGAGCGCCCTTCATTTCCACAAAGCCCAGCAAGGTATCAGAGTTATCCAGCAAAATCTTTACAATAATGGTAAGACCCAGGGTGGCAATACCAAAGTAATCTGAGCCGAGGGAGAGAATGGGCAGGCCAAACAGGTAACTTATCTCTGCGGCTAACACGCCGCTGGCTAAGACTCCTAAAATAAACACAATTTGCATCGAGATCTCTGCCGGTAAGGCCATAAGTATCCCGGTGATGGCCGGGGTGATCAAATTGCCCACCCAGAATGAGAACGCCGACAGCAGGATCGTAACCACGAGGTAAATCGTGAAGGCCGAAAGGGGATCAAGCCCGCGCACTTTGGAGATGCGCTGGTGTAACCACAAAATAGCCACCCCGCTTAAAGTAGTGCCCAGTAAAAGCACCACCAAACCATCGGCGGTTTTGTTGACATCCCACCGATAGGTAACATCGGCGGCGGCATACGCCCCAATGGCGTAAAATCCCCATTGGCCCAATGAAAACTGACCGTTAAAACCGTAGATAAGATTCAAGCCTATGCTAACAATGGCCATCACCGCCCCCAGGCGGATGATGGTATCCCAGAAGGTGCTAAAAACGCCGCTGCTAACCAGGATTTGGAGCAATACATAAATAATAAAAGCACTGCCCAGGAACCAAACCGAAGATTTTGAGATTTTTTTCATAGCGGGTTATGCCTTTTCTCGTTCTGGTTCGCCAAAAATGCCGGTAGGCCGGACCAACAGCACCACAATCAAAATGCTGAAGGCAATGGCGTCACGTAACGGGGTAGAGATATAAGCCGCGCTGAGAACTTCGGCCTGACCCATGATGAGGGCGCCGACAAATGCCCCTGGGATACTGCCGATACCTCCCAAAACCGCCGCCACAAACGCTTTCAAGCCGGGGATAATCCCCATCCAAAAGAAGATTTGTGGGAAAGCAATGGCATAAAGCATCCCGGCTGCTCCGGCCAGCGCGGCCCCAATGGCAAAAGTGATGGAGATAACCGCATCGGCATTAATCCCCATCAGCCGAGCTGTTTGCTTGTCATAAGCCACAGCCCGCATCGCTTTACCAATGCGGGTTTGTTGGACAATAAACTGCAACCCCAGCATAAGCACTATGGAAGTTAAAATGATGACCAGGGCAATATTTGAAAACAAAATAGTGCCCTCAGGCGGAGCAACCCCGCTGGTCAAAGGGGTGATACCGCCCCAGCCAATGGCCCAGGTAACAACCTCGATGGGGCGCTTATAGGTAATAAAGTTGGGGCTAAACACAAATTGCAAGGCGGCAAAGTATTCTAAAAAGAAAGAAACGCCAATGGCGGTGATAAGGGCAGAAATGCGAGGCGCATTTCGAAGAGGTTTATAGGCCATACGTTCGATCACAATTGCTAAAAGAGCACATGCAGCCATAGACACAACGATGACAGTAATGGCGCCGATAATTAAACTCAAACCATCCGGCATACCAGGCACAAGTTGTTTGGGCCAGATATGTAACTGGAAGCGGGTAATAGCGTAATAACTGACAAACGAACCAAACATAAAAACATCGCCGTGGGCAAAGTTGATCAGGCGCACAATGCCATACACCATGGTGTAACCCAGGGCAATTAAGGCATAAACAAAACCTAACTGCAAACCATTTACCACTTGCTGTAAAAACAAGGTTGGGCTGGCCTGGATGGCCACGATAATCCGCCAAAGCGCTAACAAAGCTATAAAAACCAAAAAAGCCTTACCAAGCCACCGTTTTCGAATTACTTGTTGAATAAATGACGAGCTTAGGGATGTATTCATTGGTTATCCTGAAAAAGAAAAAGAAGGGGCAGCCCTGCTTGATGACCGCCCCTTCAACAATCTACAGTGAGTTATGGCGCAATGCTCTCGGCAAAAACAACTTTGCCCTCTTTGACACTCATCACAGCCGCGCTCTTGATTGGGTTGTGCTGAGCATCAAAAGAGATGTTGCCGGATACAGCTTCATATTTTAGAGCTGCCATAGCATCTTTTACCGCCGCGGGATCATCTTTGCCCGCTTTTTCTATAGCGGCAATCAGCAGATTGGTGGCATCGTAACCCAGGGTGGCCAGCGCATCGGGTTTTGAGCCATATTTAGCTTCGTAGCGTTTTACAAATTCCTGCACAATGGGGCGAGTGTCTTCAGCGGAATAGTGATTGGAGAAGAAACCACCGTCGGCGGCTTTTAGATCCAGGTCACTGGAATCCCAGCCGTCGCCGCCCATCATAACGGAGGTTACGCCGCGTTCTTTAGCCTGAGCGCCAACCAGGTTGACAATATTGTAGTAATCGGGCAGGTACAGCACTTCGGCTTTACTGTCGGCTACCTTGGTGAGAATAGCAGAGAAATCGGTATCTTGAGCGGTATAAGATTCTTTACCTACAACCTGGCCACCGCTTTCGGTGAACGATTTTTCAAAGGCTTCGGCCAACCCCAGAACATAATCGTTCCCTTTGTCAAACATAATAAAGGCAGTCTTTTTGCCCTGGCTCAGAGCAAATTTAGACATTACCGAGCCCTGGAACGGGTCAATGAAACAAGCCCGGAAAACATACTTCTTGGTAGAGCCGTCGGCGTTAAGCGTAACAGTAGGGTTGGTTGAGGTGGGGCTGATTTGCAGCACACCTTTCTTTTCGGCAATTTCAGAAACGGGGATAGAGGCTTTGGAGCAAGTCTCACCAACGATGTAATGGATTTTGTCTTCTTCAATAACTTTGTTAGCGGCGTTTACAGCCGGATCGGGGGTACACTGGCTGTCGGCCACCACCGCTTCCACTTTTTGTCCAAGCACGCCACCTTTAGCATTCCACTCTTCAATGGCCA
>CAZUNT010000013.1:0-62515 GCA_964622215.1 uncultured Caldilineaceae bacterium
TGACATCGTATCGAATTATGGGCTTAAACCGACAGAACGCTGATAACGCAGATGGTACTGGGGTCGCTCAATGGGATTTTAAGATTTTAACACAGAGAACACAAAGAAGACACAGAGAACTCAGAGATTCTTTGTGAACTCTGTGACTTCTCCGTGTTCTCTGTGTTCCATTTTTTCTGTTTCCTATTTTAGTGTTAATGTCCCTCTCGCCTGTTCTCTTGTTGGAGTCCCATTAGAATAAATCAGCCCTGATCCTATACCAAGACAGGGTGTAAAAAGACCAATTTAGTGGTATAATTGCATACAAGTACCTCTCGGCTGATCTTGTTCCAATGAAACCGCGGAGTAACGTGACAGGGAGGAATATCTAATGAAGTCCGAGATAGCGCTCAACAGTCGCACCGACCGGACCGTGGACGCTTTCAAAAGAGCCTTGGCCGACCACCTTTATTATACACGGGGCCAGGGCGTCCATACGGCCAGCCTCAACGACGCCTATGTGACCTTGGCCTATACGGTGCGAGATTTTTTGATGGAGTACTGGCAAAAAAACGTGGATGCCTACTTCGAGCAGAATCCCAAGTTTGTCTACTATCTATCTGCCGAGTATCTGATGGGCCGGCAGTTGACCCAAAATATGTTGTATACCGACACGACCGAATTGGCCGGTCAGGCTTTGGCTGAACTTGGCCTTGACCTGGCAACCATCATCGAACAGGATGTTGAGCCGGGCCTGGGTAATGGGGGCCTGGGGCGCTTAGCCGCCTGCTTCCTTGATTCGCTGGCAACACTGGATATTCCTTGTGTTGGTTACGGGATTCGCTACGAGTTTGGTATTTTCAAACAAAGATTCGAAGACGGCTGGCAGGTTGAAAGTCCAGATGACTGGCTCTTTTACGGTAATCCCTGGGAGTTTGCCCAGCCGGACGATATGGTCGAAGTCAAGTTTGGCGGTCGAACCGAGCCTTACACCGATGACCAGGGCCGTTACCGGGTGCGCTGGTTGCCAGCCCAGACCGTGCTGGGTGAACCTTATCACACCCTGGTGCCCGGCTACAAAACCAAAACGGTCAATATGCTCCGGCTTTGGCGGGCCAGAGCCAGTAAGGAGTTTGACTTTCAACTTTTTGACGTAGGTGACTATGCCCGGGCGGTCGAGCAGAAAACTTATTCCGAGAACATCACCAAAGTCCTTTACCCTAACGACAACACCCCTCAAGGCAAGGAACTGCGCCTCAAACAGGAATATTTTTTTGTAGCCTGTTCCCTACAGGACATAATTCGCCGGTTTTTTATCGAAAATAGCGATTGGGATCAATTCCCGGAAAAAGCAGTCATCCAGCTCAACGATACTCACCCGGTGATCGCCATCCCGGAACTGATGCGGCTGCTGGTTGATCAATACGAACTCGGTTGGGACAGAGCCTGGGCCATCACCCAACGCACCTTTGCCTATACCTGCCATACTTTGCTGCCGGAGGCCCTGGAGAAATGGCCGGTTAGTCTCTTCCGGCATTTACTGCCCCGGCATCTGGAAATCATCTACGAAATCAATCGCCGCTTCTTACAGGAAGTGAGAGCCAGATTTCCGGGTGATGAAATGAGGGTAGCTCGCCTGTCCGTTATCGAGGAAGGTTCTGAGCAACAAGTTCGGATGGCTAACCTGGCCAGTGTCGGCAGTTTTTCTATCAACGGCGTCGCTGCGTTGCACTCGAATTTACTCAAAGAACGGACCCTGCCCGACTTTTACGCCATGTGGCCGGAAAAATTCAATAACAAGACCAACGGCGTGACCCCACGGCGATTTATGAAGCTGGCTAATCCGCGATTGGCCCACCTGATCAACGCAAAGATTGGAGAGGACTGGCTAACCGATCTGGATCAACTTAAGAAGCTCGAATCCTATGCCGATCAAGTTGAGTTTCGCCGGGCCTGGCAAGAGGTGAAACGGCAAAACAAAACAGAACTGGCCGCCTATATCCAGAAACACAATGGCATCGAAGTAGACCCTGACTCTATCTTCGACGTGATGGTCAAACGACTACACGAGTACAAGCGGCAGTTGCTAAAGGTCCTCCACATTATTACGCTTTACAACCGGATCAAAGCCAATCCAGATATCAAAATGGCGCCGCGCACCTTCATCTTTGGGGCCAAAGCTGCACCCGGCTATTTTATGGCCAAGCTCATCATCAAACTGATCAACGCGGTGGGCGAGGTGGTCAACTATGACCCCGATGTCCGTGAGCGCCTGAAGGTGGTTTTCCTGGTCAATTTCAACGTCTCCCTCGGCGAAAAAATCTACCCGGCCGCCGACATCTCCGAGCAGATTTCGCTGGCGGGCAAAGAAGCTTCGGGCACGGGTAACATGAAATTTGCCCTCAATGGGGCGTTGACCGTCGGTACCCTCGACGGGGCCAACATCGAGCTGCGGGAGTGTGTGGGCGCGGAGAACTTCTTCTTGTTTGGTTTGACCGCCACAGAAGTCTTTGCCCTGAAGGAGAACGGTTACAACCCGCTTGACTACTATCATCACCATACTGAACTCAAACAGGCCCTGGATTGCCTGGCCTCCAGCTACTTCTCCAACGGGCAGACCGAGCTGTTCAAGCCGATTGTCAACTCGTTGCTCTATCACGACGAATACTTGCTGCTGGCCGATTACCAGGCTTATATCGAATGTCAGGACGAAGCCGCCAAAGCTTACCAGGACCGGGAATTATGGACCCGGATGTCCATCCTCAACGTGGCTCGCTGCGGCTTCTTCTCCTCAGATCGCTCAATGCGGCAGTACTGTGAAGATATCTGGCAGGTGAAGCCCCTCAAAGTGGTGGCCGCCCCTGGTAACGGCTCTAAAAAATTATCTTCCACGAGCACTAATCAAGTTCAGGCAAAAACAGACCAATAAATCAATCAATTCCTACACAAACTAAAAGGGTCAGCTTTCGTGCTGACCCTTTTTATGTAAGAGATCCAGAAATCTATAAGGGTTCGGGTGGTTTATAGTTTTTTGTGAGTTTATCTTACGAGGGGTAGAATGGGGCAAACTTAAACAAATTGCGAGTTTCTTTCAATGAACCATAAAATTCCCGAAGACTCACACTGGTGGTTTGCCAGCCGCACCCGCGCCCTTACCACGTTAATGGATCAGTTCCTGCCTAAAACACCTAACTTCCGCCTGCTGGACGTGGGCTGTGGAGCGGGCAACATGATTCACCATCTCAGCCACTATGGCCAGGTGAAAGGGCTTGAGATTGACCCCCGCCCGGTCAAAATGGCTCGCCAGCGGGGTTATGATGTGGACCAGTTTGACGCCACTCAGCCTATGCCTTTTGGCGACAACAGTTTCGACGCCGTGACCACTTTAGATGTCATCGAGCACAATCAGGATGACCTGGCTATTTTGGCCGATAGTTTCCGGGTACTCAAGCCAGGCGGTCACATGATTATCACCGTTCCGGCCCTGATGTGGCTGTGGAGCCACAACGACGACATCAACGCGCACGTCCGCCGCTATACCGCCGCCGAACTCAAACAAAAACTTGCCCAAACCGGCTTCACCGTCAGGCGAGTCACTTATAACAACTTTTTTATTTTCCCCCTGGCAGCAGCCCTTATTCTGCTGCGCCGCTTTGCCAAAGCCAAACCGCAGTTGGCCTCACATCATCTCTCGGAAGAGGAATATCAGGTCGAAATGGAACCGGCTTCCCCCCCGGTCAACGCCGTGCTAACCCTGGTCGGCAAAGTCGAGGCTGCCCTCATCGGCCGGGTGAACTTGCCAATTGGCACTTCTCTGATCGCCATTGGCCAGAAACTTGAACAACAATAGAGGTCAAATTTTAATCGGTATTGACGAAACCCCTCAAACGGGGTATAGTATTTTTAGGCAATCAGTTATAGGGTCGTCACGAGCCTGATGGCACACCGCCAATGATGAAAATTCTTGCGGCGGTCTGTCGTCAGCCGTCGGCGGTCTATTTACGAGGAGGTAAAATTATGACAGTCAACAATGGTCCGGTTGAAGAGTTTGTGTTTGAAGATTGGTTACGCGATGGGATCAAAGGGGTACGGCACAAGATCGAGAGCCGGATGCAGGCCAAAGCGCAGGGTCCTTTTGGCGCCTCTGAATTCCGCAAGCATATGCGCAATGCTCGCAAGGAGCAATTGCTGGCCGTCCGCAGCTTGATTGACAGTGCGATTGATTGGCTGGACAAAAAAGAGGAAAGTAAAGCGTAACATTCTTCTTAAAATGTGAAACGTGATAGCTTTCAACCAAACATTCTCACGTTTCGTGCTTCACATATCTTGTAAAATCAGTTGTCCAAGATGCGAAGAGCGCCAAGAGAAAACCTTGGCGCTCTTTTGATATTTGCGGCGCAGTTTTGGAGTGAAGTGCAGTCTGTCGCCAGTTTACTTTTTAGGCTCGTCCTCGGCTGGAGAGGGCGACCCGACCTCCGGCGCTTCGGGCAAGCCGGGTTCTGGCTCGGCCGGGTTTTCTTCCCCAACGGGTGTTTCATCCGAGGGTTGCTCGACCGGCATCTCATCGATAGAAGGTTTCTCAATTTCAGGCTCTTCCTCTGCCGGGGTTTCCTCCGGGCGAGTAGACTCGACGGCGTCGGCCTCGGCCAGGGCTGCCTTGATTTTAGCCCGCAGTTCGGCTTCGGATCGATCCAGAGGTGATGACCGCCGCTTGGGCCGCGGCAAATCATCTTCAATTGCCGGTTTTGGCGCGGGCGATGGGCTGTATCCAAACGTAGACGAAGTGGAAGAATAAGGCCGTGTGCCAAAACGGGTCAGGATAACCGCGCCCAAACCCGCATGGGCGACGATAATCCCCAAGAGCACGCCCAAAGCATTCAGCATCCAACCCAGGCATGGGATCAGTTCAATCACCGGCATCTTGGTGACAAAGGTCAAGACCATAACCCCCACCAGGGTCGAGGCAAGCAGATTGGGATAAGGCCGCCCGCTGGCTATCAACAACCGTTCACCAATAAGCTGGCCGGCTACGATCCAGCCAAAGAGCGTGGCAATACCCAGCAGAATGAAGGCCAGAGGCGGGATGAAGGCCAGGCAAATGGTAATGAGCAGCACAAACCCAATGACCACCACCAGCAGCGTGGTTAACAGGCCCACCCCAAAGCTAGCCACGGCTGATTCGGCCAGGGTATCGCCGGTTACTTTCATCTGCTCCGGCATGAAGGTCGCCACCAGCCAACTCACCGCCGCCAGAGCGATAAAGAAGGCAATCGTTCCGGCGACATATCCAAAGAAGTCGAACACTCGCTCTAACCAATTAAAGGAGCCGGAATTTACGATGTGAACCGGCGGAACGGGAGAAGCGGGTGGCGTCGGGGGAATAGGCGAGGTTATGCCCTCTTTTTCGCCTTCTTCATATACTTCATCAACTTCCTCGCCACTGGTGCTAAGACCCTCTATACGTCCTTCGACAACGGCCCCCTTCGCCCGCTCCACTTCTCCACCGACCAAGCCGATATCACCCTCGATCACGGCGGTTTCGCCCAGGGTGGCCTTGCCCCCCAACATTCCAACGTTGCCGGTGACAGTGCCATCAATTTTAGCGTTGCCGCCAAAGACAACCAAATCGCCATCAAGCTCACTGCCGGCGGATATGGTAACATTCCCCCCAAACACGACGACGTCGCCTTTGATTTCTTCTTCGGGCTGCAGCGTGAAGTCACGGCCAAAAACCACCTGGTCGCCTTCAGGTCCGTTCTGGGCCAGGGCCGGGGTAGCAAAGAGCAAGGTTAGAATTAAGGATAGGATGGTAATTAAAATTTTCTGTTTCATAGTTATTCTCCGTATTAATCGCCAGATGCGAAGTTGAAGTAAAGTTTAGATAAAGAGTCTGAGGGTAGCGGTGCCCTGTTGAGAAATCAATTTGATAACTCGCAGCCACAGCCAGACCAGGCCGGTCGCGACTACGGCGAAGCCCCAAAACAACGGCTGGCGCATGGTAATCAAACAGGCTTTCAAAAAGACAACCCCAAAATTCAGCCAGACCTCGACAAAATTAGCCGACTCGATAAAACGAGCCAGCCAGTGGTACAGCAAGCTCACCCCCATTGTGTTTACCCCTGCGCTGATAAAAGCACTCACCATCAGCCCGGTGATGACCGAAAGAGACAGTGTGCCTAACAGGAGCGTTCCCAGGCCCAGCCATAAATGCCCTCCGTTGTGGGCGCGACGTTGAACCAACCGGGTCTCAAATCGCTGGACAAACCCCGCCGCCGGAGTGACCATCACCTTTGCACCCTCGCGGAAGATCGTGTCGACCTGCTGCATGGCTTGATAAGCCTGTTGGCAAGTATGACAGTCGGTCAGGTGAGCTTGCAACTCGGTGGTTTCAGCCGCGCTCAGTTCATCGTCTAACAACAGCGAAATCTTTTCGGTGAAGGCATCGTTTTTCATCTTGTCGCTCCGTTGTTTACTTCTTCCGTCTTTCGTCTTGCGTCTTCCCTTTGACGCAACATGTTTGATCTCCGGTCTCTCATCTCCATCTGCTCGGCCATCATCTGCCTGGCCCGAAAAAGCCGGCTTTTGATGGCGCTGACACTGGTATTTAGGGTTTCGGCAATTTCCTCGTAAGATAGCTCATGCCAGTAACGTAACACGGTCGCCGCTCGATAATCGGAAGGCAGGCTATTCAACAGGCTATGTAGGGTATCGCGCTCTTCCCGAGAGACCGTCGCAGTCTCAGGCTGCGGTTCAGGGCTGGATAACGTCCCCTGCTCCGGCAGGGTCAGATCATCCCAACCGACCATTTGATAACGACGCTGGCGCAGCCGGTCAATGCAGTAATGTGAAGCAATTGACAGGAGCCAGGATGAGAATTTCCGGCCGGCGTTGTAGGTTTTTAGTTTAGTATAGGCCCGCAAGAACGTCTCCTGGGCGGCGTCCTCAGCTTCGCCGGGGTCGCTTCCTAGCATGCGGTAGCACAGATTGTAGACGGGCCGCTGATAAACTTCGACCAGACGCATAAACGCCGTTTGGTCGCCTTTCTGCGCGGCCAGCGCCCAACGTTGTTCCTGGGCCTGCATTTCGGCGCTAACCGGCTGCGGCCTGGTATGTTCCGTTGCAACGGGTGTCATAATTGAATTTTTTTGATTTAAAGTTAATGCATTAACCATTATGCAGGTTTGATATTCTCTTTCTGGGTCTGCATAAGGCTATACGGATTATAGGAGGAAAAGTTGCAAAACCCAAAATAACTTGACCGGCCAGCACCAGGGCGTAAAAGGGAGCCAGGGGACGCCCCAGCGAATGAGTCCGGCCAGTTCTCAGCAACTTTTGCTCATTTTTCGTATTCTTTGTGCCAAAGGGGATAGGTGAATGTTGGCTGCGAATCGGATGTCCGGACAAGCCGGCGAAGACAAACCATTGACAAATTAAGTGTCTGTACTATAATTGGGAAAAATTGCCTGGAAGCCCGCAAGGGCATTAAGACGGAAACAGTTAAGGCTTGTGGCATTAATTAACTTTACAAGATATATTACGGAACAGAAAAATGAACATAATCATAGCCGGTCAAAAAGCATTTGGGGCTGCGGTCTTTGAAACGTTGCACAACGCGGGGAATCATATCGTGGCGGTGTTCGCTCCACCGGACACGGGTAAAGTGGACAGGCTGGCCGCGGCCGCTTACAATGTAAATGTGGCGGTACACCACGGCATGAAACCGGACAAAATACCGGATGGGGTTGACCTTATCGTGGCGGCTCATTCTCACGACTATATCAGCGCCGCCAGTATGGCAAAAACCCGCCTCGGTGCTATTGGTTATCACCCGTCGCTTTTACCGGTACACCGTGGCAAAGATGCCGTCAGGTGGGCGATAAAAATGAACGACAAGATCACCGGTGGCACGGTCTACTGGATGACCGACGTTATTGATGGCGGCCCCATAGCTGCGCAAGACTGGTGTTTTATCCGTCCCGGTGATACCGCAGCAGAACTATGGCGCCGCGACCTGTTCCCGATGGGGTTGCGCCTGCTGGCCAAGGTCGTGGAAGATATAAAACAAGGCAACATTGTAAAAATTGAACAGGATGAAACGCTGGCAACGTGGGAGCCAGCGTGGGAACGTCCGCCGCTGGCGAGTCTTGGGGGTTCAGACTAACGGCGCAAATGAATGATTTTTTGCCCCGGCTACCAACCCGGCAGCCCACCCCGGCGACCCGGCGGCATGCAGGTGAGTATATGCGGCCAGGATATTGCGGTAAACCAAGCCATCGCAGCCGCGGCCACACCCCTGACCGCGCGCCAGTTGGTAGGCAAAGGTTATACCTTCGGCCAGATTGACCACTTGGGAGTGGTGAAACTCGTGGCCGCGCAAGGTGGCGCCGAGGGGGAGAAAAGGATTGGCGGCCTTAATTTCGGCCAGCACGTACCCGTGCCCTTGAGGACGATTGGTCATCTCCACATCGCAAGGCAAGGCTCCCACCATCTCAAAAGCACGCTGCCGCCAGAAAATACGGCGGGCCAGGTACATTAACCCGCCACATTCCGCATAAATAGGCAGGCCGGCTTCTGCTGCCGTCCGAATATTTTGCCGTAACCCCGTGTTGGCCGCCAGTTCCTCCATAAACATTTCGGGAAAGCCGCCGCCGATGTAAAGCCCATCTACATGCGGTAAACCGGGCTCGCTCAACGCATCAATAAACACCAACTCTGCCCCCGCATCCATCAAGGCTTCCAGATTTTCGGGATAGTAGAAGGTAAAGGCCCGGTCACGGATGACGCCGAGGCGTACGGTGGGGTTGACTTTGCTGTGGATCGGTTCCAACTCGTGGGGCAAAGGGGGAACGGCCCGGGCGATAGCCACAATCGCCTCAAGGTCAAGATATTGTTCGGCCGCCTGGCGGCAAGCCTTGATGGCTGGAGTTAGCGTTTCATTTTCGGCGCGGGGAACCAGCCCCAAATGACGGTCGGGGATAGTCAGCGCCTCACTGTGGGGCAATACACCAACTACGGGTAAACTACAGTGACGCTCGATGGCGCTGCGGAGTTTAGCCTCGTGCCGTCCCTGGGCCACGTTATTTAGGATTACCGCGGCGATGTTTGTTTCTGGCTCAAAGGTCTGGTAGCCGTGGATCAGCGCCGCAGCACTGCGGGACATCCGAGCCGCGTTCACCACGAGAATAATAGGCGCGCCCAAAATGCGGGCCACCGCTGCTGTACTGCCGCTGCCGTCGTCGTCCAGGCTGTCATACAGGCCGTGATTGCCCTCAATCAGGCTAAGGTCGGCCCCCTGTGCCCCTCTGATAAAGGCTTGCCGTAAGCCCTCGGCTGAAACCATGAAAAATGGATCAAGGGTCCGACAGGGACGGCCGGCGGCCTCAGTCAGCCAGGAAGGATCAATGTAATCCGGGCCTTTTTTGAACGGTTGGATGACCAGGCCGCGGGCAGCCAGAGCCGCGCACAAACCCAATGTGACGGTCGTTTTGCCACTCCGGCCCTGGGGGGCAGCCAACACTAACCGGGCTGGCTGTTCGGCGGGGACCACAGACGGCATTCGGGCTTACAACTCCGTAACGGTAATAGCGCCCTCTTCACAACTGGACTCACACGACAGGCAGCCGATGCACTCATCCGGGTCGCCCGTAAGCATGGCGTACTTTTTGCCATTCTCTTCGACAATGGCAATGATCTGGTTGGGGCAGTTCTCCACACAATCCCCACACCCCTGGCATTTTTCGATGTCAATGGTGACAACAAACATAGTTAGCTCCTATTGATTTATACTCAGTATATTGAATAAAGGTTGGATCAGGGTAGTGTTACTCGTCGTTAGTTAGGTGATAAATGTCACTCCTTTTTGTTAATTAGAAACTGAGCACCAGGTCCGACTCAAGTCCCCGAGTAATCAGAAATGAGGGGCCTACCAGAATTTCTACCTCCTCGATCAGGTCATCGGGCGACATGTCATTCATTTGCAGAGCCGCATCGCAGACATCGAATTCAACCCCGGCTTTGAGAGCAATCTGGATAAAGTCACTGATAAGGAACCCCCCTTCTTTGGCCCGCAGATTTTCGGCGACGCCGGGCTTGAGTAGTAAGACGCTTTGTAAGGCAAAGTAGATATTCACGCTCGCCCCCAAATCGGCTGCTTGTTGAGCAAAAAGGAAAGGAGCCGCACACCTTTCGGGGGTTTCCGGGCCGTAAGTAGCGACAATAAGGACTTTGGCGTTTTTGTAATCCATGAGACCTCGTTTAACTCGATGTTTATGATTTGTAACTACTCAGGCTACCCCAAATTGAGTATTCCTGACCGCAGACCGCAGAGAGCGCCTCGCCTCCCCTTGGGGGACTGCCGACCGTTATAATTCGTCCTGTAACCCGTCTTTTCGGCGGTCAGCGGTCAACGGTCGGCGGTCAGGGTTATTGAGACATAGGGTCGGTTGAGTAGTTACTATGATTTTTCCGCTGCTGTCCCTGTCGAAGTTGGCCGGCGCGGCCAGACGATGGCCGCCGCCACCAGTTCGCTCAAGTTTTGGATTTTTACCGGCAGCTTATAGTGGCGCTTGATCTCATCCAACTGATCCAGGCAGTTATGGCAAGAGGTGACGACAATCTCCGCCCCGGTCGCCTTGATCTGCTCGGCTTTGACCTTGCCGGCAGCAATACGGTCTTTGGCAAATTCAGTCATCGACAGCATACCGCCCCCGCCGCCGCAGCAGTAGTTTTCACTGCCGTGCGGCTCCATCTCCACAAAATCCATCACGGTGCGGCGCAAGATGTAGCGGGGTTCGTCAATGATCCCGCCGCTGCGAGCCTGGTTGCAGGGATCGTGATAGGTGACGCGCTTGGTGTTGACCGTCGGGTCCAGCTTGATCCGCCCTTCCTTGATGTATTGGGCCTGTAGCTCGACAAAACTAATGACCGGGAAGGGGTAGCTGTGGCCCAGCCAATTTTCGGCCTCCCAGCGTTGCGACCGGTAACCGTGACCGCACTCGGCCATAACCAGGGTATCGGCGGCCAGGTTGTTGACGGCTCGCTCCAGGTTGGCGGCAATCTGGCGAGAGGCGGCGTCGTCGCCGGAGAAAAGCCCGTAGTTGGTGGCGTCCCAGCTTTCGGTGCTGAGGGTCCAATCCTCGCCGGCAGCGTTAAAAATTTTGGCCGCCGCCTGGATGAGATAGGGGAAGTATTTGACTTCGCGGGGATTAAAGGTGTAAATCACCCGGGCATGCTTTTTATTGAGAGGGATTTTGACCGTCGGGTCTTCTAGCTCGGCTTGGAGTTCTTCCTCCATCCACTCCAACGTTTCGACATAATCCTCTTCGCTCACGCCCATATTGTTGCCCGTGTCCAGGTGAACGTTGACGGTGGCCTTAAGACCTTCGGGAGTCATGTCGATGGCGGTCAACATAGCCCGGGCGGTGCGGATAATCTGGCGGGTATCTACCCCCATGGGGCAGTTAAGCACGCAGCGCCCGCACATGGTGCATGTGCCAAAGGCGGCATACATCAGCTTGTCCACCATCTCCTGGTCCAACTTTGCCGCGCCAACCCAGCCGGGCGCGGCTTTGCCCAATGGGTCGCTCAAGCCCCGATAAATTTGGCGCAATTTCTCGGCGCGGAAGGCCGGGACGTGCTCCGGCTTGGGATTGGCCACATAATAGTGGCACGAGTCGGCGCAGATGCCGCAGCGCACGCACACCTCTAAGGCTGCTTCCAACTGCTGGTTGAGGCGCTGGCGTAGCACGTCGAGAGCAATTTCTGCTTTCTCGTCAGTTAACTTAAAACGTTCGTCGGTAAATTTCTGATCAGCCATACTAACTCCCATTACAGTTTTATCATTTGCTATACTTACCCTCCGGCTGGCCAATCACCCCCCGGCGCCCGAAGTTAAGCCCGAAGAAGAATTTAGAGTAAAAAAAGTAGACACAGTGCCGGATCTTGCTAAAAGGGATGTAAATCAGCATCATCGCTGCTATCAGATAAAAGCCTGGTAGGGCCACCGGCCACACCAGGGCTGCAGCGGCCAGAGCTACAAACAGCGAGGTTAGGAAGACGGAAAAGTAATCGTCGGGTAGGCTGAGCACTCTCAGGTTAGCCTCGGCCAGGCGCATCGGGATACCGGCAAACCCGGCCACTGCGCCGGCCCCGGTTACGGCGACTGCCAGCCACAGCAATGGCGCCGGGATGATTTCGAGCCAGGGGCTGGCAAAGAGTACAGCCAGGGCCGTAAACACGCCGACGTGAAAGAGAATACCTCGAAAATAGACGACCCAATGGATACGAGTGCTTTCTTTTTCCCAAGGGGCCATCCCCAGGGTGAAAGCATATAGGATGCCCCGCCCGACGGAACCACGGGGCCGGGATAGATCTTTTTTGAGAGGGCGATTAAGAATTTCCCGCAGCCTGAGGGCCAGGCCCAGGATACACACCCCCAGACCAATGAGGGCGATGATACGAGTCACTAAAATGATGTCCATAACCATAACTCCCATTCACTTTATCGAAATCTGCTGTGCTGCTTCATAAGCCTGATTAAAAGTAGCTTCAGCTTTGGCCGGGTCAATTGTCTCAAAGGCCGCACCCAGGGCCAGCGACGCTTCCGTAGCAGCCAGGACATCACCGCGCACGCGGGCAGCCAGGGCCATCCCCAAGGCTCGCTCAAAATGGCCCTCATCGCCGGTTACGCGGGCAATCTCACGCAGCACAGCGGCTTTATCGGCCTCTCGGTCCAGTTTGTCCACTACGGCTAGGGCTGCTTGTGGATCAGTTTCGGCCCAAGCCACACCCAGCAGCCGCAGGGGATAAGTGTCTTTTAGTGCGCCGGCCTCCGCCCAGGCGGCCTGGTATTGGCCCAGGGTAGTCAGGGCCTGGACTTTGTAGTAAGGCGACTCAATCGTTTGGGCCAGGGTTATATCGTCTTTGGCAATAGCCACATCACGGAGGGCCAGGTCACGCAGCGTGGGATCGGCAATCTGGCGGGCGGCCTCAGCATTAGCCCAGGCCCCGGCGATGGTTGCCTGCGCTTGCGCCCGGTCGAAGGGGTCGGCAATTTTGAGAGTTTCGGCCCAGGCCGGTTCAAACTGGCCTAGACCAACCAGCGCCGCGGCGCGGGCGTCAGGATAGGCCGGGGCGATTTGATCAACCAGGTCAGCCTGGCCGGAAGCAGCGACCAGGTCGCTCAAAGCATAAGCCAGGGAGGCGCCCTGGACCTCGGCCAGGGCACTCCGGGCCTCATCGAACAGGGTCTTATTGCCAGAATGGACGGCAATTTCTCGCAGCAAACGAGCGCGGGTTAGCGGGTCTGCCACTTGCCGGGCAATCTCCACCGCCTGCTCGTACAGGGCGGCGTCGCCGCTGACTTCGGCCATTTCCCACAACCCCCAGGCGCGCAGAGCCGGGTCAGACACCCGCTTGGCGATAGTCAAACCCTGGTTGCGGTCGAGCATAGCCCAGGTGACGGCAATAGCCCGCAAGTCCAGGTCACGATAAAGGGCTGAACCTTTCTCGGCTACCTGTACCGCCTCGGCCAGGGTTTTTTCAGCCCGGGCCGGGTCTATGGCGGCCCATTCGGTGGCAATCAGGCGTAAAGCCCAGGCCCGCGAGTTGACCGCATCGAGCCGGCCGGCCACCAGTCCGGCCTTTTGCTGGGCGGCCAGGGACCCCACCGCGCCCTCATAAGCCGCCTGTGATTCGCCCCACAGAGCGGCATTGTTACGTTCTTTCTCCTCGGCGGCGGCAAGAGCCGTAGTTAGAGCCGTTTCGGCCTGGGCTGAGTTAGATTTGACCCAGACTGCGCCGACTCGGCCCAATAGCCAGGCGCGGGCCAGGGCCTGATTCGCGGCATCGGCAGTGCGGCTGATCGTGTCGAGGGCAGTCTGGCGGGCTTGTTCCTCGGCGCTGACGGTTCCGACTTCACGCGACCAAACCTGGAAAATAGGCAGGGCAAACAGAATAAACACCCCGGCAGCAAAAAACAGCGTCTTGAAGCTCAGGTGGAAGTGGCTGCCGCTCGCAGATGAGGCTGTTCGGCGCAAGCCCCAAACCAGCGACCCTAGCAAAAACAGCGTAACCAGCCCGGCGACTGCCAGCACGTAGTCGCGCTTAACCGAGTTGTTTAGCTCGTTGAGCTGGGTGTAGGTTTTGCCCAGCCGGAAACGCAGGGTTTGGGCTTCGGCGGTGAAGGCTGTAAGGCTGGAAGTGGGCATATCGAGCAAGCGGCTGTAGCCCTGGCGCCCGGCGGCGATACGGGCCTCAACTTGGCTGGCGTCTACCCAGCCTGGCAGGGGGGCACGGGCGCGGTCGAGGGCCAGCAGCAGCCGCTCGGTGTAATAAATCTCTTCACGGATTTTGTTGGCCGCCGGGCAGGGATCAACACCTTCTCGCCCGGCCATCGGGCCGCCGTTCCAGTTCGGCATGTTGGCCGGGCGCGTATCGGCGGTGGTGTGGCAGCCAGCGCAATAATTACCCGGTTCAGCCGCAGCCTGAATGGGCGTGGTGGGCGGCGTCTGAGCCGGGGTGGGGCTGACGGCCAGGAGCGCCACTCCAATTATGGCGATGATAAATAGCAAGCCTGGAATTTTCATGCAGTTTCGCCTCCTGCCGAAACGGCGGGTACGTCTGGAGAAACCGGTTGCTCCGGCGGGGCGGTTTGAATCCAGCGTAGGGTGAGAGCATAGGCTATAAACGCCGCGCCAGGGATTAGCAGGGCAATAAACGAGCCAACGCCGGGTGTATCTGTGATCCAGGATGCTAAAGTTTCCATAACCGTTCTCCTTAACGGGCAGCCCCGGCGATGATCAACTCTCTGGCTTTTCGCTTGACGGCCTCAATCGCTTCGCCTTCTTCCACTTCCCAAATCGAGATGATGGGGAAGAGTTTGAAGAAGATCAGCACCAACAGGGCAAAGAGGGCCAGCGAGCCAAGAGTCAGGCCGATTTCGACCAGGCTCGGCGTGTAGGCCGCCGGTTCAAAACCCAGCGAGGGCCGGGTCAGGCTGGGGGCGACAATGATGTAGCGCTCCACCCACATACCGATCACAATGGCGACCGAGACGATGAATGTGCCGGTGGGGGTGCGGCCCTTACGCCAGGATAGGATAAGCATAGGCAGGACAAAATTGCAGGCCACCATCAGCCAGAACCAGACGGCATACTCGCCGGTCAGCCGCAGGTCGACGACTTCGGCTTCGTGGATGAGGGTGGCGTAGGCAGTAGTCAGGTGTTCGGCAAAGGTGAAGTAGCCCCACAGCAGGGTCAGGGCCAGCAGCAGCATCCCCAGGTAATTGTACTGTTTGTCGCCAAACCACCTTTCCAGCCGCCAGGCCCGGCGTAGGATAGTCATCAGGATAAAGAGCATAGCGATACCGGAGAAGATCGCCCCGACGACAAAGTACGGCCCCAAAATGGTGCTGTGCCACATTGGCTGCATGGTCATCCCAAAAATCCAGGAGACGACACTGTGGACCGAAACGCCGATAGGAACAATGAGGACGGCCATTACGCTGATCGCCTTCTCCAGGCGGTGGTGCTGCTCGTGACTGCCGTGCCAACCCAAAGCCAGGATACCATAAAGCCGGCGCTGCCAGGCCGGAACACCGGTCAGCCGGTCGCGCAAGCGGGCCAGGTCGGGTAGCATAGGCAGGTACAGGTAAAAGCCGCTGCTTATCAGGTAGAGACTAATAGCGGTCACATCCCACAGAAAGGGGGAGGCATAGCGGCCCCAGATAAAAAGATACAAAAAGCGGTCCGGGCGGCCCAGATCGAACAAAATTTGCATAAGACACAGGATCAGGGCGAAAAAGGTGATCGTTTCGGCGATGCGGGTGATCGGCCGCCGCCATTCGGCCTGGGTGAGGCGCAGAATGGCAGAAATGAGGGTGCCGGCCATACTGATGCCGCTGAAGAAAACAAAATTACTAAGGTAAACGCCCCAGTAAACAGGCCGGTTAAGGCCGGTAACGCCCAGCCCCAACCACCATTGCTGCCCTAGCGAAACCAGGCCCCATAGAAAAATCAAACCCAGCCCTCCCAAAGTCAACCAAAACGGCATGGTGCTGTGGCGGATGGGTCCTAAAACGGCCTGTTCAAGTTCTGATTCGCGAGATGGTTTATCCATCACGTTGCTCCCGTGAAAATAGTAATCAGTTAGCAGTGAACAGTGGTTAGTGAACAGTCTGACTGATCACTGTTCACTGATCACTGTTCACTGATCACTGCTTTCTCCTCAAGCTACCCCTGTTTTAAGTAGTACACTTTCGGCTTGGTGCCCATTTCTTCGAGCAGGCGGAAGGCGCGTGGGCTGGCGGCCAATTGCGAGACCAGACTGTCGGGGTCATCCAAGTCGCCGAAATAGCGGGCATGGCCGGTGCAAGTCTGGACGCAGGCGGGTATATAATCAGTAGCGGTGAAGGCCCGGCCTTCGGCTTCGGCCTGCCGCCTGGCTTTGACGAGCCGGTGAAAGCAAAAGGTGCATTTCTCGACCACTCCCCTGGGGCGGGGCGCAACTTCCGGGTCGGGGTTGAGATGTGCTCTAAGCTCCTCCGGCCACTCCGGCTCGTACCAGTTGAAGTAGCGTACCTGGTAAGGGCAGGCTACGGTACAGAAACGACAGCCGATACAGCGCTCGTAATCCATGCGCACCAGCCCCTCTTCATCCTTGTAGGTCGCCTGCACCGGGCAGACTTTGACGCAGGGTGGGTTGTCGCAGTGCTGGCAGGGCCGGGGAATAAAGGTCATCTTGACCTGGGGGTACTCTCCTTCGACAAAAGGCAAAACTTCATTCCATAAAATCGCCCGGCCTTGTTCGGCCTGGTCCGGGCCGGCGATGGGCGTGTTATTCTCCATCCGGCAGGCAACCGTACAACTCTGGCAGGCGAAGCATTTATCCAGGTCAATGACCATTCCCCAACGAGTCATAACAAAATCTCCGTCTCACGCTTTATTTATAGATGCGGACGCGAGTAGGGCCGGAGGCGCCCCATCCACTCAGTGGTTCAGGGTAGGGTAGTAACAGCAGGTTAGGATTCGCGCCGACGACCCGGTTGGCTTTTGCACCGCGTCCCCATTTAACCAGGGTACAGTGGCCCTGGCCGGGCGGGATGAAAACTGCGTTAGGCCACAAGCCCTCAAATAATCTTACCGGAACCTGCACCCGGCCCACCGCCGACTCAACCCAGACCAAATCGCCATTTTGTACACCCAACGACTCGGCGGCGCGCGGGTTAATCTCCACCCAACTCGACCATTTGATATTGGTTTGCAGGCCGTAGGACTCTTGCAGGCTGGGGATGATCCCTGCCCAGCCGCGCGCCTGGGTAATGAGGTTCTGAGTTACCAGCAAGAAAGGATAAGTCGCAGCGTCGGCGCTGTTGTCGGTCAGGTCAAAATGGGGCAGACAATCCAAGTCGGTGGACGACTGCAAGGCGGCAAACAGCTCGCGGGAGAAGAAATCGAAGCGGCCATCTTTGGGGGCATTCAGCCGGTCACGCCCCACCACCTGCGCCCAGGCCGGGCTGCCCGGCGCGGCATTAAAGTAAACCATTTCCGACCAGGCCCCGTTGGCCTCAAGTTTGGCCCAGTCCAGTTCCAACCCGGCCAGGCGGGCCTCGACCAGTTCCTTATACACCGGCCAGGGCAAAGCTTCGGCCGGCGGCCCGCCGATCATCTCTGCCAGGCTCAACAGTACATCAGCCGGGTTGCGGGTATCGTAGACCGGCTCGACCACCGGCCGGCGCAGCGACACCCCGGCGTAGCCGGTCCCTTCGATATAGTCGTCCCCCCATACTTCCAGAAAAGTGCTGGCGGGCAAAATCAGGTTGGCATGAGCCGAGGTTTCATCCAGGGTCGAGGCAAAACTGACCACAAAGGGGATTTGGGTCAGGGCCTCGGCCAACCGCGCTCCGTTGGGGGCATCGTAGACCGGGTTGGCGTTGTACAGAAAAAGGGTGTTGACCGGGTAGGGCTGGCTCGATAGGAGGCGTTCGGTTATATTTTGGTAGGCCGACAAGGCTAACGGCAGTTCCGCAGAGCCGGCCCCATCCCCTGCGGGGCGCTGCGCGGAAGCGCTGTCAATTCGAGGTTGGGCCAGGCTGGCTTCCGCTGTCGCATCGAGGTTAAAATCCGGCCAGTCGGCCAACTGGGGAAAACGCTGCACCAGCACGCCGCCGGGTGTGTCAAGCGAGCCAACCAGGGCATTCAAAGTATGGATAGCCAAGGCGGTATACAGGCCGGCGCTGCTGTCCGGGCTGCCGGGTTCGATGGGCAGTACGGCCAGGGCGGGCCGGTTGGTGGCAAATTCCCCGGCCAGGCGGGCGATGTCGGCCGTGGGCACGCCGGTAATGGCCTCCACCCGGTCAAGGGTATATTGCTCCAGAACCAGGCTCTTGAAGCCTTGATGCCGGTTCCCGGCCTCGTCCTGGAAATCTTCAAAACCAAAGGTGAAATCGCGCACAAAGGCTTCGTCATATAGGCCGCTGTTGATGATGACGTTGGCCAAACCCAGGGCCAATGCGCCGTAAGCGCCGGGCCGGATCGGAATCCATTCGTCGGCTTTGACCCCGGTCAGCGACAGGCGGGGATGAACGGCGACCAGTTTACCTCGCTCGGGCCGCCCCCGGCGCATAAAGGCCAGCGCCGCCAGGGAGCCGATGACGTTACGGCTTGACTCCAGCAGGTTGCCCCCAAAGGCGATAACGTAGCGGGCGTTATTCAAATCGTAGACCGGCAGGCCGTTGATACCCTGGGTCAAAAACATGGCCAGCCGGGCCGCCTGTTCGTCGAGGCTGTGACGGGCGATGACGTTGGGCGAACCATAAGCGGTCATAAAGCGATTGATCAGAGCACGCATCTGGCCGCGAGTATCGCCATGCAGGAAGGCGACGGTATGAGCCTGGCCGTTCTGCCGGAGGTCGCGCAGGTGTTCGGCCACCAGGTCAAGAGCCTCATTCCAGGAAATCTCTTTCCAATCGCCACTGCCGCGTTGGCCGGTCTGTAGGCGGGGGTGGCGTAGCCGCTCCGGGCTGTAGAGCACTTCCAGGGCGGCCTGGCCTTTGAGACAGCAGACGCCCTGGTTGAGAGGGTGCAGCGGATTGCCTTCAATCTTAACCGCCTTGCCGTTGACTACCCGCACATCCAGGCCGCAGCCGGAAGAACAGAGAGCGCAGGTGGTTTTGATCCAGGTCTCATCGAGCGGTTCGGCGGCAGCGGCTTGACCCTGCTTCACTGTTGGAGTACCGATCTGGTCGAGGAAGGCCCAGGTACCGCTGCTAGCCGCTACCACAGTTGCGCCAATCGCTGTGGTTTTGGCGCTTAAGTTGATAAATTCCCGGCGTGAAATCTTGTCCATAACTAATTCCCCTCGTAGTTCCTGAGCCAATCGTGAATCTTCTCGGCTTGGCCGGTCTTGAACTGTAAAGGAGCAGCGGCGGGGATGGGCGCTGCCGGGGCGAGATAATCAGCCTCGTTAACTTCCAGGTGGATGCCCAGTAGAGAGAGTGACTCGGCTAAATCTGGAACCTGGCCAGGGCGAGTCGCGCCGACCCAAGCCTGCCCGCGCGGCGTTCGCAATCCACCCCCGGAGGGGCTGAGGTGACATGTGCCGCATGGTTCGCCTGTTTGGGTAGAATATTCCGGTAAGGCCTGGGTGGGCTGGCCGGTGAAGGCCAAACCTGCCAGGATAGTGACAAATAGAAGGGTCAAAAGAAGAAGTAATCGCTGCATTATACCTCCCCTACGATCACCCGGTCGCCATCCACCGTAACCGGGAATTGCTCCAGGGGCACCGGCGGCGGCCCGGCTACTACTTCACCGAACTGATCGAAGTAACCCTCGTGACAGGGGCAGTAGAATTTTTTTTCACCCTCCTGCCACGTTACCGTGCAGCCCAGGTGGGTACAGATGAGCGAAAAGGCGCGAATACTCTCGGCAGTGCGGATGACAATAACCGACACACCGGCATAGGAGATGTATTTTGCCGCGCCCACCGCCAATTCCGATAGGGAGAATTCAACCGGCCGGCTAGCCTGGCCTGTCTCCTGGGCAAAGAGTTTTGACTGCACAAAGGTACCGGCCCAGGCTGCCCCTAGAGCAACTACTCCTGCTTGCAGGAATTGTCGCCGGGAGGCCAGGAGGGAAGGCCGGTGAGGAGGGCCAGCTTGAGTTTGGTTTGCTTTGGTCATCGTTCAAACTCCAAAAAGTTAGCGCGTTAAGGCTTGAAGCGGCGGTTGAACAGGTTGTCCGGTGGCCGGTGAAACAACCTCTTGGGCGCCAACATAGGTGTGGCAGTTGTTGCACGACGTTTGAGGCTCGTGGCAGTGGAGGCAATCTTGCTGAGTCAGGTCGCCGCGATTGACCACATCCATATGGTGGGTCTGCCACCAGTCGAGCGGGCTATGATATTCGGCGGCGGGATACTGCGGGTCAATACGCACGGCCATTGGCCCGACGCCATCTTTGACCGGTTTTTCGATATAACTTGGATAAAAACCGACCACCAGGCCCAGAATAATCAGAATAGCTGCTGTCAGGATAATTTTGCGCATTGCCTGCCTCCTAAAGACCACCGACCGACCCCCACCCAAACCCTCATCCTACAAGGGGGAAGGTAGGGAGGGGGCGCATTTCACAATTTCAGGGCATTGGCCAGCAGGTCAATAACGCCGCCCACCTGCACCGGCACATCCCAATATTTCATAACTTCCGGCAACTGGGCTTTGCAGATAGCGCAGGGGGTGGCCAGATAATTAGCTTTGACATGCTTTACCGCCATAGCGCGGGGTTTGCCGCCGGCCATCCGAATAGGCATCAACTCGTCGGTCAGCAGGCCGCCCCCTGCGCCGCAGCAGAAGGTTTTTTCACGAATGGTGTCAGCCGGCATCTCCACGAAGCGGTTACAGGAGGCCCGAATCACCTCGCGTGGCTCTTCCAGCAACTGGCCGGCCCGGGCCGGGTTACACGGGTCATGGTAGGTGATTAAATAATCGTCGTTGGCCGTCTTATCGATTTTGCCATCCAAAGCGCCCCGGCGAAGCATATCTACAATAAATTGGCTGATGTGGTAAGGATAAGGCGGGTCAAACATGTCCATCGAACCGCTGAGGGTGGGCGTTAAAATTCCGGCGCGCCAGGCGTGCCCGCACTCGCCCCAGATAATAGTTTTGACCCTCAGCATGCGGGCGGCGTCGATGATACGCCGGTTGACTTTTTTCAGGTTGGCATAATTGAGAAAGAGGCCAAAGTTGCCGCCCTCATTGCAGTAGGTGCTGGTAGTCCAGCGGATGCCCAGCACGTGGAAGAGCTTGGCGTAACCGATCATCGTGTCTACATTAGCAAAGTTATCGGCCGAGGGGGGCACCAGCAGGATGTCTGCACCTTCGTCGTCTACCGGGAAGCGGATGGACAGACCGGTCTCTTCTTGCAAATCATCCTCCAGGAACTCGCAGTTGTCTTTCCAGGCGGCCGGGGGAATCCCCAGGTTGTTGCCCATCTGATAGACTTTAGCCACCACCTCGGTGACATACTTGGTGGAGACGCCGATGCTGCACATAATTTCGCGGGCAGCGGCGGTAATTTCGGCGGTGTCGATGCCATAGGGACAGAAGACGGAGCAGCGGCGGCACTCGGAACACTGGTAAAAATAGGTGTACCACTGGGCCAGCATCTCTTCGTCAAAGTCGGCAGCGTCGTTGAGGTCGGGGAAGAAGCGCCCACCCAGGGTGTAGTAACGCCGGTAAACCTGGCGCAGCAGTTCGGCGCGGGCAACGGGCATATTGTGCGGGTCACCCGTACCCAGGTAGAACTGGCACTTGTCGGCGCAGGCCCCGCAGCGTACACAGATATCCATAAAAACCCGCAGGGCCTGGTTTTTTTCCAGCAATTCACCTAACTTGGCGATACCCTGCTCTTGCCAGTCCTGGATACGCTCGGAGGGCAGGTCGATAGCCTGGGTATCCTTGGCCTTGCTGGGCCAGCACTTGACATTGGCTGCCGCATGCTCGCGGATGGGCGGGGGCGTCAGCAGGCCATCCTCTGCCGGGTCTTTGATGATCGGAGTTTCGTCAAATTTTGCCATAAAGGTTTCACGTTTTAACGTTTAACGTTGAACATTAAACGGGATAGTCCCAGGGATTGACGTAGCGCCGGCCGCGCTGTTGAATTTGATAGGGTTGGTTGCGGGTGGGGCTAAAGAAGATACCGCCCGCGTGCAGCAACTTGCTAAACGGGAAGTAGAGCAGCAGCCCCAACACCAGCAAAAAGTGCAGCAAGAACAACGGGTGGGCCGGCGGCGCGACCGGGTGCAGGGTCAACAGGCCCAGCATAAAAGCTTTAACATCCACCAGGTAGACATGCGCCCAATATTTGAGCAGAATGCCGGTGGCGGTAATCGCGCCCAGCAGCAGCAGGGCGATGTAGTCGGGCAGGTTCGATAGGTAGAGCGGGCGCGGCAGGGTCAATCGCCGCCACAGCAGGTACAAAATAGCCAGCCCGAGGATATAGCCGGTGATCAGAGCGACCGGCAGGACGTAGCCGCTGGTCAGAGTGACCTGCCCCAGGGCCACGATGACACCCGGTACCGGATAGGTGAAATAGCGCAGGTGACGCAGCAAGACAATAAACAGGGCGGCGTGAAAAATCCAGGCTCCGGCCCACAAAAACTTATCAGCCTTAAACAGGTTAGGAAAGAGGGTCACATCGCCCAGAACACGGAGGACGGCTCCTCTTTCGGACACGGGCGCGGGGGTCGTGGTTGCGGGCCAGGGCATCGGCGTACGCAGATAGCCGTACAAGCGCCATAGTAGCCCCAGAATAAAGGTCAGGCCGGCAAAATAAGCCAGACCAATAAGGGCAATTGAGAATAACAACCATAAAGCAGTAGGCGTGTCCATACTGTTTCCTTCAACCTGTCGTGAATAGGGGCGGGATTCAAATCCCGCCCCTACTTTTTACAACGTTTTAGATCAGACGCAGCCGGTTGGTTTGGGCAGACCGGCAATCTTACAGGCGCCTTTAGCCGGGCCGCTGGGGAAAAGTTCGTAGATGTATTTGAGTTGAAAGCCCGTTTCCTTGCACAGCTTGCGGATCATCGGGGCGATGCCAAACTGCTGGTAGTAATCGCGCAGGTAGTTGATGACTTTCCAGTGATCTTCGGTCAACTCCGGTACATCTTCAGTTTTGGCGATAGCGGCGGCCAACGCTTCGTTCCAACATTCAGGCTCCTGAATAAAGCCGTCTTCGTCCACGTCCACCTGAATACCATCAAGATCGATAACTGCCATGTTCTAATCCTTTCTTACCCTCATTGGGTTTCGTCGGGGAGCTTGATGAAGGTGGCTCCGCCATAGGAGGTGAACTCCAGTGTGCCGGCGTTCACCAGTTCGGTAAGCACTTTTTTGACCAGGCGATTGTCCAACGACAGGCCGGTGGCGACATCGCGACTGGTCAGCATTTTGTTCTTTTTCTTGAAGAACTCGACCACTTGGGTTTTTAGTTCTTCGGTTACTTCTTCTGCCATGGTGAATCTCCTTCGACAACAGTAAACAGTTGCAAGTAATCAGTCATCAGTAAATGGTTGAACTGATTACTGTCCACTGATTACTGTTCACTACCACTTAAACGTAGGCGTGGAGCGGTAAGTTTCCGAGGCCAGGGTGAAGTCGTCAATCAACTGCGCCGTGAAGGGGATGCCGGTCAGGTCAAAGAAACGTTCCCAACCGATACGATCAATCCATTCACCCATCCGCTCGTGCTTGTGCGCGTGCCTGGCCCACGTTTCGATAATGTTTTTAACCGCGTCCGTAACTTCCGGCCAGCGAGGCGGGTTATTGGGTAGGTAGGGAATCACCAGCCGGGAGAACTTGGGCGGCGTGCGCGAACTGGATATTTTGCCGCCAACCCAGATAGACACCCCATCCCCGACCGGGTCGGCCAGGGGTAAGCCGGGGCACATGGTGTAGCAGTTGCCGCAGTACATACACTTGGCCTCGTTGATGACCAACGACTTGGTTTTGGGATCTGGGCGGATGGCCCCGGTAGGACAGGCGGCGATGACGTTGGGAATCTCGCACTTGGTGCGGACCAGGTCCTCGTTGATCCGAGGCGGCTTGCGATGGATACCCAAGATAGCCACGTCGGAGCAGTGGACCGCGCCGCACATATTCAGGCAGCAGGCCAGGGCCACGCGGCAGTAGGCCGGCAGTTTCCAATCCACAAAGTATTCAAACAAGTCATCCATCACCGCTTTGACAATACCGGAGGCGTCGGTGGCCGGGGTGTGGCAGTGAATCCAGCCCTGGGTGTGGACCGGGTTGGTGACGCTGTGGCCGGTCCCGCCGACCGGGAAGCCGTTGGCCTTCAGGTGCTCAATGAGCGGCTCAACTTTGTCCTTGTCGGACACCAGGAACTCGACGTTGTGGCGGCTGGTGAAGCGCAGGTAGCCGTCGCAATACTGATCGGCAATGTCGCAGATATCCTTAATCCAATCGGTGCTGACCAGCCGGCACGAACCAACCCGCACGGTGTAGAGTTCATCGCCCGACTCGGCCACGTGCTTGAGCAGGCCGGGTTTGACCCGCTCATGGTACTTCCACTGGCCGTAGTTTTTCTGAATGACCGGCGGCAGCATATCTTTATAATTGGGAGGGCCAAAATCTGTTCTGGACATCTTATTTTACCTCCTCGGGGTCCCAGAAATAGTAGGGGTTGGCGCGTGGGGCGCGAATCATCTGCGGGGTAGGCGGCAGGTCCATCGCCTTGAGAAAAGCGCGCATGCCCAGGCGGTTGATCAGTTCCCCCAGCCGCTCGCGCATTTTGCCGTTTTCGTCCCACCATTCCCAAATCCGCGAGATCAAATCTTTGAACTCGGTGTAGGGCGGCTCCATCTTCATAAAGGGCACGATGACCCAGGAAAGCAGCGCGCCATGAACAATAGGCGCCTTCCCCCCAACCAGAATGGTCGCGCCCTTCTCGACGCCAGGCCGCAGCGCCTTGGGCAAAATATTGATGCAGTGCATACAGCGGTTGCATTCGGCGTCGTCAATTGTCAACGTCTTAGACTCGGCCTCCCAATGGATGGCGCGAGTGGGACACATATTTACAACTTCAGCTTGAATGTCAATCCCGTCGCCGGCATAGGCCGCGACTTCAGCCGGGTCAATGCGGATGGTATCGCGCCAGGTGCCGATCACGGCAATATCGGAGCGAGGGACAGCGGCGACACAATCGTTAGGGCAGCCGGAGATTTTGATTTTGGATTTGTAGGGAAACATGGGCCGGTGGAGTTCGTTCTGAAACTCCAGCGTGATTTCATACAGGATATCCAGAGTGTCAACGCAGGCATACTCGCAGCGGCCTGGTCCAACACAGCAGCTTGGGGTGCGCATGTCGCTGCCCGAACCGCCCAGGTCGAAGCCGGCCTCGGCCAGGTCGTCAAAGCAGGGCTGCAGGGCGCTGGTCGGCGCGCCGAGCAGGATAACATCGCCGGTAGCGCCGTGCATATTGGTCAACCCGCTGCCGTGTTTGTCCCACACGTCGCACAGTTGGCGTAGCTTGTCGGTGGTGTAGAACCAGCCGGAAGGTTGGTTGACCCGGAAGGTGTGGAATTCGGCCACGTTGGGAAACTCTTCAGGTAGATCAGAGTAACGGCCGATAACACCCCCGCCATAACCCTTTACGCCGACAATGCCCCCATGCTTCCAGTGCCCGACGTTGTCACTATATGACCGTTCAAGCTGGCGCAACAGGTCTTTTGCCGACTCTTTCTTTGCGGCGGCCCGCTTCATCTCAGAGACGAAACTGGGCCAGGGGCCTTCTTCCAATTGATCAAGCAGGGGGGTTTCTGAATCTGACATTAGATTTACCTCCATTCGGTATTTTGCTCAACGGAAGACGTAAGACGCTCGATACTATATCTTGCATAATACGTCTTCCATTTTCTTTTAAGGCCGGTCAACTACAGGTTTGCCGGGAAGAGCCAGCCGAAGATCAGCCAGGAAACGGCCAGGGCCAGCAGCGTATTGAACACGGTCACGATAAGGAAGACGATAACCGGCGACCAGCCCATCTTCTTGAACTCGCTGACCGACAGCTCCAGACCCATGCAGACAAAAGCCAGGCAGAAGGCCCAATCTTTCATCGCGGCAATGGCGTTACCGGCAGTGGGAGCATCCGAGGCTGTTTTGGGGATTAGCCCAAAGGTAAACAGCAGCGAAGCGATGATAAAGCCCAGCACAAACTTGGGGAAACGATGCCAGATGATGGAGGCGCTCGGTTTGTCTTTCTTGCCTTCGACAACGGTGGTGAAGTAAAGGGCCAACAAGAAGGCCACCACGCCGATCAGGGCATTCTGGGTCTGCTTGACAATACCGGCAATCTTCTGGGCCGTTTCACCGTAAATCGTACCCGCGCCAACCACGGCGGCCGTGGTATCAATGTTGCCGCCGAACCACGCCCCGGCTACCGGCTCCGGCATATTCATCCCCCCGGCAATCAAAGGGGCAATAACCATCAGCGGCAGCGCGGTCACGATGACCAGGCCGGTGATGTAAGTGATCTCTTCCTTTTTAGCCAACACTGACCCGGCGGCGGCAATCGCTGCCGAGACGCCGCAGATTGATACGGCGGTGGACATTACCGCCCGCAGGGTATCGGACAGGCCAAACTTGCCGGCCAGCCACCAGCAGAAGAAGTAAACGGCGGTAACCATAATCACGCCCTGCAATACCGCCCCACCGGCAGCGGTAAGAATGACGCTAAAGCTGATACCCGCGCCCATCAGCACCAAGCCGATCTTTAAGAACAGCTCGGTTCGAAAGCCGGATTTAATAGGGTTGTAAAGGTTGACCGTTTTAAGGAGCCAGTTAGCTAACAGCCCAACCAGGGCTGCCCAGAGAGGGTATTCTAATACCTTGCCGGGAATTCCAAAGGGCAACTCAACCCCGTACACTTGGGTTTTTAAGAAACGGGCCACAAAGGCCAGAATCACGACCACGGCCAATCCGGCCAGGAAACCACCCGACATAAATGGACTTTTTTCGGCCTTGACGGCCTGCGGAGAAGTAGTCATTTTTTTACCTCGTTGTTGTGACTATAATTTTGCTGGGCCGCCTAGAATTTCATCCAGGATGGACTAACGATATTCACCACTGCCAGGACCATCAAGGCAAAGGCGATAATGACCGACAACCAATCTTCAGTGATTTTCATAGTGAATCCTCCTCATAAAAATAAAAGTTTGATTTTTATTTACCAGGGCCGACTTATGCCCCGGTTGGCTCCTAAGCTGGCTTTAACCGGTACTATTGTACTTGATTTCACAACAAAAAGGAATAAGCCTTTATCTTACCCTGATCTAAGGAAAGCCTTAGCTTGGATTAGGTTTAAACTTATTGTCTGCCCTGATGTAGATATGCTAAAATACTTTGGTCGGGCTTCCTGACCCTGGAATTGTTGAAAATCGGCTCATTAGCAAACAATCCATAAAATTTGGACGAGGTAGCATACATAATGGAAATTTCGAATTTGATGGGGATTGTTTCAATCATCATCCAGCTCGTTTTTCTGGAAGGCATTCTCTCTATAGATAACGCGGCAGTCTTGGGCGCAATGGTTTCTGTATTGCCAATAGATAAGCCGGTTCCCTATCCCAGGTCTCTCAAGTTTTTCCAAAGATTCACCGATCGAACCCTGGGTATGCAGCAGATGGCGGCGCTCAAGGTTGGCCTGCTGGGCGCTTACTTCGGGCGCGCACTCATGCTAGTCTTGGCTGCCTGGATCATCGAAAACCCGTTCTTAAAAATTTTAGGAGCGACCTATCTGGTTAAACTGGCTTTTGAGCACTTGACGGCAGGAGATCAGCCGGGTGAAGCAGAGGTTCTTGAGCAAGAACGCCGAGCAGCCAGCGCTTTCTGGATAGTTGTTTTGAATGTGGAGTTGGCCGATCTGGCTTTTAGCCTGGATAATGTGGTAGCGGCAGTGGCGCTCTCCAACCGGTTATGGGTGGTGATGGTGGGTGTTGCCCTGGGAATCATTACTATGCGCTTTGCTGCAGGTATCTTTACCTGGTTAATCAAGCGTGAACCTATCCTGGCCACAGCGGCTTACATCGTCGTCCTGAACATCGGGATTGAGTTGTTAGTGGCAGAGTTTTACCACATCCACTTTGAAGCCTGGCAAAAGTTTCTCATTTCTGCTATGACCATTGTGTTATGTGTGGTCTACGCTCACGTCAAGCCCCTCCATATTCTGGCTCCTATTTGGTTATGGCTGGCCCAAGGAATGGGCAACCTGAACGAGGTGGCAAACTGGGCGCTGCGTCCTTTGCTCGCTTTGATCAAGCTCCTTTTGCATGTGATTCGCAAAATTACCGTTTATGGGCGACACAGATTCTCACTGAGAGACTACCAGTTTTAAACTTAACTTTCAATACCTTCCTGAACAAATTCAAAACTTGGAAGTGGAACGACCGGAAGGTGAAGTTATCAGGAATTAAGTAATGTTTGGCAAACTGGGTCGTTTATTTCAGCCCAAACCCCGTAGACCCTACAAACTCTTTCAGATTGAATCTTCGCTGGCCTGTAATCTGGCTTGTGTGATGTGCCCCTGGTCAAATATGCGCCCTGACCAGGGGCTTATGTCTTGGGATACCTTTAGCCATATTGCCGAAAATTTTCATCTGACCGAGGGGGTTGATTTGACCGGCGGGGGCGAACCAACCATTAATTCTCGCCTGTTTGATATGGTTCGTGTGGCTAAAGAAGCCGGTTGCAGTGTCGGTTTTAGCACCAACGGTCTCAAGCTAACCGCCGAATTGGCCGACACCTTAATCTCCCTGGGCCAGGATTGGATCTCTTTTTCGGTGGATGGCGCAACCGCGACCACCTACAATAACATCCGGCTCGGCTCTGATTTTGATACGGTCACCCACAATATCAGGACTTTATATGAACTTAAAATGGCGAGGCAGAGCCGGACGCCTCAAATTATGCTGGTGTTTGTGATGATGGTGGAGAATTATCACGAGTTGCCGGCTTACGTGGATTTGGCCCATCACCTGGGAGTTGAGCAGATTATCGCCAAGAACCTGGATGTCATTCTGCACCAAGAAGATGACACCCGACGTCTCTTCAGCCACAGCGATGGCCTATCTGTGGGTAACCTGGAATCTATCAGAGCCGAGGCTCAAAAACGTGCTCGCAGATTGGGTGTCGGCTTGCGCCTATACGCGCTGCAGCCACAGGAGTTAGCTATCTGCGAGCAGAATCCCCTGTGTAACCTCTTTTTTAATTGGGCCGGCGACATTTCCCCTTGTATTACTCTGGCGTATGCCGAAGAACGCTTCTTTAACGGTCAGCGTCACTTTGTCCCTTGCCAGCGATTCGGGAACATTAATCAGGAGCCTCTAGACAAAATCTGGCAGAAAATTGCTTACCGGCAGTTCCGACAACAGTATGAAGAAAGAGTGCGCCTTGACCGGGAAGCGACCCTCAACCTGTTGTTGGATCATTCGGGAGCCAAGACGCCTGATAAGCCCCCCGCTCCAGAGGGTTGCCAAACTTGCTATTATCTCTACGGGATTTAGCCGCGAAAAACAACTTCTGTAGGTAATTCAATGTCTGCGAATGAGTTCGCAGCCTGTTTCAATAGGTTTTTTATGTCAGCGACCGAATTCATTCGGTTGCCGTAGACGATGTGCAGCAATTTTGGTGAATTACCGAATCCTCTCATCTACTTTTGAGTCAGCGACTCCGTATACTGGCAGCCTGAGGCATAGCGCGAACAGCCCAGAAAAGCCCCAAATTTACCGCTTTTGACAACCAGCGTACCCTCGTGACAATGGGGGCAGGCTTGCCCTTCCTTATCGGACTTGGGCAGAGGTTTTGACTTTCCCCCTCGGCTTCCGGCTGCTCTTTTTTTCGTCCTGCTGCTCTTCGCTACTCGTGCGGCCGGTTGGCGCTCGGCCGCGGCCCCGGTCATCGCCTGCTCCACTGTTGTCTTAAACGGCTCGTAAAACTCGCGCATCACCGTCAGCCGGTCAACTTCGCCCCGGGCAATCCGATCCAGGTCTTCTTCCATCTGGGCCGTAAAGCCGACATCCACGACCATCTGGATGTGCTTCTCCAACAGTTCACCTACTTGAAAACCCAGCGGGGTGGGATAAAGCCGCTTCTGCTCCAAGCCCACATACTTCCGCTCCTTCAACGTCTCCACAATCGTGGCGTAGGTACTGGGCCGGCCCAGGCCCAATTTTTTCAGCGCGCCGATCAATTGCGCCTCGGTATACCGCTGCGGCGGCTGGGTAAAATGCTGCTTCGGCACAAGCTGGTGCAGGGTTAAAGCATCGCCCGCCGTCAACTCCGGCATAACCTCATTCTCAATTCCTTCTCTTTCGCTTCCCTGCTCCCCTGCTCCTGTGTAAAGCCTTCCATAGGGGCTGCTCCCCTGCCCCCCATCTCCTCGCCTCATCGCTTCTGCATCGGCATCCACCTCGTAGACCTTCAAAAATCCGGCGAATCGGAGCGTACTGCCGGTGGCCCGAAACAAATAAACCGTAGGGCTACCTTGAATCAGGGTCTCAATATCAACCGTCATCGTGTCGTAAAGGGCCGGCTTCATCTGGCTGGCGATAAAACGCCGCCAAATCAGGCGATACAACCGGTATTGTGAGAGGGTCAGGTAAGGCTCAACGGCTTTGGGAGTCTGCCAGGGGTCAACCGGGCGAATAGCCTCGTGGGCTTCCTGGGCGGTTTTGTCGCGGGTTTGATAGACCGGCGGTTTGGGAGGCAGGTAGGTTTCGCCAAAAAATTTGGTCACAACAGCGCGGGCCGCCTGCTGCGCCTCCGCAGTTACGGCTACGCTGTCGGTGCGGATATAGGTAATCAAGCCGGTGGCTTTACCTTCAGCCAGCTTTACTCCCTCGTAAAGCTCCTGGGCCACCTGCATCGTCAAGCGGGGGTTAAAGCCTAGCTGGCTGGAGGCCGCCTGCTGCATCGAGTCGGTGGTGAAAGGCGGATAAGGATAACGTTGCCGCGTGCCCTTTTCCACCCGCTGCACTCGCCAAGTCGCTCCTTTTAAGCCGGCCAAAACTTTTTCTGCATCGGCCAACGTTTTTAGTTCCGGCTTTTTTCCCTCAATTTTAAACAGCGAAGCCCAAAACTTGATTACATTCTCCCCTGCTTCTTTTTTGGATAATTCCGCCTCGATGCTCCACCATTCTTCAGGCACAAAAGCTCGAATGGCCCTTTCGCGCTCAATCACCAGCCACAGGGCCGGCGACTGCACCCGCCCGGCTGAAAGCCGTTTTATGCCCGATAAACCCTGCCACAAGATGGGGCTGACCATATAACCCACCAGGCGGTCAGTGACCCGGCGAGCCATTTGCGCTTCGACCAGCCGCCGGTCAATTTGCCGGGGTGAGGCCAGGGCCGCCCGCAGGTCGGCTTCGGTGATGGCGGTAAAGGTGATGCGGCGAATTTTGCCCGTCGCTGCCCGGCCCAGTTGTTCGGCCACATGCTGGGCAATCGCCTCCCCTTCCCGATCCATATCGGTCGCCAGGTAAATTGTTTCAGCCGAGGCCGCCGCTTGTCGCAGGGCTACGAGTTTTTGGCCTTTACCACGAATGAGGTGGAGGGTGGGGGTAAAATCTTGTAAGTTGACGTGCAGGCCGTCAACCGGCATTTCCAGAATGTGACCGCTGGTGGCCGACACGTTAAACTCAGGGCCAAGCATCCCTTTAATGGTTCGGGCTTTTTTGCTTGACTCGACAATGAGGAGTTTTGTGGACAAAGGTATCTAATTTCTAATTATTTTACAGGCGATCCATCCGGTGGGGTCAGCAACTTGGCCAGGCCGGCCGCTCCCTGGTTATCTGTCACCGCCAAAATTTCATCCTCCACCTCAAAGACGGTAACGCCGCGCGGCATCACGATTTCCCCATGGCGGATGATGGCGGCAATCACACAATTGACCGGCAAGGGCAAATCTTTGAGCGCCACGCCGATGGCCTGAGCGCCAGGAGCAATTTTCTCTTCCACCAGGGCATAATGACCGCGCTGTAATTTGAGCAAGGTCTGCATGGTTCCAGGGGCCATCTCTTCTTCAATTAACCCGGCCATAATCTCTGCCTGATTCACGGCTGCATCGACATGAAATTTTTGGTCGAAGAGCCAGGCATTGCGTGGGTTGTTAATGCGGGCAATGGTCCGCGGCACCTGGTAACGACTGCGAGCCAGAAAACACAGGGCTAAATTGCTGGCGTCATCATCAACACAGGCGGCCAACATTTGGGCATCTCGGATACCCGCCTGTTCCAGCATCAGCGGGTCGGTGGGGTAGCCTTCATAAATAACTTCAGTGGGTAGCTCACGGTGAAGGCGAGCCAAAACGGGGCGGCGGTACTCAATCAAATGGACCTCGTGATTCTGAGCAACCAAAAGTGTGGCTAATTGAGTTCCGGTCCGTCCCCCTCCGCCAATTATGACGAACATAATCACTCCTCCTAAAAAACAGTAGTCAGTAGTCAGAGAGTCTTATGCAACCTTGCTACCTGCTACCCTAGACAAATTCAGCCCTCCGTGGCTAAAGAAACCCCGGAGGTTTTTTCTTGAGATGGGTCCAGTTGGGTAATCAGGGTTGCCATATCTGCCGGCGTTGCGCTCAGGTGAATGATATCGCCAGGCTGAAGGCTAAAAGTATCTGAAGGCAACATGGCTTGACCCGCGCGGGTAAAGGCAACCACCCGGCACTGGTCTTCGGGGAATAAATCCTGGATGGTACACCCTCCACATGATTCCGGCACCACAAATTCATACAGGTTCACTTCACCATTGCCGGCCGAGAAGACCCGCCGCATCGTGACGCCCTGGAGCAGCTCCTCAACCCGCTGCGCGCCCCAAATGGTTTAACTAAACACGGAAACCCCAAAGGCTTCATGCAACGATTGCCAGTGAGCGTCATAATTACGCACTACCACTTTGGGCACATGGTACACAATTCGAGCCACGTGAGCGATAACCGCATTAACGACATCGGAGTTGGTCAGGGTGGCTATGGCATCAGCCTCCTCAATCCCGGCTCGTTCCAATACATCTTGAGCCAACCCTTCTCCTTCAACAGTTCGTCCCCGAAATTCCGGGTGTAGATTTTCGAAGGCAGACGTCTCCTGATCGACGACGACGACATGATGTTTTTGTTGATAGAGCCGATAGGCTAATTCCGCCCCCATCCGGCCACAGCCAACGACAATGACATGCATGGCTCAATTCCTCGCTATTCTATTTGATAGGGCACATCGGTGATCACAATGCCCGGTCTAAATAATAAGACCGTCCGCAGCCAGAAAGCGGTTTGCGTATGCAATAGATTGTACCACCAGTGGCGCGGTACAAATTGCGGCACGACAACCGTGATAATCTCGTTTGGCTGGCGGCGAATGTCAATTTCATCAATATAGGTCAACAGGGGTTCTAACAGGAGCCGGTAAGGGGAGTCCAGAATGACCAGGCGCACGCCGTTGCCCCACAATTCCCAGTCCTGGCGCACACGCTCCGACTCCTCGGGGTGGGTGGAGACGTGAACGGCGGTAATATCGTCGGAAAGAAGACGGGCGTAACGCAGCGCCGCCAGAGTTCCCTGGTGAACACCGCTGACCAGTAGAATAACCCGATGGCGTGAATGGCGCAGGGGCGGGCCACTAAAATTTCGCAGCGACAGCCGCCCGGCCAGATGGTGATAGTGACGGTGAATGCCCAGAAAAACGAAGACCAGGATGGGAATAATCATCAGCACAATCCAGGCGCCATCGCTAAATTTGGTCACAGCAAAAATCAGCATGACGATGCCGGTACAGACAGCCCCAAAACCATTGATCCCCATTTTGAACATCCAACCAGGCTCATGCCGCAGTATAGAACCCCGTTCTTCCACTTCCTGGCCGGGGGTAAGATGTCCAGATTTCCACCAACGCCTCGCCATCCCCGATTGCGAGGCAGTAAAGGAGAGAAAAACGCCAATAGCATAAAGCGGGATCAGCGCCGTAACACTGGCCTGGAAAAGGATAATCAGGAGTGAAGCCAACACCGCCAGAGTCGCAATTCCGCGTGAGAAAACCAGGCGGCTGCCCCGGTAAGTCATCTGTCGGGGCATAAAACGATCAGCCGCTAATAGGGCGCTAAGGCGAGGGAAGTCGGCAAAAGCGGTATTAGCGGCCATAATCAAAATTACGGTCGTGGATGCCAGGGTGAGCAGGTATAAGATATTACGGTCGACATAAACTGTGCGCACCAATTGCGAAATAATCGTCTCGGTTTCTGAGGGGATCGCTCCAATTTGGCCGCTTAGAAAGGTAATACTCAGAAATAGGGTGCTCAGAATAGCCGCCATCCAGATCAAGGTGATACGGGCATTACGAGTACGTGGCTCCTTAAAAGCTAGAACGCCATCCGAGACAGCCTCAATTCCGGTCATGGCGGTCGTGCCGCTGGAAAAAGCATGCAACAGTATAAAAAGAGTAATAGGCTGCAAAGGGCCATGCAGTTCAAGTTCGGGTGGGTCAGCAATTTGACCCAATGATCCACTCAAATAGCGGAAGAAACCTACCCCTATGGTCAGGAACATCATCAGCAAGAAAAAATAGGTGGGAATAGCAAAGGTGACACCCGACTCTTTAATCCCGCGCAGGTTAATTAACATGATCAACAGAACCATAGCCACTGCTAATTCAACCCGGAAGTTAAACAGCAAAGGAAAAGCTGAGGTAATCTGGGCCATACCCGACGAAATGGATACAGCGACGGTCAGAGTGTAATCGGTCAGTAAGGCTGCCGCGGTTACCAGGGCCGGAAGCTCGCCCAGGTTGTCACGGGTAACGATATAGTCACTGGCGCTATTGGGATAGGAACGAATCGTCTGCTGGTAGGAGAACACGACAATAGCCAACAAAGCCACCATAGCCAGTGAAATAGGAAAGGCATAGCTAAAACCGACTGTCCCGGCCACGGCCAGGATAAACAAAATTTCCTGAGTCGCGTAGGCGGTGGAGGAGAGGGCATCCGAGGCAAAAACAGCCAGGCCAACAGCTTTGCCAATGGTTTGGTGGGGTGCATCTGCCGTTTGCAGTGGGCGGCCCACGAGCCAACTGCGCCAGGTACGAGGCGGTGTTTGTTGCCCTGGGCGGCGCAGCACCGTCGTGCCGCTTTCTTTGTCAATGAGTGCCATCGTATTTCCTAAAATATGTACACAGTTTAACTAACAAGATTTACGAATTTTCGTAGACAAAATTGAAGTGGGCCAGTCCTGATTAATCTGAGTTGTTTCGATTTTTAGACTGGATAGGCGACATGATAAAAACAATTTATAAATAATCAAATATCAGGTAGGAATAACAAAAATAACGGCGACTTGCAGGAGAGGGGACCGCCCTGCCCGCAAGTCGCCGGGTAATTAGACTATCCGGTTATTGAATTATTTACCTGTAGACGCAGCCGCCTCTTTGGTTGAGGATACCGGCAGCGAAACCTCTTTTTTGCTTTGCCAGATGGACCAGACAAAGCCCGCCAGCAGCACCAGCACCACGCCCCAACCAATCGGCCCCAGATCTTTGTATTGCACCACAATCGGAGCGATGATGAGCGAAACCAAGTTCACCACCTTGATCATAGGGTTGAGAGCCGGACCGGCGGTATCTTTGAGCGGATCGCCGACTGTGTCACCTACCACCGAAGCCTTGTGCCGATCCGAGTTTTTACCCATGTTTTTGGCCGGGTCGCGCGGTTCATCTTCGATGAGCTTCTTGGCGTTATCCCAGGCCCCGCCGGTGTTAGCCATAAAGACGGCCAACAACTGGCCGGAGAGGATAATACCGGCCAGGAAGCCACCCAGCGCCTCAACCTGGAGCACCAGGCCCACGATGATGGGCGAAGTAACCGACATCACGGCCAGGCTGACCAGTTCTTTCTGCGCGGCGGCGGTTGAGATCGACACCGCCCGGGCGTAATCGGGCTGAACTTTGCCTTCCATCAAGCCGGGGATGCGGAATTGGCGGCGTACTTCCGTCACGATCAGGCTGGCCGCCCGGCTAACCGCCTTGATGGCAAACGAGGAGAAGAGCCAGGGAATAGCCCCGCCGATCAACATCCCCACAAACACGCGCGGCTCAGACACCCGAATTCCGCTGGCCAAGGCTTCGGGATCAACCACACCCACGTCGGTAATGAACGAACCAAACAGGGAGACCGCCGCAATAACCGCCGAGCCAATGGCAATGCCCTTGGTGATGGCTTTGGTGGTGTTGCCCACCGCATCCAGGTCGGCCATAATTTGGCGGGCTTTGGGTTCCAGGCCGGCCATCTCGCCGATGCCGTTAGCATTATCCGAAATGGGGCCAAAGGAGTCCATGGCCACGTTGTTGCCGGTCAGGGTTAACATGCCAATACCGGCCAGGGCCACGCTGTAGAGCACGTAGGTCGTCCCGAACTCACCATAGATCGCAATAGCCGCAAAAACAGTCACGGCAATGATGAAGACGGCCCACACACTCGACTCGTAACCAACCGACAGGCCCGACATGATCGTGGTGGCCGGGCCACCATCAGTACTCTTTAGAATCTCTTTAACCGGCGCCCCTTCCGTTCCGGTAAAGTAGTCGGTCAGGCGATCCAGGACGATAGCCAGCACCACCCCTACGGTGACCGACAATGCCGGCCGCCACCACCCGCCGGGTACATCTTGTAAATAGAAGAAAGCCAGCGTCCCAAACAGAACCACCGAGATGGCGGCTGAAGTTAAGAAACTACGGAAGATGGCATCCATGGCGTCTTTGCTGCGGCCTTCTTTGCCACCTTTGACGGTATAGGTACTGATGATAGAGGACAGCACCCCAATACCGCGCACCAACAAGGGGAAAACAATCCAGGCCAGGTTGCCGGTCAGGCGCACCAGGGCCAAACCGAGGATCAAGCCGGAAACGATGGTGACCTCGTAGCTTTCGAAAATGTCGGCGGCCATCCCGGCGCAGTCGCCCACGTTGTCGCCCACCAGGTCGGCCACGACGGCGGCATTGCGGGGATCGTCTTCTTCCAAGCCGGCCTCGACCTTGCCCACCAGGTCGGCGCCCACATCGGCGGCCTTGGTGTAAATACCACCGCCCACGCGCATAAACAGAGCCAGCAGCGTCCCGCCAAAGCCAAAACCTAGCAGGGCATCGGGCGCTGCTTTACCGTAAATAATAAAAATCAGGGTTCCACCCAGGAGCCCCAGGCCGTCGGTCAGCATCCCGGTGATGGTCCCGGCCCGATAAGCGATCCGCAGGGCTTCGCCAAAGCTGGTCCGCGCGGCCTGAGCCACCCGCACATTGCCCTCAACGGCCATACGCATGCCAATCTGCCCCACCGCCAGCGAGAAGCCGGCCCCCATTAAAAAGGCGATGGCCCGGCCAACGGCCACGTAAATACGAGCATTATCGCCAAATTCTTCCACTGCTTCGGCTGTTGGATTAACAATCCAGGCGCTAAAAAACAGAGCGATCGTCAGCAGCCCAATAAAAGGCAGGATGGTGCGGAGTTGTTGGCCCAGATAAGCATCGGCGCCCACTTTAATCGCGCCCCATACGTCTTGCATTTTCTGCGTGCCTTTATCCTCACGCAAAACCTGCTGGCGTAAAAAAACAGCATAGGCTAACCCTAAAATAGCCACTCCTAAAACGCCAAAAATGGCATAGGTTTCAAACGGTGTCATACCGTGCATAAATGTACCCTCTTTCAAATTCTATTTATGGATATTTATGGAAAAAGATGACCTTAGGGGGCTGATCAGGGCCTACCCGGGTAAGGCAGGATGACAAGGAATATTGTGGCATAAAAACTTAACTACCATCCAGTTTTAACCTCGTACCGTTTGGCTACCCCGGTACGACCCAAGGCAATAACTTGCCCAACCGTTTACACAACGGCGCAACAGCGGCCCGACTGCTGCTAATAACCTCTACTTCTGAATTGGCTTTAACAGATTATTCTTTGATTATCACCTCCTCTGTATGGGGGGACGCACGTTAACATTTTAATTCATCCGGAATGACATTAACATAGTTCAACTGATTTGTCAAAGCTTTCAAATAGCCAACTTCGGTAAAATCGCCTTAATCTTTGGGTAAAAAGAGAGCTTTGTTCACTTTTACACAACTATTTTGACAATAAAAAACAACTCATTTAAAATGTTAAACTTGGCTATGGAGCTTGCCATACTCATAGAAGAGTTTATCCAATTCTTTGGATTTTCGGGCTTCGCAAATTAGCGAAGTCTTTTTTAAATTTACCCCGGATAGCAGCTCTTGTTCAACCGTCCCACGGCAGAACAAACCAATCCAACTGAACTATCATATAAGGAGAGATTATGATATGCCACGTCTAAAGTTTTTCATCTTAGCTCTTTTAGTTGTTCTGGTTGCCGCCCCCCCGGCATTAGCCCAGGAGGGAGTGCGTGATCCCATCCCCTGGCTGTGGTGGATGGGGCCTATTGGTTCAATTGTAGCCCTGGCTTTTGCCTGGATATTCTATCAATCGGTTATGAAACGCAGTGAAGGCGACAAAACCATGATGGAAATTGCCCAGGCGGTCCGTGAAGGCGCTATGGCTTATTTGCGCCGCCAGTACAAAGTAGTGACCATAGCCTTTATCGTCTTGTTCGTTATCTTCGCCATTCTGGCTTACCTCTTCGGCATTCAGAATAAAGTGGTACCCTTTGCCTTTATTACCGGCGGTTTTTTCTCCGGTTTATGCGGTTTCTTTGGCATGAAAACAGCCACCAATGCTTCTGCCCGCACTGCCAATGCCGCCCGGCAAAGTCTAAATGACGGCTTGCAGGTCGCTTTCCGGGCTGGCGCGGTGATGGGCCTGGTGGTTGTTGGCTTCGCCCTGTTGGACATCAGCGCCTGGTTCCTGATTTTGTACTATCTCTTCCCGGCCGGATTTTTTGGGGCCGAGAATCCCCTGCCGCAAATCACGGTCATTATGCTTAGCTTCGGTATGGGCGCATCGACCCAGGCGCTTTTCGCCCGGGTAGGCGGTGGTATTTATACCAAAGCCGCCGACGTGGGCGCTGACCTGGTGGGTAAGGTCGAGGCCGGTATCCCCGAAGACGACCCCCGCAACCCGGCGACCGTTGCCGATAATGTGGGCGACAACGTAGGCGATGTGGCCGGTATGGGCGCCGACCTGTACGAGTCTTACGCCGGGTCTATTCTGGCCACTGCCGCCCTGGGCGTGTCGGCTGTTACCATGGAGGCGCTGCGCACCAATGGCGCTTTCCTGGCCGGCGCCAGCGAAATGAATATGCAACTGCGTTATCTATCGGCGCCGCTCATTTTGGCCGCCATTGGCGTGTTCCTGTCCATTGCCGGCATTTACCTGGTGCGAGCCAAAGAAGATGCCACGATGAGCGATTTGATGGGCGCCATCAACAACAGCATTACCTATAGTTCCATCGGGATTGCCCTGGTGGCGCTGGGGCTGGTTTATCTGCTGCAACTGAGCAACCCGCTGGCGCTCTGGTCCGCCATTCTATCCGGCCTGGTGGTCGGGGTCATCATTGGCCGGGCCACTGAATATTTCACTTCTGACGAACACAAGCCGACCAAGGGTATTGTCGAGCAAAGCTTGACCGGCCCGGCCACGGTCATTATCAGCGGTTTGGCCGTGGGGATGCAGTCGACGGGTATCCCGGTGGTAGCCGTATGTGTGGGCATTGCCGTTAGCTACTTTGCTCCAGGGGGAGCGCAAAACGCCGTGATGGGTCTCTACGGGGTTGGTTTAGCCGCCGTGGCGATGCTGTCTACCCTGGGGTTAACCCTGGCCACCGACGCTTACGGTCCTATCGCCGACAACGCCGGGGGCAATGCTGAAATGTCTCACTTACCGGCCGAAGTGCGCCGCCGCACCGACCAACTCGATGCGGTCGGCAACACTACCGCCGCCACCGGGAAGGGCTTTGCCATCGGTTCAGCCGCCCTGACGGCCCTGGCCCTGCTGGCCTCCTACCTGGAAGAAATCCGTTTTGCCTTGATTCATTTAAATCCTCCCACAGATACGTTGGTGGTGCGGGGTGAAACGCTCCAAGTCGCTCAAATGACGCTGCAAGATTTTGCCAGCTACTACAACATTACCCTCTTCAATCCGACCGTGCTCATCGGCCTATTCATCGGCGCTATGGTCGTTTTCTACTTCTCCTCCTTGACTATGCAGGCAGTCGGGCGGGCCGCCGGCGCTATGGTGCAAGAAGTACGGCGACAGTTCAAAGAAAAGCCGGGCATTCTGGAAGGTACTGACCGGCCCGATTATGCTCGCTGTGTAGCCATCAGTACGGCCGGCGCGCAACGAGAAATGATTCTGCCCTCGGCGCTGGCGATTATCGTCCCCGTGATTACGGGCATCATTTTGGGTGTCCCTGGCGTTCTGGGCGTGCTGGCCGGTGGACTGACCACCGGGTTTTTGATGGCGGTCATGATGGCTAACTCCGGCGGGGCCTGGGATAACGCCAAGAAACACATCGAAAAAGGCGCTTACGGAGGCAAACGATCCGATCCCCACAAAGCCACCGTCGTGGGCGATACCGTAGGCGACCCCTTCAAAGATACAACCGGCCCATCATTGAACATTTTGATTAAGCTGATGTCTATGGTCGCTATTGTTTTTGCCGGTTTGACGGTTCAGTTTGGCGCGAATGGTTTATTAGGGATGCTCTTCGGTGGTTAAAATCCGAAAACCTGATTGACTGACAAATTTAACAATTGAGGCAGAAACTCACCACGGACTGCGAAGCGAGCGGAGGACACGGAGAAATTTTATAAAAATCTCTGTGCTCTCCGTGTCCCCGTGGTGAAATATTAAATCTGTCAGTCAATCAGTTTAAAAACTCTAAGATTATCCTCTGTCTTTGTTATAACCTCCCTTTTACCAACCAATTTCAAACCCGGCCATGCTACAATTCTAGGGTCAACTTTGCCCGTTTGAGCAACAATTGTGCTATAATCTCTAGCGCTTACTATCTTACCTATTGAGGAATAAATGGAACTGATAACTTATTTGATTGATCTGTTTTTACACTTGGATGAATACCTGCCTAAAGTGATTCAAACGTATGGGGTCTGGACCTACGCTATCTTATTTACGATCATTTTCCTTGAAACCGGGGTGGTGGTTACCCCCTTCTTGCCAGGCGACTCGTTACTTTTTGCCGCCGGCGCCCTGGCGGCTACCGGCGCCTTTGATGTTACCTGGTTATTTGTCCTGGTGTCTGTAGCCGCTATTTTGGGTGATACAGCCAACTATTGGATCGGCCATATGATTGGACCGCGAGCCTTTTCCGGGAACGTTCGCTTTTTGAAAAAAGAGTACCTGGAGCGAACTCACCAGTTCTACGAAAAATACGGCGGCAAAGCCATTGTTTTGGCCCGTTTTGTGCCGATTGTGCGCACGTTTGCCCCCTTTGTGGCCGGGGTTGGCAGTATGACGTATGGACATTTTGTGTTTTACAACATTGCCGGTGGGCTAACCTGGTGCGCGCTTTTTATCTTTGGCGGCTATTTCTTTGGCAACTTACCTATCGTTAAAGAGAATTTTGAGATCGTCGTTGTGGCTATTATCCTGATCTCGCTCTTGCCGCCATTTATTGAATATTTCCAGAACCGGCGCAAAAAAGCAGCGCCAGGCCAGATATCTCAAGAATTACCCGGTTCACCTTCCCGCGAGCTCAATCTGGAATAAGGGCGTTCCCGCATTTAAATCCTCGGCAATTATTTTCTTGGAGTAGCCTAAGCGGATGATTTACCAACCCTGGTCATACACCACCCGCACCCTGGTGGCGATTGTGGTTGCACTTGGGTTGGTTTGGCTTATCGTATTAGCCAGTCCGTTAATCCAGTCTCTCATCGTGGCCGGATTACTGGCCTATCTGCTTGACCCCGTAACGAATCTGCTCATACGTTGGACCCGTTTGCGCCGGGTTTGGGCGGCCCGCTTGACCTACATCCTATTCCTGTTGCTTCTTTTCAGCATCCCGGCTATTCTCAGCGCCCTGGCTTTTATTCAGTTTGATCGGCTGAAGGTTGATTTCCTGGCCGCAGTGGAGCAGTTGCAGCTTTGGCTGGTTCGGCCCATTGTGCTGTTTGGCGTTCGTATCGAACCGCCACTGGCCCTGTTGGATGACCTGGGACGGGCCGGCAGCAGCGCCCTGGCCCTCATTCCCACCAGCGGCGCTCTTGGGGCATTGGCCAATATCACTACCAACGTGATCTGGATAATCACAGCCCTGGTCAGTCTCTATTACTTTTTGATTGACGGCCCTCGGATCAAGTTGTGGCTGGTTGGGCTAATGGCCCCAGGTTACCAGGCTGAGTTCCGAGTCCTGCTCGATGAAATTGATGGAGCTTGGCGGGTATTTTTACGGGCGCAGCTCATCATCTTTATCATTTTTATGGCTCTGTTGGGCGGTGGGGTATTCCTGGTGGTCTGGTTATATCGGATTGGCCTGCTGCCGCTTTCACCTATCGGCCTGATTATCATGCTCATCTTGGTTTATACCCTGGTGCAGCAAGTCGACAACTTTATTGTGCGTCCCTATTTCTTCAGCGAGCAGATGAATCTGCATCCGGGTGTGGTGTTTGTTGGGTTGATGGGAGCGTTGGCCTTAAGTGGAGTTTTGGGTGTTATTTTGATTATCCCCCTCATCGCCACCTTTAAAATTGTGGGCCGATATGTTCACCGGCATATCCTGGGGCTGCCCCCTTTTCCACATATTACCCTACCAGCCTCTCCCCATAAAGAAGCAGCCTCCCCTATTCCTGGTGAGAACAAAACTGTACCACCTCTTTCAGTACGTGCTCAAGCTATGCAGGGGACCGAACGAGAAACGCAGTAATTGAACTCTGATTTTCAATGGTGTTTATTGATTCTAAATCAAGTAAATCAGTGTAACGACAACAAAAACCGGGATCAGAATGGGTAAGGAATATTTCAAAATATAGGTAAAGAAATCGGGCATCTTGTAACCCCACTCATCGGCAATGGCCTTGACCATAAAGTTTGGCCCGTTGCCGATGTAAGTATTTGCGCCCATAAAAACGGAACCCAGGGAGACAGCGACCAGAAATTCTGGCGATACGCCCAGATGGGCCAATTCGGCTGAAACCGGGTAAGAGGCCGGGGCGGTGGCCACTAATCCCTGGGCCAGTGATAGAAAGGTTAGATAGGTTGGCGCATTATCAAGCACCGAGGACAGGCTGCCGCTGGCCCAAAAAAACTGCCAGGGTTGGGTGAGGCCAAATTCGCCCCCGCTTGCTTTGAGGATTTCCAGGGCCGGGGTCATAGCGATAAAGATGCCAATGAATAAGTAAGCCACTTCCAGGATAGGAGCAAAGCCGAAATTGTTCTTTTGCCGGGTTTCAGCCGAAAGGGGCGATGTTATAAACAATGAAGCCGCCGTCATGCCCAGCATCACATACTCGCGCAAAAACTTTAACGGCCCGCTGTCGAGTCCCCAGGCAGCCAAGTTGTTCGGCGTGATAAAGATAACCGCCAGCAGCACCCCGACGAGCCACAAAAAGTTTGAGCCGCCTTTCAACTTGAGCGGTTGATAGAGCATCTGGTCTAGTTTCAAAGCGTAATCTGTTTCTGTTTTATAACGCCAGGTATCCCACACAAAAAATATAATCAACACCAGTACAATCGCGGTGAGCCATTCAACCCACAAGCTGAGTGTCCAAAAGAAGGGCACCCCTTTCAGGTAACCCAAAAACAGGGGTGGATCGCCAATCGGTAACAAGCAGCCGCCGATATTGCTGACCAGAAAGATAAAGAAAACCGGGATATGAGTGGTATATTTTCGCTCAGAATTTGTTTTGAGCAGCGGCCGAATGAGCAACACACTCGCGCCGGTCGTACCGATCAGATTGGCCAGGATTGAACCAATCCCTAAAAAACCGACATTCACCCAGGGCGTCGCCTTTAAATCCCCTTCCAGGTAAATGCCGCCTGAAATAACAAAAAGAGCAAAAAGCAAGGTAATGAAGGAAAAATAATCTTCCAGGCTGTGCTTGAGCGGCGTCCACTCACCCAGGGTAGCCAGGAAAATAATAACGGGCAGACTCCACAACAGGGCGATGATAAGCTTATTACGGTTGTTTTCCCACACATGGGCCAGGTGGCTGTGGGAATAATTTGCGGCTATAAATGACATCACCCCAATGGTTAAGAGCAAGCCGACAAAAGGTATAATTGACCAAAGTGGTAATTCTAAAGCTGCATGGGGATCGCTTTTTTCACTTGCAGCTTGGGCGCCGGGAGTGAGTAGGAAAGTCACCATTGTCGCTATTGCTATAATTATTATAATAGTTAAGTAAGAAACCTTTTTATTTGCCATAAGTTTTCCTTTGTGAGAAAGATGATTGGTGAAGGTTTTATTATAATAACTTAAGGCTGGCAAAGCTAAATCAAGGTACAGATTATTCTTCCCGGTTTTATCGAGTTTGAAATTTGAGTATCAAAAAACGCCAGGTACTTTACAGCCCCAGAGGTTTCCGCCACTGCTGCAATACAATCGTCGAACTGGTGCTTTTGTGGGCCGGCAGCGGGCTTAACTTGTTGTATAGAATATCACGCAAATGAGTAATATCCCTGGCCCAAACCCTTATCTGAGCGTCTACATCGCCGGTGAGATTGGTCACTTCTACAACCTCATCCATTTGCATAAGCTGCTCGACCAACTCCGCAAAATCCATCCGCTGGTCGACTTCCATTTGGACGATACAATGTACACTATGCCCGATAACAATCGGATTAATCACCGCTTGATACCCCTCGATGACGCCCGCCTCTTCCAGCCGCAAGATACGATCCCGCACCCGGGTGTGACTCACCCCCAATTGCCGGGCGATATTAACGTGAGAAGCTCGCCCATCTTTTTGCAAAATGGTGAGGATTTGCCTGTCCAAATCATCTAGCTCATACATACTCTTCTTACCGGTCCTTTTTAATTTTTTGGAATTATTTCTATTTTTCGCTAACTATATCATATTTTTTACTGATTTTCAATAAATATTAATAATAATTATCAAATTTATACAAATCTTTATAATTGACTTCTAAATAATAACCTGATATAATTTTGGCCCACTTGAGATTGACAACATAAAGCGGAGGTAACCAATGGCAAAGTTGACCCAAGCCTGGGTTCAGGGTGCAACGCCGCGCCCCTCTATCTGGGCTGATGTACCGGATGAAAAATGGAATGATTGGCGCTGGCAATTGAGCCATCGCGTCAACGATTTAGAAGTGTTGGAGACTTTTGTTAACCTCACCGCCGAGGAAATCGAGGGGGTTACGGCCAAGGATAAATTTCGGCTGGATATTACTCCCTACTTTGCCAGCTTGATCGACCCCGATGACCCACTGTGCCCGGTGCGGCAACAGGTTATCCCTAAAGGCCGTGAGTTGAAGGCCTTTGACAGTATGATGGAAGACAGCCTGGCCGAAGATCGGCATAGCCCCGTACCCGGCCTGGTCCATCGCTACCCTGACCGGGTGCTGATGCTCGTAACCACTCAGTGCGCGAGTTATTGCCGTTACTGCACCCGCAGCCGCATCGTGGGGGACTCCAGCGCCACCTTCAGCAAGGCCGAATTTGAAATGCAGTTAGATTACCTCCGCCGCACCCCGCAGGTTCGCGACGTGCTCCTTTCCGGCGGCGATCCGCTGACTGTCTCACCACGTATTCTCGATTATCTGTTGGGTGAGTTACGTAAGATCGAACATATCGAGATTGTTCGCATTGGCAGCCGGGTGCCGGTTTTTCTGCCCCAACGCATCACCGACGAACTATGCGAGACCCTGGCCAAGTATCATCCTATGTGGCTCAATATTCATGTCAACCACCCCAGGGAAATTACGCCGGAATTGTACCGCGCCTGCGATAGGTTGAGCCGAGCGGGTGTTCCGCTGGGCAACCAAAGTGTCCTCCTGGCGGGGGTCAATGATTCCGTTCATATTCAACGCGAGTTGGTGCAGCAACTGGTCCAGATGCGAGTGCGCCCCTACTACCTTTATCAATGTGATTTGGTGGAAGGGGCCGGTCACTTCCGCACCTCGGTCAGCAAGGGTATCGAGATTATCGAAGGGCTGCGGGGCCATACCTCTGGCTATGCCGTACCGCAATACATCATAGATGCTCCCGGCGGCGGCGGCAAAATTCCGGTTTCACCGCAGTATCTCATCTCTCAAGCGCCTGGCAAAGTTGTCCTGCGCAACTACGAGGGCTTCATCACCACCTACACCGAAGCCGGCGATTACGACCCCGAGGCGATCAAAGCCTGGGAAGCCAAAGTGCAGAAGCGGTCCGAACCCGGCCAGGAAGGGGTTTTGGGCTTGTTGGAAGGTTGGCAACTGCACATCAAGCCTGAAAGTTTTGACCAGGTCCATGACCGCGGCGCGATCAAGCATCGCCTCAACCAGGACGAGAGCAAATGGATACCTTTCCATGCCGGTGACGATGAGGGCAAAACCATCCCTTTGACGCCCACAGAGACATCGAGCTAGCTTAAGTCCATTCTCTCTATCTATTTAGCGAAAAAAGCTGGTCAAAACCTTAGGTTCTGACCAGTTTTTTTGGTTGTATGTCAAATTCTAAATTGTGAATTTTTAACAGGATAGGCCAGCCTCTTGGACCACGCCCTTCACTCTTTTTGTGCCTTTTGTGTTCGTATTGTGGGCTGTGAGTAGATGTGTTAAAATGGTTAAGAAGAGGTTAGAAAGGTTAATGAAGAACACCCTGATTGGTGAACAGATTGGTAAATATGTTATTCAGGAATTACTGGGTCAAGGGGGGATGGGCCAGATTTACAGAGCGTACCACCCTTCGCTTGAGCGAGATGTTGCCATCAAGCTGATTCATATCTACAAGGCCAGTGACCCAGAAGTGGTAGACCGTTTTCGCCGCGAGGCGAAGATGGTGGCGGCTCTGCGCCATCCCGGTATTATCCAGGTCTATGATTTCGATGCTGATTTGAATTATGACATTTTTTACATGGTCATGGAATTCATTCAGGGCGAGAGCCTGGCAAACCGTCTTAACAGTATTGAGGTGCAAGGTGGACAAATGTCGCTCGAAGAAGCCTTGCGTATCTTTCGCTTAATTACGGAGGCCGTAGCTTATGCTCATGACCGGGGGGTGATCCATTGTGATCTCAAACCCGAAAATGTTATGCTCAATATCCAGGGACAGCCCATTCTGACCGACTTTGGCATCGCCAAATTTATCCGGGGTGAACGTCTCACCAGCACCGATGCCATCCTGGGGACGCCCTACTATATGTCTCCTGAGCAAAGCACCGGCCGGGGCAAAATTGATGCGCGCACCGACGTTTATGCTCTGGGAGTGCTGTTGTATGAACTCACCACGGGCAAGCTGCCTTTTGATGGCGAAACTTATATGAGCATCGTATTTAAGCACGTCAATGAACCTGCTCCGCCCCCCCGTACCATCAACCCCGACCTCCCCGAGGCAGTGGAGCAGATTATTCAAAAAGCTATGGCCAAAGACCCAGACCAGCGTTATGCTTCAGCCCAGGAACTACTTACTGCTGTCGAGGCCCTCCCCGCGTCTCAACCTCTCCCCACATTTGCCGCTGCCGGTGAACCAACCCGCCTGTTTATTTGCTACAAACCCCACGCCGACCCGGATCAAAAATTAGCCGGTTACCTTTACGAAATGCTGACCAACCAGGGGCATGAAGTTTTTATTGACCCACTGACCCGCACCGACGAAGCCCTGCTTAAACAGATCGATCAACAAATTAAATCCAGCAATTTTTTTATCGTCTTGTTATCCCAGGAAGCAGTTGACAGCGAAATCATCCAGAGTGAGATCGCCCAGGCTTATAGCTACTATCAAGCCCAGGGCCATCCTCAGCTTCTCTCGGTTCGAATTGCCGATGGGGATTTACTACCCTATGCCATTCCGACCTTTTTAGAACCGCTACATTACGTTGATTGGCAGAGCGAAGCCGATAACCCCCGCCTCGTCGAAGAAATCTTGCGGGCTGTGGCCGGACAACTGCCGCAGAGTCTGGTCCAGCCTCGAGCTAAGGTAATTGGGGAAACAAGCGTGATCTCCGAAGATGGCCGGATCGTGGCTCGTGATGATATCCCCTCGGCCCCGCTGCCGGCTTTCGATCCACGTTCTTTGAAAGAATTAGTGGTTCCTGGCGGGGCGCTGATTCTGCGTGACAAACTTTACGTCGAGCGAACCGCCGACACCCAATTGAAAGAGCAAATGGTCAAATGGGGAACCACGACAACCATTCGTGCTCCCCGCCAAACGGGCAAAACCTCCCTCCTGATGCGAGGCATTCATTTTGCCCGCCAACAGGATGTTAATGTCGTTTTTATGGATTTTCAAAGCTTTGGCAGCACCCTACTGGCCTCACCCGACCTGTTCTTGTATGAGTTGGCCGGGTCAATTTGCGATGAACTCGACCTGGATGAAGACCTCTTAGCCGAAGCCTGGGAGGGGGCACGCAGCCCGTCTAAAAAATTGACCCGTTTTATGGAGCAGGATGTCCTGCCTGCCTTTGACCGGCCCATTGTCCTGGCTATGGATGAAGCCGATAATTTATTACAAACAGAGTTCTATAAAGATTTCTTTGGCCTGCTCCGCTCCTGGCACAACCGGCGCGCTTCACGGGAAGAGTGGCAAAAACTTAACCTGGTCTTGGTTATCTCAACCGAACCTTACCTGCTTATTGACGATATTCACCAATCCCCTTTTAACGTGGGGCTTCACTTGAGCCTGACCGACTTTGACGAAAAACAAATCCGTGAACTCAACCATCGCCACGGCTCGCCCGTCTCCAAGAGTGATTTACCGGAATTGATCGCCTTGCTGAACGGTCATCCCTACTTGACTCGCCTGGCCCTGTACAAAATGGTTATGGAAGGCATGACCTGGGCCGACTTGCGTCGCCAGGCCCCCACCGACAACGGACCGTTTGGCGACCATCTGTGGCATCAATACTGGACTGTCTATGACCGGCCGGAGCTGCAAAACGCGCTGCGGGATATTATTCGGACCCAGTGCTGCCCGGATGAGATTTCCCTCTTCCGCTTGCTGCGGGCCGGGTTGATTAAAGGCAGCGGCGATGTTTATACCTGCCGGTGTGATCTTTACAAATTATATTTTGAGGACAAACTCTTTTGAGGTTAAATGACCACCCCCGATAACTATGCATTAAGCCAAACCGGTCGCCGGCGGGCCAAGGCAGACTTTTTTGTGGCGGGAGGTACCCTGGCTCCCAACGTCCCCTCCTACGTAAAACGTCCGGCTGATGAAGAGTTGTTTGACCTGGCTCTACACGGCAATTTTTGCTATGTTCTCACCACCCGCCAAATGGGTAAGTCGAGCCTGATGATTCGTACGGCCCGGCGCCTGCAAACGGAAGGGATCCACACGGCAATTATTGACCTGACCGAGATGGGCACCAGCGTGGCCGATACTTGGTACCTGGACCTGCTGACCGAATTGGCCGATGAACTGGACCTGTCGGTAGACCCGGAAGGATGGTGGCAAGAACGGGCTTCGTTGGGATATGTGCGGCGTTTTACCAACTTTCTGCGCGACGTCATCCTGACCGAGATCAAAGACCAGGTCGTAATTTTTATCGACGAAATTGATACCACCCTGCGGCTGCCCTTCTCCGATGACTTTTTTACGGCCATCCGCGCCACGCATAATGCCCGCGCCAAAGACCCCGCCTTTGCTCGCCTCAGCTTTGTTTTGATCGGCGTAGCCTCACCCTCCGATTTAATCAAAGATCATAGCCGGACGCCCTTTAACATCGGCCATGGCATTAAGCTCAATGAATTCACCCTGGACAATTCGGCGGTGCTGCAAGACCGGCTGGAAGCAATCTATCCGGGACAGGGTCACCCTATCTTCAACCGCGTTTATCACTGGACCAGCGGCCTCCCTTATCTTACCCAAAAACTGTGCCAGGCGATTACCCAGGCGGAAACTGAACACTGGACCAAGGAGCAGATTGATAAACTGGTCGAAAAGCTTTTTTTGTCCGAAGAAGCCCGCAAAGAGACCAACCTGCAATTTGTGCAGGACAGCCTGCGCGAACATCCCTTGAAGCGCCATCTTTTAACCCTCTACCGTCAAGTTTACGAGGGCGAACAAATTGTCGAGGATGAACGCTCGCCGGTGCAGAATCAACTCAAGCTGACCGGCCTGGTGCGAGCGGAAGAGAGTCTGCTAAGGGTTCGCTGCGAAATCTATCGCCGTGTTTTTAACCAGGCCTGGATCAAAACCAATCTGCCGCTAGATGTTGACGCTTCCGATTTCTTCGTCGTCGGCGGCACCGTTCGCTCCGATTCTCCCTCCTATGTCAAGCGCCCGGCCGATGATGAATTATTCGAGCTGGCCCTGGCCGGTAAATTCTGCTATGTCTTGACGCCGCGCCAGACAGGGAAATCAAGCCTGATGGTTCGCACCGCCCGCTACTTGCAGCAGCAGAGCGTCCGCACCGCGATCATCGACCTGACCAAGATTGGCCTGGTTTCAGTTGACCAGTGGTATCTAAACCTGTTAACCGAGCTTAAAGAGAGCTTTGGCCTCAGCGTTGATTTGGCGGCCTGGTGGCAAAGGTATGCCCTCCTGGGGCCGGTCAAAAGCTTTACCAACTTTCTGCGGGAGGTCGTGCTGACCGAAATCGAGGACCAGGTGGTTATTTTCATCGACGAAATTGATACCACCTTGAGCCTGCCCTTCTCGGATGATTTTTTTGCCGCCATCCGGGCCCTCTACAACGCCCGCGCCGAAGACCCAACCTTTAACCGCCTGACCTTTATCCTTTTTGGCGTCGCGACGCCATCCGACCTGATTAAGGATCGCACGCGCGCCCCCTTCAATATCGGCCAGGCCATAGATCTCGACGATTTCAGCCGCGAAAATACCCGCGCCCTCCAACGGGGTCTGAAAGACATCTATCCCGAACAAGGCGAGGCCATTTTTGAGCGTATCTATCACTGGACCAACGGTCACCCTTATCTAACCCAGAAACTCTGCCTGGCGGTGGCCGAAGCCGGTAACGGAATGATAACCGATACGCAGGTGGATGAGTTAGTCGAGAAATTCTTTCTCTCCGAAGAAACCCGCAAAGAGTCTAACCTGCAATTCATCCAGGACAGTATCCAAACCAATCCCCAGCGCCGGGAGCTGCTCGGTTTGTACCGCCAGATACATACGGGAAAAACAGTGCCGGAGGATGAACGATCGGTTCTGCAAAACCAACTCAAATTGATCGGCCTGGTGCGGGCTGAAAATCGTACCCTGACCGTTCGTAACGAGATTTATCGCCACGTTTTTAACTTAAAGTGGATCGAAGCTAATACTCCGGTTGATTGGTCACGCCGGATTGCCATTATTTCGAGCGTCCTGGCTATCTTGCTGGTAGGGGTGATGTTGTTTCTCTATTGGCAGAGCCAGCAGGATCGCGCCCAAGCCTTTATTGACGACTTCAGGAACACGACGGACCCCAACCAACGAATTACCAATTTGGCGGCATTGTTCGATCTGCCCGGCTTTGGAGGTCAAGCCCAACAATTATTCTATAACGAATTGACCCCTGAAGAACGCCCGGCCTTATTCGACGCAGCCGACCCTCAAACGGTAGGCCCTCAGTTAATTACAGTGGTTCAGGGCTTGTATACCGGCCTGGAAAACAACGAGCGTGACAATGCCTTGCTCCAGGCCATGCTTCGCCCTCTTAACAAGATAGACGACCCTCGCTCGGTGAATTTGCGAGCGCTGATTAAACAGTGGCTAGAAGGGCGGAACTTGTTCGCTCAAGGGGAATACGAACAGGCCGTCACCGCTTATAATTTCGCTACCAGCCTCAATGATCGTAATCCCGGTATTTATTTTGACCGGGGGGTCGCTTACACGGCCTTAAATAAATTCGACCTGGCCCTGGCCGACTTCGAGACAGCCCTGGGACTGGATGCCAACCGGCAAACCCAGATCGAGCGAGTTGTCATGAAGGATCCCGCGCTCTATGGAACGGTGGTGGCCGAGGGACCGGCCCATCCGGCCCTGGTAGCCTTTGTGCCTACCCCCACCTATACCCCCACCCCCACCTCGACGCCAACTTCTACCCCCAGCCCTACGCCTACCCCTACCGCGACCGCCTCGCCCACCCCAACCCGGCCGGCCACGTCCACCCCATTCCCGACGCCGACAACTTCTCTGCCTGACTCAACGCCAGAAGTCATTGTTACCCTGCCTACCAACACCTCGACCCCCACCTCAACCCCCAGCCCTACGCCCACCTCAACCCCCAAGCCGGCGACGATTGTTTATGTGCAGAGTAATGGTCTGAACCATGTACTGGGCATCATTAGTTCTGAGGGGAAATTCTTCACCCAGAGTCTCCACCCGCTGGCCTCTGCGCCGGCCTGGTCGCCTGATGGAACCAAGATTGCCTTTTATGGTGAGCCGGGCCTGAATGGATTGGGCGGTGTTTATGCCCAAGGTAGCGGCATTTGGTTTTTTGAGATCAAACCGGGGACCGTGCGCCTGCTTTACCCGACCGAACACATAAAAAACATGGCCTGGTCTCCCGACGGCATCAAACTGGCGGCTGAAATTGGACCACCCAACGTGCCCCATCAAATATTTGTGGTTGATACCCGTGATGGCAAAGAGATTAGCCGTTTTCCCGGCGAGCAGCCAGCCTGGAGTCCCGACAGCCAGGAATTGGTCATCAAATCTTGCGCCCCTGAGTGCGGTTTGTGGAAAGTTGGTTTTGACGGCAGTGGGGGTAAACTCCTGACCAACGACAGCACCGACAGCTACCCCAACTGGTCGCTCACCGGCCCCTATATCGTCTTTACCTCTCGCTTCCGCACCGGCGATTGGGAAATCTACCGGCTCAATATGGATAACGGTATTTTGGGGCAACTGACCAGTCGCCCCGGTTCCGATACCACCCCGGTCTTCAGCCCTGATGGGGTGGAAATCTACTTCCGGACCGACGCCTTTGGGGATTGGCAGATCCGCGTTATGGCCGGCGACGGCAGCAACGAGCGCACCCTGATCGACGACGTTGGCCCCAGCGACGATTGGGGGTTGGCCAGGCCGGCAGTGTATTAACGACCGCCGACGGCTGACCGCTGACCGCCGAAACGACTGCCGACGAGCGTTGAACGTTCAACGCTTTTTACATCACCTCAATTCCATGCGCAAGGAGACGCCACCGGCACAATCACGACCGCCGATAACTCAGCCAATCGTATGAATGGTCTAGACAAATTCCAGATAGTTTGGCGGCGCATAAAAACTGCGTTTTCGCAGTGGCTCAGGCGACTGGGTCTCACACAACTCACGTAAACGTTTCAACTTTAATATTGTTACTATGTTTGCAGTTTTTTAATGGGACACGGATCTTCACGGATCGCACCGGATTTTTACTTATTTTTGTTACTGCCCAGGTTACACAGAGGTTCACGGAGAAGACACAGAGAAACACGAAGAAATCGAAAAATTTCCTCTGCGAATCCCTGTGCGTTCTCTGTGTCCCTCTGTGACCTGAGTAGTTACCTTATGCCAACATAAAAACACCTCTGAGAGGTGTTTTGTTTCTATACACTAATGGCGACGGCGTCCACATTTCGGCCTATCGCGGTTCAACGCCTTCACCGCCCGTCGGGACGCCGGTTGAGACCGAGAGCGGCCTGAAACCCATCGAAGACATCTGCAAGTGAAATGCTCCCAGATTGGACAAAAACTCAATTAACGACCAAAATAGAGCGCGAAGGGAAGATTTTACACCCCTCCGTGATCCCAGATGACAAACGCCCGTTCACAATTCACCGTTCAGAGCCAAAGGCCCCCGGTGGGTAATTCACTGTTCACTATTTTACTGATTACTGTTTTCTCCTTCGCTCTCAGCCTCCACGCCCTGGCCGCCGACAACTTGTGGGAAGATGAAATTTTCACCGCCATCTTTGCCGGCCGCCCCCCCATGGAAGTTATCCGCTGGACGGCCAACGACATCCACCCGCCGCTTTACTACCTGCTGGCCGGTACGTTTACCCGGCTCACTATTTCCCTCGGTGCTGCCCCCGACCAGCCCACCCCCGCCTCTGATTGGCTGTGGCGGTTTCCATCGGTTATGGTTGGGATTCTGACCGTTGCCGTTACGTATCGTCTTGCGATTTACGATTTACGATTTACGATTTACGATTTACGCAACATGCTTCCCGCTTCCCGCTTCCCGCTTCCCGCTTCCCGCTTCCCGCTTCCCGCTTCCCGTCTCACCGCTGCCTCCGCCGCCCTCCTCCTTGCCCTTGCTCCTATCGCCATCAAATACATTCAGGAAGCCAGGATGCATGCCCTGTTTATGTTCCTGTCGGCGCTGTCCACCTGGCTGTTCTTTCGGGCCATGGCGCGCCCGCGCAGTTGGTCCCGTTGGCTCGCCTTTGCCCTGGCGACCACCGCCAACCTTTACACCATGTATTTTGGTTTTCTGATCTTGGCCGCTCAAACCACATTCTTTTTATTTACGATTTACGATTTACGATTTACGCTCCCCACTCCCCACTCCCCACTCCCCACTCCCCGCTCCCCACTCCCCGCTTCCCGCTCCCCGCTCCCTCACCTCCTCGGGTTTGCCGTCTCCGTCGGCCTCGCTTGCTTGCTCTATGTTCCCTGGTGGCCGGTCCTTTTCAATATTTTGCGCAAGCGAGCCGCCGTGGGGGCTATTGAAGGTGGGGTCGGTTCGCCGCTGACCTTTATCTCCGGGGTCGTGCGGGCCTTGGGACCGCTGCCCGAGCCGGTAGCCTGGGGCTTTTTACTCTTGTTTTTGGCCGGGTTGATTTTGCTGGCTCGGAGAAATTGGCCGCTGGCGGCTTTTGCGGCGCTTTGGCTGGGCCTGCCGGTGGCCTTGCCCATTTTCTTGGGTGATCCCCGCGCCTTACAATTTCGTTATGCTTTTGTCCTGCCGATCTACTTGATTGTCATTGCCTATACCCTCGTAAAAATCAGCGACTGGGCGAATAGGCGAATGAGCAGATGGCGAATGGCAAATAGTGAATCCACCTTCAACCTTCCAACCTTCCAACCTTCAACCTTCCAACCTTCCAACGTATTAACGTATCTCCTCTGGATTTTAGCCACCCTCTCCTTCATTGCCGTCCTGGGCATCTACAACCAGACCAAGCCCGCCTGGCGGGATGCGGCCGCTTACCTGGATACGTATACCACTCCCAATGACCTGATTTTAATCGGCCCGCTCTGGGACGAGGGCCGCTTTATTGATTATTACTATCGAGGCCAGGCCCAACTTTTGACACCGGCGGCCCTGGTGACTAATATTCAAGAACGGGCCGAAAGCCTGCGGGCTACCGGCGGGCGGGTCTGGGCCGTTAACCGCTTTGCGCCGGCCGGGTTAGCGGCCGTTAAAAATATTACCTTTCCCGGCGTCGTCGTATCTGAACCGCAAGTGACGGTTTATGAACCGGCGGTTCTGACCGAGGTCGCCCTTAATCTGGCTCGGCAGGCTGTCGATGCAGCTTACCCCTGGGCCGCCGAGATGGAAGCGCAAGGTGTACTCAACCCCGACCCGCGCACGGCTCAAGCCGGGGCGCTGCGTGCCCTGGGCGATGCCCTGGTGGCCGCGGGCAGGCCGGCAGAGGCGCTGGAGCCTTACCAGACAGCCGTCACTATTTTCCCTGGCTGGGTCAATGGATATCTTGCTCTGGCCGAAACTCAGGAGATGGTCGGCAATGTACCGGCGGCGGTTGAAGCCTACCGGCAGGCGGTTGTTTTCAACCTGAAGTGGCAGGGAGCGGAAGCTGAGAAAGCTGCCGCTTTAGTCAAAGCCGGGAAGTGGGCGGAAGCCCTGGAAAAGTATCATCAAATTATCGAGGTAAGGTGAACCGTAAACAACTTTTTAATCTTCTCAAAATCGTCGTCAGTGTGGGTCTGTTGGCTTTCATTTTTAGCAGTCTTGATATGCCGGCCTTTTTCAAGGCGGTGCGTCAGGCCAACCTGTGGTGGTTATTGATGGCCTTAGCCATGATGATGTTCGGCGTGGTCATCCGCGCCTGGCGTTGGCAGATTTTGCTGAACGCCGTCGGCGTTTTTGTGTCTCTAACTGAATTGACCAATCTTTATTTTATCGGCTTTTTGTTTAACAACCTGCTGCCAAGCGGCCTGGGCGGCGACGCCATCCGCGTCATCGAACTCAACCGGTATAGTGAGCGGGTTTCGGATGCTATTACCAGCGTGCTGGTTGAGCGTTTCATTGGCCTGTCGGCCTTGCAGGCCATTGCCCTGCTCGCTCTGCTCACCGATTGGAATGCGGTCCCCCCGGCCGTGGCTTATTTTACGGTGGCAATTTTTCTGGGCGGCCTGGTCATTGGTTATTTGCTCATTAACCGCGCCCTCTATCTAAAACTTCGGGCCGCGCTGGGCCTATTCCACCGGCTGACCGACATCAAACCCATCGGCAACATGGCCGAGTCCTTTCAGCGCTATCCCCTGGGCGCTCTGGGACGGGCTTACCTGGTTTCGTTTCTTTTTAACATCTCCCTCATTGCAATGAATGTGTTTATCGGCTGGGGGTTAGGCGCGCAGGCCAGCCTGAGTCAATATGCCATCTTTGTGCCGATTACCTCCATCGTGCTCCTCATCCCCATCAGTTTTGCCGGGCTGGGGGTGCGCGAGAGCGCGTATCAACAGTTGTTTACTCAAGTGGGTGTGTCCAGTGAAATCGCTATTGCTATGTCGCTGCTGGTGTATGTGATTGGCAACGTCTGCACCGGTATAATTGGGGGGATCATCTATCTACTGCGCGGAACACGCGGCGTGGTTTCAGAGAAAGGATAATTATGGCCCGTTATCAACCCCATCAACTACCCATCTCACCCCTTGATTTACCTGCCAACACAAACGAGATGGAATTACGTCCGCAAGACGGAACACTCTCGCACCCTCAATTGAGCATTGTCCTGCCCATCTACAATGAAGCCGAGAGCCTGCCGCACCTGCTAGATGAGTTAGTCCCTGCACTGGAGACGACAGGTCGTACCTTTGAAATTATCTGTGTAGATGATGGCAGCACCGACGGCAGCTTTGCCGAACTGAAAAAGTTACACGCCCTGGATGACCGGGTGCGAGTCGTCCGCTTTCGACGCAACTTTGGGCAGACGGCTGCCTTTGCCGCCGGGTTTGAGCGCGCTCAGGGGGGTATTGTTATTACGATGGATGCCGATTTGCAAAACGACCCGGCCGATATTCCGGTTCTGCTGGCCAAAATTGACGAGGGTTACGACGTAGTGAGCGGCTGGCGGGTGAAACGCTGGCAAGAAGGCTTCTCCTCTTTTATCCAGCGGAAGGTCCCTTCGGCCACGGCTAACTGGCTCATCTCGATCGGCACCGGCGTGCCCCTCCATGATTACGGCTGCGCCCTTAAAGCTTATCGCAAAGAAGTGGTCAAAAGTATCAATCTGTATGGCGATTTACACCGTTTTATCCCGGCCATTGCCAGCTATTACGGCGTCACCGTCACCGAGGTGCCGGTGAACTATCGCTCCCGCAAATTTGGCCGCAGCAAATATGGCATTAGCCGTATCACCCGTGTTCTTTTGGATTTGCTGACCGTGCGCTTTTTGCTCAGCTACTCCACCCGGCCTATCCAAATTTTCGGATCGCTGGGGCTGCTGTCGTTTGTCCTGGGCGTGGTCATCGGGGTGTATTTAGCCTACGAAAAATTTGTCAATGGGGCCAACTTGGTAGATCGCCCTTTGTTACTGCTGACTATCCTGTTGGTGATGATCGGCGTCCAGTTTATCACGATGGGCCTGCTGGCCGAATTAGTTGTCCGCACTTATCACGAAAGCCAGAACAAACCGATTTACACCGTGCGAGAGGAATTGGGGTAACTGGACGGCCGACCCCCTCCTTGCCCTCCCCCTTCGAGGGGGAGGGTTAGGGTGGGGGTCGCCGTCCTTTTTATTTCACTTCCAGCAACTCTACCTCAAAAATCAGCGTGGCATTGGGCGGAATGACGCCGCCCGCTCCCTGCTCGCCGTAGGCTAAGTTGGCCGGAATGACCAGTTGGCGTTTGCCGCCCACCTTCATCGAAGCCACACCTTCATCCCAACCGGGGATGACCTGGCCCGTCCCAATATTAAAAGCGAATGGTTCACCTCGGTCCAGGGAGCTGTCGAATTTGGTTCCATCCTCCAGCCAGCCGGTATAATGCACCGTGACGGTCTGGCCGGTTTTAGGTGAATCGCCGCTGCCTGCTTCAAAATCGTGATACTTCAGGCCGCTGTCGGTGGTCGTAAAAGCGGCTTCATCGACTTGGGTTGGCGCTGCCGGTGCGCCGGGCTGGATACCGACCAATTCAACCTCAAAAATCAGCGTAGCATTGGGGGGAATCACCCCACCCGCCCCCTTCTCTCCATACCCCAGGTTGGGGGGAATAACCAGCTTGGCTTTACCACCCGAATGCAACAAAGCAATACCTTCATCCCAGCCGGGAATAACGTAACCGGTGCCTAAGGGAAATTGAATCGGCTCATTTCTATCATAAGAGCTGTCAAACTTGGTCCCGTCTTCCAGCGTGCCGGTGTAATGCACTTTGACCACATCGCCGGTTTTGGGCGCCGGCCCGCTGCCTTCTTCAAGAATCACATACTTTAAGCCGCTGGCCGTAGTGACCATATTCTCCTCAGTTATTGCCTCGGTTTTTTCGGTCGTGGCAGCGATGGCATCAGCTTCAGCCTGGGGTGGTTCCGCCTTAGCTTGAGTGGGTTCAGCTACAACCACTGTGGGCGTTGCAGTTGCAGCCGGAACTTCAGCCGCCGGTTGGGTGGTCCCGCAAGCCGCCAAAACCAGCCCCATAGAAAAAACTAAAAATCCTCTAATCCTCATTTTATCTTGTTTCTCCTTGAAAATTTCTATTCGTAAAAACAAAATCGAGACTCAGCCGGAAACTCGAAGCATGTTCCGTCACCAAGCCCCGATCTCACAGACGATATAATCTTGACCTATAAATAATAGCGGAAACCCGGTTATTTTCAAAAGATGCTCTGGCTAAAAGTAACCTTGCCAAGCCGGGCAAGGTGGTCTAAAATCACCGGCTATGAAACCCTCCCGGCGTTGGTTGTTACCCCTGCTCATACTGTGGCTGGCCTTTAGCCTGCGCCTTTACCACCTTGACTTTCAAAGCATCTGGTGGGATGAGGGCCATAGTCTTTTTGTGGCTTCACACTCCATTCCCCAAATTCCTACCCTGCCGGCCATGGACGTTCACCCCCCCGCTTATTTTACGCTTCTCCACCTGTGGCTGAATCTCGCCGGTCAAAGCGAGTTTGCCTTGCGCTACCTGTCGGTCATCTTTAGCCTGCTAACCGTTGCCCTGATCTGGCGCTTTGCCGTTTCCATACCCCGCCCCCTCGCCTTACCTCTCCTTGCCTCCCTGTTCGCCGCCATATCTCCCCTCTACGTGGCCTACGCCCAAGAGGTCCGTAGTTACGCTATGATTACCTTTCTGGCCCTGGCCAGTACCTACTTACTCTGGCGAATTCTCTTTGTAAGTCCAACATCGGCGGTCGGCGGTCGACGATCGGTGGTCGACCTCTATATCCTCCTCACCGCCGCCTGCCTTTACACCCACTACTTCACCATTTTTTTATTGCTCTTTCACAACCTGGCCTGGCTGGTGTGGTCGCTGCTGCCTGGCCGGGTTGGAGACCAAATTCGAGCCGGCCGGTTAAGTCGAATTTCTCGCCCGGCCACCTGGCTTGCCTCACAGGTTGGCATTCTCTTGCTTTTTACCCCCCAACTCCTGCTGGCGCTGCGGCAAGTCACCAGCTATACCAATCCCAACCTGGCCCCCCCCAGTCTGAGCGAATTCATCGGCCGGAGTTGGCAAGCCTACACCGTCGGCCTGACCCTTGACCCGGCTCCGGCGAATTGGGGTATGGCTGCCATCGCCGGAGTTTTTATTATTGTAGTTGCCTATCAATTTACGATTTACGATTTACGATTTACGATTTACGATTTACGACATCGTGCCCTTTGGGTATTTACGCAACACGCAACATGTAACACGTTTTCCGGTGAAACTCTCCCTAAGGCTATCTCTCCTCTCATTTCTAATTTCTTATTTCTTCTGGCCTGGTTCGTCATTCCCCTGGCTGCCTACTTTATCGTCCTCCAGCGCCAACCTTCCTTCGAACCCCGCTACATGATCCTGGTTACTCCGGCCCTATTCCTGCTGCTGGCCCTCGGCCTGGTGAATATTCAACCTTCAACCCGCTTCGCGAACCTTCAACTCTTCGGACAGAGCCTCAAGACGAAGCCTTCAACGCTTCACGCTTCACGCTTCACGCTTCACGCTTCACGCCTCACATTTCACGCTTTACGCTTCACGTTTTACGCTCTATCTGCCATTCCCTTCATTGTCTTTGCCGTTGGCCTGTATAACTATTACACCAACGATACCTATTTTAAGGATGACTCGGCCGGCGTGGCAGATTGGCTGGCGGCCGAAACGACCGCCGAAGACATCGTTTACGTGGACGTACCCCACCCCTTTCACTACTATGTCGCCAAGGGCCACATTGCCGCTCCCACCCGTTATCTTTTTGTAGACATCCACACCGCCGCCACTACCCTGACCCACGAAGCTGCCGGACGCGACCGCCTCTTCTGGATCACCTGGCGCGGCAGCGATACTGACCCGCGCGGGGTTATCCCCTTTTTGGCCCAAAAATATGGGCAGCAATTGGGTCAGCGCCAATTTCGAGGCTATGAGGTGGAATGGTTCAGCCTGCCGGGTGCAGACACCCCTTTGAGCCTCCCCACCGACCTCAACCCGGCTAATGCTACCTTTGGCGACGTTTTGCGGCTGGACGGCGCGGCTTACGGCGGATTCCCCCCGTCGGGCGACACGACCTCCATCAGCCATCCGGCCTGGGCTACCCTTCACTTCACCCTCCTCCACGACACCGAAGTTGATTACAAAGTTTCTCTGCGTTTGCGCGGCGAGGCTGGCAATGTGGTCTCCCAGGTAGACAAGGATTTGCTAAATGACCGCCATTTCCGCACTTCAGCCTGGCCCCTGACCGACCCGGCGCTTAACCAGGCCATCAATGTTTACACCCTGCCTCTCACTCCTGATACCTCGCCCGGCTCATACCGGCTGGAGGTTGTGGTTTATAATGCCCAACCGCCCTATCCCAGCGAAGGGGTGACCGGCTCCGAGAGCGTGGATGGAGTAGTCGCGGTGATTGGCAGCATCACTGTAATTCCTTAAGACACGAGGAGTGTGGTAAAATGGTGACACACCTTCGATAAGATTGAAAATCATCAAATAATCTACCAGCACGATCTAAACAACGGAGCCAAAAATGAACTTCCTTGATGCGGCTTATGAGATTCTTAAACAAGCAGGCGAACCTCTGCACTTTGTTGAAATTACCAATCGTGCTTTAGCGGCTGGTCTGCTAGATACTAAAGGCAAAACACCCGACGCATCGATGGGGTCTCGTCTCTATGTAGACACTAAACACCCTAATTCCCGTTTTTGTCGGGTAAGCCGGAATGTCTTTGTTTTGGCTGAAGTCCAATCCCCTGAAATAAGCCAACGAATTGACACAATTAATAACCAAACCCGCTCTGAATTGCGTAAGCGCCTAATGGAGATGTCCCCTGATCGCTTTGAAGCCCTGATTGGGGAATTACTTATAGCTCTAGGATTTGAAGAAGAAACGATTCAAATCACTCCCTACAGTGGCGATGGTGGTATTGACGTACGCGGAGTGCTAAATGCGGGCGATGTTACAGAAGTTAATGCTGCCGTACAAGTCAAACGTTGGAAAAGCAACATTCAAGCTCCTACTGTCCAGGCTCTACGTGGTTCATTAATAGTCCACGAGCAAGGTATCATTATAACTACCAGTAAATTTTCCAAAGGAGCAGAGGAGGAAGCTAGAGCGCCGGGTAAAGTGCGTATTAGCCTTATTGATGGCGACAAGTTGCTTAACCTGCTCATCCAACACAAGATCGGAGTTACAGCAGAGCTATACACGGTCTATTCCCTTGATAAAGAATGGTGGGATAATGTCACTGGGAAAATAGACATATCCCTGACAAAATTACCCTCAATAAAACCAACCCCCTTAGCGATTACTTTTCCTCTGTCTATCCAAGCTGCTGCCCATGACCAAATTTTTAAAGCTGAACTATTGGGTACCAATGGTAGGGTTCGCTTTAATGACATCGAGTACAAATCACCATCGGGAGCAGGTCAGGCTGCAACTGGTTGGAAGTCTTGCAACGGTTGGACTCTTTGGCGTTATCAACATCCTAAAACTGGTGAGTGGCGAGCTATTGATGACTTAAAAATAAGATAAAATTATCCAATCATTCAATTTTCGTTAAATTTAGGAGATCTACTTGAGTATTTCCAACACAAACGAAACTCAAATCCA
>CAZUNT010000014.1:0-6869 GCA_964622215.1 uncultured Caldilineaceae bacterium
TCAATGGCTCCGGGGGTACGCCGCCAATGGGCTAAATAGCCGGAAGCATAAGTAAGTCGCGTTATTTTACCTCAACCAGACCTATCTTAAAACTATCCCCCCCCTCTGACAACGGCAGCCGAAGGCCATCCTCCGGACGGTACAATCCGACCATCAATTGATAGGTCCCGCCGGGCAAATCAGGCGGCATAGTGAGAAAATGGGTATCTTCGACGATCTGACCAGGCTGCCACCAGGGGATGGGATAGGCGCCGGAACGGGGCAGATCGTCATTCTGGGCCTTAAGCTGGCCTGTTTTGTCCAGCAGATGCACAAAAACTATGTAGGTTTCCGCTACCGGCCGGTCTGCCTGCCAAAACAGACTGACCACCAGGGGTTGGCCTGGCTGCGCCGGCTGCGGCGAGAGAGTGTATCCTTTCAGGGCCAGGCCAGACTGCCAGGCGGCTGCTGCCGGCGTGACCGAGGTCAGCGTTGGCCATTGTCCTGGGGCAACGGTGAAGCGGGCCAAACTGCTCCCAAGCTCTTCCCCGGTCTGAGTAGTTGGCCGCAGGACCACCTCGGCCTGATTTCGCAGCTCCACTTCAACCTCAGCCCCCAGCGGCGACTCCAGATCAGGGGCCAAAGAAAAGGTGTGTTGGGTCAGTTTCACCTCACCCAGGAGCCACTTATCAACAGGCAGGTTTGCGTCTACTCGGCCCAGGGAAAGGCGGCGGCTATCGGCCAATTGTACGGTCAGGCGTAGCGGCTCTGTCACTTCTGTAACGGCCTGCCAGTAGAGGGTCAAGACAACGGTCTCACCAGGTTTGGGCGCAGGCGGATTAAGCTGGTAGGCGGCTAATTTCAAGCGGCCGTCGTAAATTCGATCCAAGCGCGGCACATTCGCCGGGATCGCCTCATTGATGATAACCTGTAGTCGTTCCGGTTCGGGGGTATCGGCGACGATACCGGTTGCGGTGATGGTCACCGCATGCCAACCCTGGGGGAAGACAAAAGTTTCGACCTCTCCCCTTATCTCCTCCCGATCAAGGGGGGGACCGGCCGGGAGCAAGCCAAATTCGACAGTGTAAGTACCGGGGGGCAGGCCGGCTGTAACCGGAGAACACAGGCTTTCTATATATGCCCCCGGCATTTGAGTTTGGGCCATAAAAGCGGGGTCGGCTGAGCAAGCTGTCCACTCGGTTTGAGCTGTAGCCCCAACCAAACGAGCGGCCCATTGCCGGCCATCGCCCAACCCCAGATTTTCCCAGAATAGACGAATGGGCAAATAAGCGAATGGCGAATCCGCGGTGATTTTTTCGCCATTCGCAGTTTCGCCATTCCTCAACTCCCAACGGTAGCCCAGCAGCGCTGCCTGGCCAGGGATGAGGCTAAGCTGAGGGTCGGCGGGGGTGGTAAAGGGGATGGGATAAATCCAGGCGTAATCAATCCCACCAATGGTAATCATTTTTTCCGGGGTACGTGCCTGGAAATAATCGATAAAGCCAGGGCTGGGTTCCTGGCGGCGTTGGACTTGTTGGATGTAGAGGACAATATAATCGGCCTGAGTCCAGCGACCATCAGGCAGCAGCGAAATTAACTCGCCCTTGAAGCCTAACATATTATGGGTAAAACGGCTGCTGACGGTCAACTGCCGGCTGTTGGGTTTGGCGGCCAGGTAAGCGCCTACCTGATCCATACCCTCACCCCAGCCGACCCGCATGGTCCGGACTGCCGTCGGGCCATCGCCCAACAGCGGATTAAAATAAGAGTAGTAGTAGGGGTGGTGAGGGAGAACGGTTGCCAGTTGAATGAGGGTGAGTCCGGCACATAGAAGCCATTCAACCGGCGTAATGTGTAATATGTAAGGCGTAAGACGATCTTTTAAATAAACCCAGACGCCCACCAAGCCTATCGCCGCCAGAATAGCCAGGCTGGGGAAAATAGGCAGTAGGTAGCGATCTTGCTTATGGCTGCCGAGGGTCATAATCAGGGCGTAGACGAAAATAAAGATGACGAGGATAAGGCTGGAGGTATCTTGCGTGTGGCGTGTGGCGTGTGGCGTGTTACGTGAAATGTGAGAGGTGAGGCGTGAAACGAAAGACGAAAGACGAAAGGCGTAAAATGTAAGCCCTAACAGGGCCAACGGCGTGATCCGCATCAAAAAGACGAAAGGGTAAAAAATTGGGCCGGGATCGGCGTCGGCATAGGTTTGGCCCATAAAGAACAGATTGACGCCCTCGGCGCCGACTTTGCGCGTGGCGTAGTTATAGACCAGGGTGAGGGTCTCCAGGGGCGTTACCCACATTGACGGCCACAGGAAAAACCAGGTTAGGGCAGCGGCAGCGCTCCAAATGAGTAGGGAGTAGGGAGTAGGGAGTAGGGAGTAGGGAACTTTACCTTTATTTCTTACTTCATATTTCTTACTTCCAAATATAAAAAGACCAATCAGGGCTATGGCAGGCAATAGGGCCAGGGCCTGGATTTTGGTCAGGAAGCTCAGCCCGCCGAAAAGGCCGGAGAGAAGCACATAGCGCAGATGCCGCCGGCGGTGGTAAAAAACTAGGGCCAGGATGGAGAGAGTCATCAAGCCGGTAATAACCGCCTCGGCGCGGTTGACGCGAGAGTCGCTCAGGTAGAAGGGATCGAGGGCGATGAGTACACTACTAACCAGGGCAACTCTCGCGCCAAAAAGACGCCACACGGCCCAGATAATCGCCAAAACCAGAGCAATATTGAGCAGGACAATGGGCAAACGCTGTTGAAACAAGTAAGTTGAGCGGTCCCACTCGTGAAAAATCAGGTACAGGCCGATTTCGCCAATCCAGCGCCCCTCCACCAGGGAACGGCGAACCGCTTCGAGAAATATCCAGATGCTCTCGGCCCAAACCGGCACAATACCGGGATAACCATCACCTATCCGCGTCCCCGCCAAATCCCCTCGACTGAGGGCATAAACAAAATCTTTGGCCCAACGCCAACGGTCGGCTTCATCTACAATAAGGTATTGATTCAGCGTGGTCAGGCGCGGCAGGGCGACCAACAAAACCAGGCCCAACCACGAGACGAGGAGGCGAGGCGAAACGGGCCAGGAAGCGGTGGGAAGCAAACGAGGACGCTTCACACTTTCACTCTTATTCGTGTCTGTTTCTTCTCTTCGCGTCATCGTATCTGCATATCTTCATTATTACTGGGCTTCAGCACGAGGCACAATGGGAATGATGACCTCATTTCCGGCAAAAGGGAAAACGCCGATAGTTTCGCCGGTGGCCGGGCGTTCGATCCAGGCGGCCAGACGGTATTTTCCGGGCGGTGTATCGGGAAAGATGACCAAAGCGAAGTCGTCACGCGCCACCATCCCATCCTGCCACTCGGCCCGGGGTAGCGGCGCGACGGTTTCGATAGGATTACCGTAGCCACGGGTTCGGTTAGCCTCGTCAACGAGGCTTACCCTCAGTTTGTCGTCGGCAGCCTGCCCCTGCCACTCCCAGTAGAGCGACAGAAAAACGACACTCTCAGGATAAGTCGAGGTGACCGGTTGGCCGGCTTCATTGGCCAGGTTGTAGCCCAATAGTTCCGCTTGGCCAACCAGGCGCACTTCTCCGCCAAGCACATGCTGCATGCCAATTGAGGGGTAAATCCAGGCGTAATCAAGGCCGTTGAGAGTTACTGTATAAATGGGCGGCTTGGACCGGAAAAACTGGAGTGCCCCGTCCGAAGGCAATTGGCGCTGGGTTTGGTTGATGTAAAAAACCACATAATCGGCGGCCAGGCCCGGCTTGGGGCTACGCGAGATTTTTTCTTCGTCAATCTTGTAAATTGTCTGTCCCTTAAAATAAGGTTCAAAGGTTGTGCTATACCAGGACACCACTTTGAGCGACTCGGCTTTAGGCAGGGTGTCCAGGTAAGCTGCAGCCTCATTCAGTCCCTCTCCCCACCCCACCTGAATCAAGCGGGCTGCTGTTGTCCCACCCCCGACAATAGGGTTGTAATACGAAAAGTAGTAAGGATAGGAAGGGAGGATAAAGGCGGCCTGGATCAGCAGAAGAAGGGGTGGGATGAAGCGTGAGGCGTGAGGCGTGAGGCGTGAAACGTAAGGCGTGAAGCGTAATACGTACATGTAGCCGATAGTGGCGAGCATGACCAGAGCAGGAAAGATGGGGAGAAGATAGCGGTCCTGTTTTTTACCGCCATAGGTAACAAGCAGGGTGTAGCAAAGGATATAGGCCAGGAGGATGAGTGAAGTGGAAAAGATGGTGGAGGTGGGGGTGTGAGAACTGGAGGTAGAAGGTTGGAGGTTGGAGGTTGGAGGTTGTGTCTTGCGTAAATACCCAAAGGGCACGATGTCGTAAATCGTAAATCGTAAATCGTAAATCGTAAATGAGGGCCAAGGCTATGCCCAGGAGAATAACCGGCGTTGTCCGCAGCAGGGCGACTAGCGGGTAAAAGAGCCAGCCAGGATCGGGGACGGGTTGGCCCAAAAAGAAGCTACCTTTTTGGTGAGAGCTGCCGGAGGCGCGTACGGCGTCACTCAAAATTGTGGTCACGGTTTCCCAGGGAGCAACCCACATGGCCGGCCAGCACACCACAAACACGGCAGCCGCCGCAAGAGACCAGAGGGTGAGGTGGATGAGCCAGGAGCGCAGAGTGATCCTAATTGCATCTTGCGTTTTCCATTTTCCGTTTTGTCTGCTTTGAAGAAAATATATCGCTAACATAGCGAGGGCGATAAACGCGCCTATAAAAAGGGCCGGATATTTGGAGAGACAGGCCAGGCCGGCGAAAGCGCCAGAAATAAGGATTAAAAGATAAAATTTTTGACCTGTCATCCTACCGCCTGCCAGTACAGCCCGAAGAAAGGCCAGGAGCGACAGCCACATGAAAATGCTGACCGGCGAGTCATGGCCCAGGACACGGGAGAGGGCCAGGGAGAAAGGATCGAGGGCGAGGAGGCCGGCAGCCAAGAAAGCGCCTCCGCGCCCCAGGAGGGAGCGGCCCCACCAATAGGTGAGACCCACTCCAATCACAGCAACTAAAACACCGGGCAACCGGAGAGGGAAAAGGATGGTCGGGTCGAGCGGGTCAAAGGGGATGTTCTTTAAGAATTGGCTCAACGAGCCGGGCATACCCTGCCGGAGATATTCCAGCAGGATGCCGCCGGATCCGGCCCACATGGTGGTCACGCCAGGGGCCGGGCTAAGTGACACATTTTCGAGATAGGATACTTCTCCACCAGGGCCGGTATTAGCCCAATCACCCCACGCCAGCGAGTCCAAAAAAATGATCGAGCGACCAAACCAAGAACGGGCCTCATCCGCCGTCAGAAAAACGGTCAGGCTGGGTAAGCGCACCCCCAAAGCCAAGCTCAGGCAGGCTAACAAAGCCAACAAGTCAAGTTTTTGCTGTCGAGTCATAGGAAACAGCCGGTCTAAGGCTCAATTTTTGCTCATCTCGGCCGGGCTGATTACCACCTGGCCAAAAGAGAGATTTTTGGTTTTTGCCTCCATGATCGGGAAAGGCAAAACTAAATCAAAATAGTAATTTCCGGGGGATATTTCGGGAGGCAGGTCAAGCTGCCACGAGGTATGCACTATATCTCCCGGTTGCCACATGCTGTTTGCGGGGTCAATAGTTTCGGCCAGGCTCAGGTCAAACCAGGCTTGCCGGGCTGCATTGGCTTTATCCATCAGCACGGCATGGACGATAAAATTAGCCGGGATAGCTTTCTCAATCCGCCAATAGAGATCGAGCGGGAAGCGGGAGGATGGAGAGGTCGGGAGGCGGGGAGGCCAGGTTGCGCCTAGCAGGGTGAGAGAGTCGCCCAGGGGTCGGTCGATAAGCGTGGCTTCGGCAGGTAGGGTGAAGGCAGCATAGTTCGTTGGGGCCACCATAACCAGGGTTTCGGCTTCGGGCAGGATGAAGAGCAGTTCGCCCTCGGCGACGGCAGGAGCATTGGTGTAAAAACCGATTTGTAACCGATATTGACCCGGCGGCGTGCCAGGAGGTACGGTTAGAGCGCCGCGCTCGGCAATAATTTCACCCTCGCGCCACTGTCCAGGAGGAGGGTTTTCGGCGGAGATAGGTTGGCTCAGAGCTTCGGTGATAACACGCTCTTGCCCATCAACCAGCCGAAAGAAAAACGGTTCATCTGAGCGTTTGCCCAAAAACTCCCAATAAAGATCAAAGGCAGTGGGCCGGCCAGGGAAAAGAGGGGCATCACCGACGGCCCACTGCCAGGCCAGGAGCGAGGCAATGCCGGTGTAGGTTTGGTCTTGAAGGTAGTGATCAATCCCCAAGCTGGGGTAAATCCAGGCATAATCGAGACCGTGTAAGGTAATTACTTGTTTCGGTTCAAAACGCTTCTCAAAGTAATCAAACATCACCTCGTCAGGGAAACGGCGTTGGGTCTGATTGATGTAAAAGATCACATAATCACCCGCCAGAGCTTTGCCCTTTTCTTTAGAGTAGCTAATCGAGTCGCCGTGATAAAAGGGAGCAAAAGTCGACTCATACCAACTGGCGACGCGAGTGTGAGTTGGATCGGTATTCTGGTTAAGATAGTCGGCAGCCAAATCCAGGCCCTCTCCCCAACCAACAGTCACCGCCCTGGCTGCCCCATGAATACCGCCTAACAGGGGATTATAGTAGGTGAAATAATAAGGAAAGTTAACAGCTACGAAGTAGCCATTGATGATTAAGATAAGGATGACCAGGACCATAATAGGGCGTGGTATGTAAAACATAAAACGTGAAGAGTGAAATATCTTACGGCTCGCGTTTTGCGTCTTGCGTCGAGGAGTCAGCCAATCGTAAATTATTACCAACCCGGCGGCGGCGATGAAGTTGAGCCAGGGGTAAACAGGCAGCAAGTAACGTTCCTGCTTTTTCTCACC
>CAZUNT010000014.1:6969-56309 GCA_964622215.1 uncultured Caldilineaceae bacterium
AGCGCCCCGGGGTCGTTGGAGATTTCGCCTAACAGGAAATTACCTTTGGCGTGGCCTCCGGTTGTATATTTGAAACCGAGGAGGAAAGCTGTCTGAACGGTTTCCCAGGGAGCAACCCACATGGCCGGCCAGAAGACAAAGACGACCGCGATGGCGACGGCGAACCAGAACAGGCCCTCAAGAATGGTAGTAAGGAGTAGGGAATAGGGAGTAGGGAGTAGAAGCTCTCTTGCTACTCCGTTCTCTTTGCTTTGTGTTCTTATTTTCTGGATGGTGAACCAGAGGCCCGTGAGAGCGATAAAGGGCATGAGGTAGAGGGATGAAAGTTTGCTCAGAAAAGCGAAGCCGGCCAGCATACCAGAGAGGATAAGCCAACCACGACCGCCGACGGCAGACCGCCGACCGCCAACTGCTAACCCCTGTCCCCCAAACCCTAATCCCTGTTCTTTCTCTCCCCAGTAAATTAAAGCGCACAAAACTGCCAGGGTCATAAAAGCCGTGCTAAGGGCATCGTGGTGGATGACCCGAGACAGGGCAATGTGGAAAGGATCGAGGGCGATCAGAACGCTCCCCAACAGGGCAATGGACGAACCGAACAGGCGACGGGCCAGCCAGTAAACAGCCACAACCCACAGCGAGATAAGGAGCACCGTACCCAGACGTTCTGAGGTGATAAAGCCGGCGTCCAGCGGGTCGGTAGACACAGCCACCACATAATCGTGCAAGGGGCCGGGACGTCCATCCCAGAGCCAGCGCAGCAGGAAGCCAAAACTGCCGGTCCACATGGTGGTTACGCCGGGGTGACCGGTACGCAGGGTGCAGGCCAGGCCCCGAGCCACAAAGTCCCATGCCTCAACCACCGAACGGCACTGGTAAGCCGGGTTGGTTAGCCCGGCCAGGAAATTGCGGGAGCGATCTATCCACAGAAACTCGTCGGGGGTGAGAAAGCGGCCCAAGTCAAGCAGTCGAGGGAGCAAGGCCAGCACGAAAAGGGCCAGGGAAACGTAAAAGGTAAAATGTCTTGCGTCTTGCGTGCCTGTGGCAATATCTTGCGTCCTCAAAGGAGACTGCTTATCTTTGTCTGTCGTATCTGACATATTTGGTACTATGTTTTGGGTATCATGCATTGGTCAAATACCCAAAGGGCACGATGTCGTAAATCGTAAATCCAAAATCGCAAATCTCATTTTTTGATGTAAGTCCAGGGCAGCGTCCAATGGTCCTGTCCATTGGTTAAGGTCAAGCGTTGGCCGGTTTCAGGTCGATAAAGGCCGACGATAATATCGTAAAATCCGGCAGACAGGCCAGGCGGAATCGCCACCAGATATTCATCAACCACAACTTCTCCTTTGACCCACCGGCTGGTGGGCCACTCTCCCTTTTGCGGCGGCGTGTCTATTCCAGCCAGTCGTTCGTGAGTTTCGGCATTGAGAAGTTGAACAAAAACAGTGTAATCGGGCAGATGAGAGGTTTGAGCTTGCCAGGCCACCTTGATCCCGATGAAATCAGCCGTCGGCTCAAATTGATAAGCAGCCAGGGCAATCTGTTCGGAAGACCGCCGACCGTCGACGGCTGACGGCTGCTCATTACCAGTTGGTTGTTCGCCAAAAATAACTCCATTGACCTGGTCTAGGTTAGCAGGGATTTGAAATTGGCGCAATTCGATTTCGCCTAATGGTTGACCGTCTAGCAACAGAGCATAAGGTCCGCGAGCCAAATCGGCAGGCAGCGGCAGATGGTGACGGCTAACGACTAAATCATTCGCGGTGTGAGTCAATACTCCCTGACCTTCAGCTAATATTGTGATTTTATTGACTACCTGAGAGGCGTCAAGAACAGCGATAGGAGCCAGGGTCACATTGGCCGGGCTAGTGGGTAGTGGATCACCGGCCTGCCAGACGACCTCAACTTGCAGCGGTTCGCCAATATGGCCATAGGGAGTGAGCGAACGAAAAGCGATGGGTAGGGCATCGGCGGTCGGCGGTCGGCGGTCGGCGGTCAGGCTTTGCAGGGTTGGGCCGGAGTAGACATCGGCATAATGGAGGCCGTTCAGGTTTACCGAAAAGATAGGGCCGACTTGCTGGAAGTAACGAATAAAGGTGGGCGATGGTTCGCCGGACTGCACCTGTTTGCTGTAGAGTACAACGTAATCCAATTGATTGCCGGTCACATCCGACAGGTCGCCGTCAAAATAGGGCGCTACCGTAGAGGCATAAGCCGTACCCACCCGGCTATCCCTGGCATCGCCTTCTCGCTGCAAGAAACGGCCTACCTGATCCAAGCCCTCACCCCAACCTATTTTGACCAGATGCGGCGCGGTATAAGAGCCACCTAAAAGCGGGTTGAAGTAGGTGAAGTAGTAAGGCGCGTAGGGCAGGAGAATGACCAGGGCAGAGAAAATTAAAATAATGACAAAGGCGAGGTAGGGGGCGTAAAACATGAAACGTGAAACACCTTTCTCTGCTCCCCTGCTACCCTGCTCCCCTGCTCCCCTGCTACCTGCTACCTTGCTACCCAATTGCAACCAGCCCCAGGCGGCAATAATCGCCAGGAGGGGAAAGATGGGCAGGATATAACGAGGGCTGCGCTTGTCGCTGGCGGTCATAAAAATAGTAAAAAGTAGGACAAAAATAAACAACCACAGGAGGGGTGAGACCAAGAGGCGAGGAGGCGAAAAGGGGGTGAAGGGTGTTTCATTTTGGGTATCAATCCTTGTTCCATTCGCCGGCTTACCAACGCGCCGGCGCACCCAGAAGAAAATGGCCAAACCGGCGCCGCCCATAACCAGCGGGCTAAGTTTGAAACCACCGTTGACCAGGTAATAAAACGGGCCGAGATCGGGCACCAGCCAATAGCTCTCCTCGCCGGCCTCTTCCTGGTCGGTGGCTGAGAGAAAGGCATTCTCAAATACGGCCAGAGGCCGGTCCACCGGCTCTACCCAGGCAGCCGGCCAGAAGGCGATGAAAGTGAGATAAGCGGCAAAAACCCAGATAAGTAGTGAGACGAGGAAACGTGAAACTGCCTGCCTTGCGACCAAACAAGATTGGATAGCCGATACGGCTAAAACCAATCCGGTAAACGGAATGAGAAAGAGCGCCGGTGCTTTGGAGAGAAAGGCCAGGCCGGCGGTGATGCCGGAGAGGATGAGGAGGAGCAGGGGAGCAAGGGAGCAAGGGAGCGAAAAAATCCCCTCGGCCTCTTTGCTCCTCTGCGCCTCTGCCGGTTTTACAGTTAATAACAAGAGCAGAACTGACAGGCTCATAAAAACGGCGGTCGGGGCGTCGTGGCCAAGGATGCGAGAGAGGGCAATAGGGTAAGGGTCAAGCGCCACTAAAGCTGCGGCCAAAAAAGCCAGGCCGGGGTCAAACAGGCGATGGGCCAGGAGATAAAAGGCGACGACGCCGAGGGAGGTCAAAATTACCATCGGCCAGCGGGCAGCCTCCAACACTCCCAACTCGGTTCGAAATTCAGGCAAGGAAACTAACCAATCGACCAAAGGCACATTGATCATGGCCCGATTGAGTTGGTAGTAAAGCGCCAATCCGAGGCTACCTAACCAGGTAGTGGTCACGGCCGGGGTCAGGTTGACACTGGTGGCCGGCCAATCACCGCGCAGCAGAGCCGCCAAAAATTGGGCCGAACGATAGATCCATTTGGTCTCATCAGCAGTGACGAAGCGTTGGAGGTCGTAAGCGCGGGGTAAAAGGGCCAAAAGGAACAGGCCCATGCCAAGACTGAGGCGCGAGGTAAAAAGCGAGAGGCGCAAAATAGGTAATTCCTTTTCAGCTTTGACGATATTTTTGTTAGCGGTCATCCGGTTCGTATCATACCACGCCGCCAGAGGGCTGGCAAAAGCCTTACTTATTTCGCCGGGTGCTCATTCAATCTGGACGATGCCTATAGGCACTTCAACCAAACCATTAACCAACAGCGGGGCAGTGGTATCGGGGTGATAAATGACGACCGCAACGGTGTAGTCGCCGGGGGGTGTTTGTGGGGGGACGGCCAGTAGGTAATATTCGTTGACCGGCTCCGGCGGCCACAGCGAGGTTCCCTGGTGAAAATTGTGCAGGAGAACGCGATCTTTTTGAGCCAGGCGCTCCTCCACCGAGCCGAGTAGCCGCAGTGAGATTTTGTAATCAATCTCCATTGGAGCGAGCGGGGCCAAAGTTAAGGCAATGGGCAGCCATTGGCCGGGTAAAGTAGTTTTCGGAACAAAGGCCGCCTCAAGTTGAAGCAGGCTTTCGCCCGTATCAGGCTGGGTAAAGTTCAGGCCAAGCGGCCGGTTGATGGTGGGTAGAGAAAAAATGGTCCGGGTCGTGGGCAAGAGGTAGGTTTCGAGATCATAGACCGGAAAAGAGTTATGCTGCTGCAATCGAGCCGTTGTTTCAAGTAAATAGGTGACGAGTTCTTTGGCGTCGGCCTCGTGGTGTTTGTCCTGCGTCCAGCGCACTACGCGCAGCTCGGTTTTATCCCTGGCCGCTTGGGTCAGCAGGGCTGCGGCGTTGTGCTCATCAACGGGCAAATAAGTATAAGTTGGATGCTCAAGCCCCAACAGATAATCCAGGGTGTAGTGGCGAGCTTCGACTCCGGCCCGAACATCCATCGGTAAGACATAAGCGACATGAGGCGGCGCGTGGGCGATGTCGTCAGCCAGATGGACGGCGTAAAGGTCGAAGGGCAGGGTAAAGTCAACCGAGGTAGGCCAGTGGATAAAGTAGTTGGTATAAGTTTGGAGGCCGACCAGCAGGTAGCAAATGACAGGTAACAGGTAAGAGAAGCGTAAAACGAAAGAAAGAAGTGTATTCAAGAAATTGATAACAGCGACCAGGCCAATAGCGACCAGGGCATAAGTAGGCACGATAGTTCCGATAAGGCGCAGGTGGTGAGGTGCGCCTTCGGGCGCGAGAATAGCCGGGAGGAGCATGATAGACCACCAACAAAGTAGAAAGAGGTAGGGAGAAGGAGCAGAGGGGCAGAGGGGCAGAGGGGCAGAGGTGAACTGCCGGATTGAATGATAGAGGCTGGTAAGGAGGCCGGTGAGGAAAAAGGGAACCAGGAGAAACGGGAGGGCCGATTGAAAAGGCAGGTTGACCAGGGGATTGGGGTCGCCCGTGAGGCCGACAAACGTGCCAAGCGTAGCAACCAGGGTGCGCCAGGCTATACCGGTTAGATCACCCTGGTTCCATTGGGGATTAAAGATAGAGAGCGTGGTAGAACGGGCCACAAAATCGGCGGGGTTGAGAAGAAAATAGAGGATGAACGGAGAAAGAAAAAGCAGAAGAAATAAGAAATAAGAAATTAGAAGCAGGAAAGGCCGAGGGATAGTCGTCGTGAAGTGAGTTTTTACTTCAGGTAATTCGCCGGAGGGCCTGATTTTAGCACTTAACCCCTGTAATCCTAAAAAAAGAATGGGCACTAGCCATAACAATCGAGCCGCCAGATAGCTGTAAATAGCTAAGGCGGTGAAAAGAGCAGAGAGAACTAATGAGGCATTGAGTAAAACGTAAAACAGTTTACCCTGCGACCAAAGAGAGCGTCGAAGGGTGAAACGTAAAATCTGGCCGCTTCGCGTGGCTTCTGACCGCTTTGCATGGCTTCTGCCCCTCAGACTGCACCAAAAAAAGTAGAAAGCCAGGGTAGAGAAAAGAGGCAGCAGAATCGCCCGGAAGCCGAGACGGCTGAAATGCAGGTGCCAGTCAGACAAAGCCAGGCCAAGCGCTGTAAGCACGGCGACGAGGTAATGGTCACGTGGTTTTTGGCCGGCCAGAAGTTTTAAGAGCAAAGGGTAGACAGCAGCCACCGTCAGGATGCCGGTCAGAGCCGCCGGAAGGCGTAACGCCAACGGGATTTGACCGAAGATAGCCGTACTCAGGGCCGTGAGGTAGGGCCAGAACGGCTCTTGCCCGCCGCCGAGTCGCCACCAGATACGAGGCGCGCCGCTTAGAATTTCCAGCGCAGCTACACCGCTGCCCGCTTCGTCAAAGTTGAGGCCAGGAGGGAGAGTGGGTAATTGGATGAGACGGAAAAAGACAGCAATGAGGAGAACCAAGATAATTGTGAATTGTGAATGAAGAGGTAAGGGTTGAGGATTTGTTTTGAGGTTAGATAATTGATCGTGCTTCATTGTTCGTTGTTAAACGGCAGGGTAATGGGCGGGCCGAGGGTTTCGCCGGTGTCGGCGTTGTAAACGACCACTTCAAAATGATCTACCGGGGCGCGGTTAGCTTCCGGGATATTTAAAATATGGGTATCGGTCACGTAGTCCCCTTGACGCCATTGGGAAGTAGGCAACAGACCAGCCACCGGCCAGCTATCTTGCTGGGCCAGTAATTGTCCATCAGCCGCACGAACACGGACGGAGATAGTGTAGTTGGTAGGTAGCGGCATAAGCGCATGCCAGTAGAGCATCAATTGCTGATTTTGGATTTCAGATTTATGATTTTCGATTTTATAACCAGCCAGGCGCAGGATATTATCCAGGCCGATGTTGAGGGGGACGGCTTCGCCCGGTATATCGGTCAGGATAAGTTTGTGGTTACGGTAAATTTTGGCGTAAGTCACCCCTTGAATGGTGATAACTTTTTCCGGCTCCTGAGCCTCAAAGTAGCGGATAATTTCCGGGCTGGGCGCTAATCGCTGCATCTGGGCCAGGTAGAGAACGACATAATCAGCCCGGAAGGCAATGTCGTTGGTATAAAAATTTTCTCCGGTACCAACAAAATAAGGTAACAACGTCTGTGAAGGGGTCGAGGCCACGTAGAGACGCTCGGCGTTAGGTTTGGTATTGAGATAGGCGGCGGCTTGTTCCATGCCCTCGCCCCAACCCATAAGGGTGGTTTGCGAGGCGCGCTCAGGACCACCCATCAAGGGGTTGAAATAAGCCAGGTAGTAGGGGTAGTAGGTAAAGACAGGGTACAGGTGAAACATGAGTAAGGTAATAAGAATTATCATTTGAAGGTGAGATGAAACGACACGAAGCGGGTGGCGCGAAGCAGGGGAGGAGGTATCTCCTTGTCCTGGTTGTGAATTTTGAGTCTTTCGTCTCAGAATTGAGAATTGAAAGTTGAATAGCCCAATCCAGCCGACAGCGGCGAGTAAGTTGAGGAAAGGAAAAAGGGACAGCAGATAACGGTCTTGTTTTTTGGGGCTGAGATTACCAAAAAGCAGTAAGCTCACCAAAACGCCCCACGGGGGCCCCCGGGGTTCAGGGCGGGTGGGGGGGGGGAACCCCGGGGGGGGGCGGGGCGGGGTACGCAAGTTATTGAAGTAAGGGACAAGGGCAAGAAGAGAAAGAAAAGCACCGATAAGAGTAACCGGCGTCAGGCGGAAGGGGATAATGTAAGTATAAAACCAGGGGCCGGGATCGAGAATGGGTTGTCCCCAAAAGTAGACCAGGTGACCGGCATCCACTTTCTTGAACGTTTCCAGCAACATCCGCTGGAGAGTACCGATAGGATCGACCCACATAGCCGGCCAAAGTAAGACGAAGACGGCCAGGGAGATCAGGCCCCAAATAACAACAATGACCAACCAGGGCATAACAAGGCGTATGACCTGCTGAGGGGTTAGGGTTTCGAGTTTTGAGTTATATATTACCCGGCCAGCATAAATCACCGCCATTCCTACAACGAAAAGAACCATAAATTGACCGGGGCCTTTAGTCAAGGCAGCCAATCCTCCCAATACAGCCGAAATAAAGAGGTAGGAGAGGGGAGAGGGAGGGCGAAAAGTGGGGTGTGAGCGATTGAATACGAAAGAGTCTTTAGCGCCGAGTTCATTCACGCGCCCCGCGTAAATAAAAAAAGTTAAGGCCGAGAGAGACATAAAAACGGCTACCGGCGCATCGCCGTGGACCACCCGCGAGTGGGCCAGGAAAAAAGGATCAAAGGCCAGGAAGAGTACGCCGAGGAAGGCTGCCCGCTCAGGCAACAACTTGCGAGCGAGAAGATAAACGGCTGATACGGCTGCCGCCGTCAAAATAGCATAGGGCAGGCGGATGGCGATAATGAGCGATAAGATGTCGCTATAGATGAACTCTGTAAAGGGGGGCAACGAGGCGTCAGACAGGGTAGCCCACAAATATTGACCAACCATCCCTACGGTATCGAGCCAACTCATGGTCACACCGGGGTAAAAGTGCCAGTAAGTACCACGCAGGTCGCCACGTAGCAGGGCAACGATGACGTCGCTACCGGCGGAAAAAATGAGGGTAGGTTCATCGGTGGTCAGGAAGAGGTTGAGGCCGGGCAAGCGGGGAGCGAGAGCGGCTAGAAAGAGAAGTGAGGCGACGAGGCGAGGAGATATGAGACGTAAGACGTGAGAGGGGTTGGCATTCATGGCAGCATGACCTCGCCTAAAAAAACAGCATTTTCGCCGGAGGTATCGTTGGCAATGGGCAGGCGTTGTAGGGTTTCAAGTTGATACATCCCTACCCAGAGCGTGTACCGGCCAGATGGCAGGTCGGGAGGGAGAGATAAAGTGATGGGATCGATGACTGTTTCGTCAAGCTGCCAACGACTGGTGGGATAAGCGCCACTCAGCGATAAACCATCCTTCTGAGCTACGGTAACGCCGTCGGCGGTACGTCGCAAATGCAGAAAAACGGTATAGTCGGTTGTTATCGGCCGAAGAGATTGCCAGAAAAGAGTTAAGTAGAGATTAGGCGCTTCGCGTGGAGATTGAGGACTGGAATTGACTGCTAGAGAGGGAGAGCCAGATATCTGAAGTGTATAGCCGACCAGTTGAATAGAGTCGCCCAGAATGGCCTCCACAGAGGTGGTAGGTTGGGTTGGTAAAGGGATACGGTCGGGGCGAGTATGATAAATCAGGGCATTGTCTTTGGCCCAAACCTGCTGCATCTGCGTGTTAACAACAGCCAGCCAATCACCGTGGAAATAAACCGGCAGGCGAATAGTGTCGATGACAAACCAGGTCCGTTCATGGGCGTTGAGAGCCGCGTTAAAGTCGGCAGCATTACCTACCCAAGGCACCCCCAACCAGCGATCTACTCGTCCGGTGTCTTGTTGGAGCAAAAACTGATCGGCCTCATCTTGCACTGTAAAACCATCCACCTGACCACGATAAAGACCGGCCGCAGGGGTATTCATTGTGAACAAAACATCACCGGGCTGCCAATTGGTCTGAATAAACTCAAAAGCCTGCTCATAGGCCGGTTCGGGCGTAACGAGAGCAATACGCAAGTCGGCAAAACCAATAATGGTGAACATTAGCAACAGTCCCAGGGAGATGAGGGCAGGAGATATAAAACGTAAAACATGATGCGTAAATCGTAAATACCCAAAGGGCACGATGTCGTAAATCGTAAATCGTAAATCGTAAATCGTAAACATAATGGTACTAGCCGCAATGAGGTAAAAAAGCGGCAGGTACATGACCAGATAGCGAGGATTGCGCCGGAAGGGGTCGAGGAAGGCCACCATTTCCAGGATAATCAGGCCGAACACAAGCCAGAGGAAAAGGTTGAAGGAAGGGATGAGACAAGAGGGTGAGGCGACGGGGAAGTGGGGAGGTGAGGAAGCGGAGAGATTTGTTCGCCGGTGGCGGATCAACCAGAGAATTAGCCCAATGCTGCCCGCCGCTACCGTCGCCATGGCCAACCAGAAGTGATGAGCCGGGCCAAATTGTTCGGCCAGGAAGTCAATGGTATCAGTCCAGGTAAAATGGAGAGCTGTTTGATAAGTTACTGTACCTAGCAACTCGGCCGGAAGGGCGCCGCTCTCTTCGCTGCCCAGGGCTGCTGCTCCCAACGGTTGGCCCAGGCGCTTAACCAAAACGGCACAGCCAACCACAACAGTTAGGACTAGAATTTCCAATACAACGTTACGACGCAGAAACCAGACACGGGGAATGTGAAACGTGAAACGTGAGGTGTAATTATTCGATTTAACAGACTGTTCGGCTCCACCCGTTACTGTTTTCTGATGGGAGAGCCAGCCCACGACAATCATGGCTACTACAAGCGGGGGAATCAAGATCATTGCACCAAACTGGGTCAGCAGAACGGCCAACAAGGCCAGCATCGCCCACCCACGATAGTGGGTCGGGGCCGGGGAGATCGCTCCTCGATAGCCCCAATAAACTGTAAGCAACACCAACAGGGTCGCCAAAGTATACATGCGGGCGCGCCCCCCCCAAACCATCCCTTCGGGGCTGAGGGCGAAAATGCCGGCGGCGAGAAGGGCGGCAGAAGATGGAAGATTGGAAGGTTGGAGGTTAAAGGTTGAAGGATTGGAAGTCGACGAGTGCGCAGCCTTCCGGTGGGATTGACCATTGACCATTGACAATTGACAATTAATCCGGCGGCCAATCATATAAATCAGAGGAATAGTCAAAGTGCCGATAAGGACACTGGGCCAACGGGCGAGCATCAAACCCCACTGCGCCGGTTGCCATTGAGCGATGGGGGTATAAACAAACAAAGCAGTAAAAGGGGCGATGAGATAAGTCGCCAGCAGGCCGTGCTCATAAAACAGGCCGGAAGGTAACATCGGCCAGCCGTGTTCTAAAATTTGGCGGGCCGCCAATACGGTCGTGTATTCGTCAAAAAAGGGATGGGTGGTAGTGAGGTAATGCAGCCGCAGGGCAAAACCGGCCAGGGTGAGGATGAAGATAGCGATAGTTTGCAGATGCATGAGCGACAGATCTCTAATTTCTCACTTCTAATTTCAACTTCTTTTCCCCAATTTCTGTTTTTTCGGCGCAAAGCCGCCGGTAAATCGCCTCATACTGTTCGGCAATAGATTCCCAGGCAAATTCACGCTCGGAGATTTTGCGGCTCTCTTTGCCCATACGCTGGCGTTCATAGGGGTTCTCAATCAGATCAGCTATGTGGTTGACCATAGTCACTGAGTCGTTGATGTCAACCAAATAACCGTTGACCCCCTCGCGGACCAACTCAGCCAGACCAGCGGCACGGGTGCCGACCACCGGCAAGCCACAGGCCATCGCTTCCAACACGGTATTGGGCATCCCTTCCCAGGTCGTGGCAGTCACAAACACATCAGCCTGGCGATAAAGTTCCACCAGATTTTTGCGGTCAACCCAACCCAAAAAACGCACGTACCTGGTCAGGCCTTTTTCCACTACCAACCGTTCCAAATTGGAACGGCGCTCCCCTTCCCCAACCAACTGCAACTCGAGATTATCCACCCCGGTCTGTATAAGCTGGCTCACGGTTTCAAGCAACATTTCCACGTTCTTAAAAGCGTTAAAACGACCCACAAACAAAAGTCGTATCGGGCCGCCGGATTGGCGCTGGCGAGGCGGGGTAAAGACCGATAATTCAATAGCATTGGGAATAACTTCAATCGGCAAATCAGGCGCAGTTTCAGAGGCATATTCGCGCAGGCCGTTGGATACAGCAACGGTGGCATCTGCATCATGCCAGAGCCGGCGAATGAAGGGGCGCAAGAGGCGGTAATGCCTGGCAAAACGTTTGACCTCGTCCGAAGGCACATCCGCACCGCGCAGCGAGATCAGGTAAGGCAATCCATAAACTCGCTTGAGCGCCCAGCCAATCGGACCATCAGGGATGCCAAAAAAGATGTGGACTAGATCGGGTTTGAACTCCGGAACTTGCCACAGGCTATACCAGAGGCCGCTCAACACAAATGTACCCATCTCGAAGGTAGAGCAGTATTCCTGCCGCTGACGGAGTACCGGGATACGCCGAACTTCCACCCCATCAATAAACTCAACCGCTTTTAGCCCACGAATGGGGTTCAGCAGTTCCCAGGTCAAGCCGGAGTTACGCAGGATAAAACCGGTCAACAACAGCAGCGTACCTAAAATAGTAAAGCCGTGGTCGCTCAAGTCTTCGTTGTAGGCAAATTTAGCGTAGATGAGATAAATCCAAAAACCCAGGCCCAGCCATAAACAAAGATTACCAAAGAAGGTGTAAAGTTGGGTAGGCCGGCTGGTGATAACCCTGACCGTATGGCCCATTTCGACCAGGCAACTTGCTATTTTTTGGCTGGCCTTGCCGCCGCCGGCCCCAATCGGCGGAAATTCGTAATTAATAATAAGTATGCGCATAAAATGGCATTTTATACCAACTGCTTTCGCTTGTCATATCCTCCTCTGAAAATAGTAAACAGTAGTCAGTAGTCAGAAAATTCACATCATTTACTGCTCACTGTTCACTGCTCACTATTCACTGCTCACTGCTGTCTTACCCATTGGGGAAAATCTGTGATGAGGCCGGTGACGCCGGTCTGGATGAGGCGTTTCATCTCGGCGGGATCATCCACCGTCCAGGGGTTAACGGCCAAGCCGGCCTGCCGCAACGTTTGGGTATTAGTAGCGTCAACGGAGGCAAAATAAGGATGGACAGCATCGAAGTAAACACCCTTCGGAGAGGTTAGAACATCTGAAAAATCCATCTCTCCCTCGTCAAAAAGAGCGGCAGTAGCAATAGCTGGATTAAAAGCTTTGGCCTGGCGCATATAGCTGTGGACAAACGACGAGAGCAAAACTTGCTCGACCATATCCAAGCTTTCAATTAGTCTCACTACCTTTTCCACCACAGGAAATTTTTCCAGCGAAGGCAGAAACTCTTTGATCTCCACATTAACTCGCCACTGCTGTTCGCGGGTAAAAGCCAGGGCCTCTTGCAAAGTGGGCACAAGCTCACCCCGATAAGCCTGCTGCTCAGCCGGGGTGACAAACCCGCCGGCAATCATGCCAAATGGATCGGCATCGACAAACCAGGAGCCAGCATCCAACCTTCGAACCTCGACCAGGGTAAAAGTCGAGATTAGCCAGGGGGTGCATTGTGGAAAAAGCGCCTGCACATTTGTCGTGCGGGCCAGCGAGTCGTCGTGCAGCACAACCAACTCCCCATCAGCCGTAACACTCACATCGAGTTCCCACATGTCGGCTCCCAGCGCCAGCGCCTTGTGGGCCGCCGCCAGGGTATTTTCCGGGGCCAGGCTGGCCGCACCCCGATGAGCGATACAAAGAACCTGACCATCTGTTAATTTTAGCATGTTTCTATCCTACCTCTGTTGGAAACCTGAATCAACAACGCCCTTCCTTTGGGAAGGGCGTTGCGAGAAAGCAAGGGGTCTTTATTGAAAAGTTTTGTGGGCGGCGGGTTCAGTACCCTAAACCCTTCAACACACCCAACGATATTGTTAAAAGTGTTGGCCCCGCTTCGTCTATACTTAAATTATACCACAAAAACAAGCAGGGTCAATAGGTCTGTGAAATTCTTTACCTAAAATTTACCCACTCAAACCACCCTGGACCATTCGTATACCAATTCATCGATCCCGCTAAAAATCGCGTCGGGTTGAATACCTTTCTCCACTATGGTAGTTTCATTGTCAATACCACTGGTGACGAGGATGGTTTTAAGACCGGCTCGCTGTCCGCCGAGAATATCAGACTCCAGGCGGTCACCCAGCATCGCGGTTTGAGCGGGACTGCTGCCCAATTTGGCTATAGCGATATCGAACATGAGTCGTTCAGGTTTACCAATAGTGATCGGTTTTACTCCTGTCGTGGCCTCAATCGCCGCCAAAATAGCGCCGGCGCCAGGTAAATTTCCCTCTGCCGCCGGAAAAGTCAAGTCGCCATTTGTGCCAACAAAACGCGCCCCCCGTTGAATGTGCAGCGCCGCATATCTTAATTTATCATAGGTCAGGGTGAAATCAAGCCCGGCAACCACCACATCGGCGGTTTGACCGGCGTCATTTAGCCGGGTGAAACCCGCTGTCTGCATCGCCTCAAGCAAACCTTCCTGCCCTACAACATACACCTTCGCTCCCGCCGGAAATTCCTGCTGCAGGTAGGCTGCCGTCGCCAGAGGTGAATTGAGCACATGTTCCGGCTCGACGGTCACGCCAAACCGGGCCAGTTTTTGGACAAATTGGCCGGGGGTTTTGCTGGCATTATTGGTCGCCAGGATAAAGGGAATGTCACGGCTCTGTAAAAAATCAAAAAAAGGGATCAGCCCAGGCAAGGGAGTGTTTTCCAGCCAGAGAACCCCATCCATATCAATGACGAGAGCGTGGACATCCTTTAAACTGAAGTTGCTTTGCATGAGAGTCGGTACAAACCTCCAAAACACCACCGGCAGAAGAGTATTTTTCGGCGGTCTATTTACAGGTAGACAAGAGCAGTTATAAACCGCACCAAACTCAATGCCGCCAGGGCAACGCCGAGACCCAACCAACCGGTCAACAAGATAAAAGGAGCGGCATAAACTGCGGCAAAAAAAACATAGCCAGCGATGACCAACAGGGCCACATATTTAGCCCTGGGGTTGGCGCTGGCTGTAATCCGGCGAATGCCAAAAATCATGACGGGAATCTCGGCCACAGAGAAAGCCAATAGAAAAAGAAATAGCCCCCAGGCAAAAACTGGACGGGTCATCAGCACAGGGATGATGTCCCAGATAACTAAAAAAAGACAAAGGGCAGTCAAGATAACTGCCCCCGCCAAGCCTGCTAAACCGGTCAGAATAAGTCTATTCCGGCTCATCCGTTTTGTCGGTCACTTTTTGTTCGGCCTCAGCCTCGGCTACGTCATTTTCAACTTCGACCGCAGCCGTGGCGATGGCCCAGCTAACCAATCCCCAGGTGACTCCGGCAATCAGACTACCCACCCCCAGCGACCAGGCATTAACCGGCGTAGTTGGGTCACGAAGGATACCAATGATAGTAAGGATAATGCCCATCACCGCACAGGTCAGGCCAATTTTCAGCGGTCCATCGAGCCGCTGCCACAGGTTCTTGGGACGGTCATCTACATTAGACGAGATCATATCTTACTCCTGCTGATTTCTAAAATACAGCCTCTCGATTGTATGCAGAAGTAAGCGCCTTGTCAAAGGTTAGAGCCGGTTTGGAGTTAATGCCGAACAGATGAGTCTTTACCTCTTTTTTAACACCGCCAACAACCCCTCGATGGTATACTCTTCGGCAACGGCGCTGACCGGCACACCTAATTCTCTGGCGGTAGCCGCCGTAATTGGGCCGATACAAACCACCCGGCTATGCTGCAACACTTCCGCCGGAGAGCGCCCACCCAGGCAATTGATGTATCCTTGCACGGTGGAGGAACTGGTAAAGGTGACGACATCCGCCAGTGGGGGCAGCGCCCCACCTGACACCGGCACGGTGCGGTAAGAGGCGATTTCGTCCACCTGTGCTCCCCGCTCCTGCAGTCCTTCGGCCAGAGCGCGGCGGGCAATATCGGCGCGGGCGAGTAGAAAACGCTGCCCGGTTATCGGGCCTAAAGCATCAAAAGCGGCCAGCACTCCTTCGGCAGTGTAGACCTCCGGCACCAAGTTAGGGGTGATGTTACGCTGGCGCAGCGCGGCCGCCGTAGCCGGACCGATGGCTGCAATTCGCAGCGAGGCTAAACAGCGACCGTCGAGACCGGCGCGCTCCAGGCGTTCCCAGAAGGCCGCCACGCCATTAGCGCTGGTCAGGATCAGCCAATCATATCTTCCCCCCCCCTCCCTCTCAGAAGGGGAGGGGGTATTAATTCGCTTGATTGCTTCGTCCAGGGGCCGGGTATCTTCGACCGGTACAATTTCGATGGTGGGAAAAGAGATGGGGTTAGCTCCCAGGGCACGCAAGGCTACGACAAAGTTGGCCGATTGGTGGGCGGGCCGGGTAACCAACACCCGCTGGCCGAGGAGAGGATAAGCATCACCGATATTCAACAACTCTCGCGCTCCTTGATCCAGCGCCTCGGCGGCGAGTTGTTGGCCGAGCGCATGGGCTGATTCGATAGGAGCGCTGCCACTGACTCGGATCACTCGCCGGCCATCAGGGCTGGTTACTACGGCCTGCAGCTCAAGTTGATCGTCTCTGACCGTACCCAATGCACCTACAGGTAACGAGCAGCCCCCTCCCAGACTTGTTAGAAAAGCCCGCTCCGCCGTGACGGCAACACGGGTAGGCCCATGATCGAGTACCAGGAGATAAGAATTTACTTCTGAGTCTTCGGCGCGAGCCTGCACAGCCAGCGCTCCCTGGCCAGGAGCAGGGAGCACAGCGGTATGGGGGATGGGATGGGCATAAGCCAAGTTAGTATATCCCAAACGTTGTAACCCGGCCCAGGCTAACAAGATAGCATCATAACCGTAGGTTGGATCATCTAATTTACGCAGGCGTGTGTCCACATTGCCGCGAATATCCTTGATCTGCAAATCGGGGCGCAGGGCCAGAATTTGAGCGGCCCGGCGTAAACTGCTGGTACCAACAACCGCCCTTTCCGGCAAATCTTCCAGCCGGTTTGCCCGGTGAGAGACCAATAAATCCTGGGTATTGGCTCGCTCCGGGACGGCAACAATGGCCAGGCCGGGACTATCTTCAACCGGCAGGTCTTTCAAACTGTGGACAGCCAGATCAATCCGCCCCTCGCGGAGGGCAGTTTCCAGCTCGGCCGTAAATAAACCCTTACCGCCGATAACCGGCAGGGGGTCATGCCGGTTGTGGTCACCCTGAGTATCAATCAAGGCAATCTCTATACGCAAATGGGGCCAGGTTGCCAGTAACATCTGGCGCACCAGTGTGGATTGTGTCTGTGCCAGCAACGAACGCCGGGAACCGATAATTAAGGATTTCACCTAATTTATTTCAACAAATCCGCCACCACGGCTTTTTCATCACGTAATTCTTGCAGCGTTACGGCAAATTTCTCCCTGGCCCAGGCACTCATAGGCAGATTTTGGACAATGCTAAACCCACCATGGCCATCGCTGACGATGGGGAAGGAGAAAACCAATCCTTCTTCTACACCGTAACTGCCATCAGAGGGTACGGCGCAGGAGAACCACTGACCGGCCGGAGTTTTACGCACCATATTTTTAACGTGATCAAGAGCGGCGTTGGCGGCTGAAGCGGCCGAGGATGCCCCCCGCGCTTCAATCACGGCGCCGCCACGCTTCTGAACAGTACTGATAAATCCATTTTTGAGCCACTCATGATCGGTGATGACCTCATAGGCCGGGGTACCGTTGATCCTGGCATTTTCAGCGTCGGGATATTGGGTAGGACTATGATTTCCCCAGATGGTTAAATTACTAATCTCGTTAACGGTGACACCGGCCTTTTTAGCCAGTTGAATCACGGCGCGGTTATGGTCTAATTGGGTCATAGCCGCAAATCGATTCTTTGGTACACCCGCGGCATTGTTAGCGGCAATCAAACAATTGGTATTAGCCGGATTGCCGACAACCAGCACCCGCAAATCACTGGCGGCACGAGCAGCCAGGGCCTGCCCCTGTCCAACAAAAATAGGTCCGTTATCACGAATTAAATCGCTTCGCTCCATGCCCTTACCGCGCGGTTTGGAGCCAACCAATAAAGCCCAGTTGATCCCATTAAAAGCCGTATAGGCGTCATCCGTGATCACCACATTATCAAGCAATGGGAAGGCACAATCATCCAGTTCCATGACGACACCTTCAAGAGCCTTTAACGCAGGCGTAATTTCCAACAGGTGCAGAGCTACGCGGGTATCGTGTCCAAAAATCTCACCCGAAGCCAAGCGGAAGAGCAAGGCATAACCAATTTGCCCCGCAGCTCCGGTTACAGCGACTTTGACCAGTTTACTCATGACTACATCTCCTTGATCGTGAAGCTAAATCCTTATTTATTTGAGGGAATATAAACATTTGAACTTTCAAACCATTAAATGTGAAGATACCCGGCGTAAATTTATCGTGTTTTACGCTTCAGGAATCAACACAAAAGTTAAGTAAGTTATACACGGATTAGTATAAAACGTAAAATAGGAATACCTGGCCGAAACGAGAACTGACAGCCTGGCAACCATGTTACCTCCAAGCTAGAATTTTTAAAAATTTAGAGTCTCATCCCAAAAAACACCTAAAAACCGTTGACAAAGTCGTATTTTAGTCTTAACATAGTCTTAGTGATTCGAGACAAGTTTAAACTCGAAATGTCGGCATTCCGCCAAATTCCGACACCTTGATCTCAAGTTATCAGAAAAACATCTATCAGTTATCTCAGGAGGAAAAAATGCCATTGAATGCAAAAATCGTCGTTCCATTAGTTGTGGTTTTGGTTATTTTAGGAATTTTGGTTTTGCTGGCCAGCGGCGCATGCAACAGCCCGGCCGAAACCCCCGCCACTGAAGGGGGAGGTGCAGCCACCTCGCCGGGTGCGCCGACAGCCGCCCAGGCAGTGGCGTTATCTAACTTGAACTTACGGGGTGGACCGGGGACAAATTATCCTGTGGTCGGACGGATGTCGGAAGGGGATACCATCCCCATCATCGGACGGACCGAAGACAGTTCCTGGCTGCAAATTCAGCATGAAGACGGACCCGCCTGGATCACCGCCGATCCTAAATTGGTTAAAGTTGAAGGCCAGGAAATCTCAGCTTTGCCGGTCGTTGAAGCGCCCCCTTTGCCGTATGATCTATCGAATGAGATGGTTAATAAGGTCTTAAATCAGATTCCTATGGTGCTGCATAATCCGCAGAGTATTACCTGTGCCTCGCACGGGGGCCTCAACAAGCTGATCGCCCTGGCCGACGGCAATGTAATTGGTCCCCATGCCGGTGATTTTGTCTACAAGGGTGACAACGTACTCTTCAAATACACCGGAGGGTCGCTCGTACTGATCAAAGAAAATCCCATCGCCCGCTTTGACGGTGGGGCCGAGACGATGCCCTTTGACAAAGCCATGCAAGCGTTTCAGAACGGCGACATTGTCTGGACCGGCCAACTAGGGCAGTCGCCCGGGCGCGGTGTTACCGGCTGTGACCCGGCCATGAAGTAGGACCAGCGCTCGTGGCAGCCCGTCGACGATCAGAGTCGATCACAGTTCGGCGGGGTGAATAAATAAGTTATCAAATAAACAGAGAACTCCAATAGCAAAGACCTCGGAGGTTTGGATTAGGCCCACCTCGGAGGTCTTTGTTGTAGGGAAATACCAGGAGATTTCCCGGTTCTGGCGATAATTCAATTCACTCCCAATAAGTCACCCAGGGTCAGTGGGCGGGCCGGCCACTGACCATTTTCGATGAGCCAATCTTTTTCCCTTAGCAGAGTCGCGTAAAGTTCGTGATAGCTCTCCTGCAAGGCATGAACACGTTGGTAGCGCATCAGAATAGATTCCAGGCAGGCCGTGTAGAATGAGAAAGGTTCAAGCCCGGCCAGATGGTGAGCAAAGCCCTGGTCATCTGTGCTCCAACGCGCCTGAAAAACACTGAGCATCATTTCCACTTCAGCCGCAAATTGATCATTTAAACTGTCCGATTTAGCTTCGAGGTCGAGAATTGGAGCGGGTGACTCCAGGGTATAGACAACTTCTTCGCCAGGGTCGGCATCGGCTGTTAGCGAACCACCGAACACAAAAAAGGTCACGTGTTTGTCAACCCGGTCGGTCAACGTCACCCGGCCTGGACACACCCACTGAGTATCGCGCAAAGGTGAGTGAAAGTTTAGAATCACCCAGTTGGCTGTATCTCCCTCGCGTAAGCGCAAGCTTAACGTCTCGGGATCAAAATGGAGGCGAGTGGGCCTGGGTCGCATTGCGATAAGTAACCCACTGTGGCCCAAACTTTGAGGATGGGGCTTGGGTAGGAGATAGTAGCCCCAATCTGCCATTCGATGTAGGATGGCTCGCTCGTCCATATTTCCTCCTCGCTATCTTTTCATTAGCGGCGGCGTTCCAAAAGCTCGTAAGCAACCATCTTGCTCCTACCCCGGCGGACAGCCTGCTGGTACAGTGCCAGCGCCAGATCCGCCTCACCGCGCTGTTCATAGATCGTACCCAAGCTGTGGTAAGGCCAGGTAAAGGTAGGGTCTATCTCAATGGCCTGATGGTAAGCAGCAATAGCCTCCTCCGGCTGATTGAGGGCATTAAGGGCATTACCCATGTTGTTCCACGAGATTGCACCATCCGAGTCGTGGGGGTGGCGTTCGATGACCTGCCGATAGAGGTTGATGGCCTGATCATAACGGCCTATCTTTTCATAAACAAAGCCCAAATTGTTATAAGGCCAGGCATAATCTGGGTTGAGTTCGATGGCTTGCCGGTACGCCACAATCGCTGCCTCATGATCGTTGAGATCATTATAGACATCACCCAGGCTATTCCAGGGCAGAGCCGAAGTTGGATCAAGCTCGATAGATCGGCGGTAAACCACAATCGCCCGCTCATACTGGCCTATCATCTCGTAAACATGCCCCAGGCGATGCCACGAGGCCGCCTGGTCTCGTTCGTTCTGATGACGGACAATCGCTTCCTCAAAGAGTTTGAGGGCTGCTTCGTAACTTTCCTGACTCTCGCTAATCAGCCCCAAGTTGTGATATGGCCAGGCATAGTCCGGGTCAATTTGAATCGCTTGCTTGTAGGCCGCTATCGCCTCGGGCTGCCGGTCGAGTGCGTTGTAGACGCTGCCCAAACTATTCCAGGGCAGGGCGTACTGCGGATCGAATTCAATGGCCCGCTGATAGGCATTAATCGCCTCCTCGTAACGGCCCAACGAGCGGTAAACATTGCCCAGGTAATGCCAGGCAATGGCCTGATCTCGTCCCACTTCACCGGCCGGGTAATGTTCAAGGGCCTGTTGAAAAGCTTGCTGCGCCTCTTCAAAGCGGCCCTGTTGCTCGTAGACCAGGCCCAAATTCCGGTAAAGCCAGGCCGCCGCGGGGTCTAGTTCAATCGCCTGCCGGTAGGCGCCAACGGCTTCTTCATATCGCCCCAGTTTGACATACACATTACCTAGCCCGCTGCGCGGCAAAACATACGCTCCATCCAATTCGGCGGCGCGTTGATAGGCGGCGATAGCTGGTTCGTAGCGCCCCAGGACGGCGAGAACATCGCCCAGGCTGTTACGTGACAGGGCATCATGTGGATTGGCGGTTCCAGCCTGTTGATAGGCGCTCACGGCTGTCTCCAAATCGCCCAAAGCCACGCAAGTATTTCCCAGGTGATACCACGCCGCCGCCCGGCGCGAATCATCGGGCGCGTACCGGGCGATGGCCTGCCGAAACAATTTCTGCGCCGCCTCATACTCGCCTTGATTTTCCCGGATCAGGCCCAATTGGTGGTAAGACCGGGCATAAGTGGGATTAAGCGTAATGGCTTGCTCATAAGCTTCGATGGCGGCAGTCGGCTGGTTTAGCGTTTGGTAGACCTGGCCGAGGTCGTACCAGCCCAATCCCCGATCAACGTCACATAGGTGCTGTTCGATAGCCTGCCGGAAATAAGTGACTGCTGCATCGTAGGTTTCGCGCTCGGCGTAAATCAGGCCCAATTGGTGATAAGGCCAGGCCATAGTCGGTTCAAGCTGACTGGCTCGCTGGTAAGCGGAGATGGCTTCATCCGTCCGCTTCAGGCTGCGGTAAACATTGCCCAGGTGATACCAGGGCAAGGCATCGGCCGGGTCGAGTTCGGTAGCCCGATGATAAGCGGTCACGGCCTCATCGAGTTGCTGCCTGGCCGTTTCGATATGTCCCATCTGTTCCCAGGCTGCGGCCCGGTCAACATCCTGTGAATGGCGCTCGATGGCTTGTTGGTAATAATTGAGGGCCGGCTCGTACTCACCGCGCTGCTGGTAAATCAACCCCAGGTTGTGGTAAGGCCAGGCGTAAGTGGGGTCGAGTTCAGCCGCTCGCTCGTAGGCTACAATAGCCTCATCGAGCCGGTTCAGCGCCCGGTAAACCGTGCCCAAACTGTTCCAGGGTACCGCCTGGTGCGGTTCCAACTCATTGACCTGCCGGTAGGCCGCCGCAGCTTTCTCATACTGTCCCAGTTGTTGATAAATCCCGCCCAGGTGATCCCACAGCGCCGCCCGTTCCTGGTCGCCCTGATGGTGATGAATGGCCTTCTGGTAGTTGGTCAGGGCTAACTCAAATTGCCCCTGCTCCTCATAAATCAGTCCTAAATTATGATACGGCCAGGCATAAGTTGGGTCGAAGCGGCCGGCCTGTTGGTAAGCTTCAATAGCTTGGTCATAGCGATGGAGCTGCCGATAAATATCACCCAGGCTGGTCCAGGCCAACGCCCGGTCGTGATCCTGGGTATGGCGCTTGGTAGCCTGGCGATAGTTGGACAGCGCCGCTTGATAGTCGCCGCGCTGCTTGGAGAGATCACCCAAGTGATGGTAAGCCCAACTGTTAGCAGGGTCCAGCCCAATCGTACGCTGGTAGGCGGAAATGGCTTCATCGGGCCGGGCGACAGCCATGTACAGATCACCCAAATTCGACCAGGTGGCTGCATAGGCGGGATCAAGACGGCTAGCCCGTTCATAAGCATTGATCGCCTCCTCAGCCCGATTCAACACCCGGTAGGTATCACCCAGATAATGCCAGGGTAAGGCATAGGTTGGGTCGAGCGCCCCGGCCTGGCGGAAGGCTTTGCTGGCTTCCTGATATCGTTTTTGGGTAAAATAGACCTGTCCCAACTCCTGCCAGGAAAGCGCCCGCTCGGGATCGGCTCGATGGCGCTCGATGGCCTGTTGGAAGCGGGTGCTAGCAGTATCGTGTTGTCCCCGTTGTTCGTGCAGCCAACCCAGGTAGTGATAAGGCCAGGGTTCTTTGGGATTCAGGCCAATCGCCCGCCGGTAAGCGGTCATAGCCTCATCCGGCTGATCCAGGCGACGATAAACATCACCCAAGCTGCTCCAGGGTTCGGCATAGGTTGGATCGAGTGCGGCGGCCTTTTGATACGCGTCGACAGCTTCTTGGGTCTGCGCCAGCCAACGGTAAACTTCGCCCAGGTGATACCAGGCTATGGCCCGATCGGGGTTGCGCTGGTGCCGGTCAAGAGCCTGCCGGAAGAAGGTAGCAGCTCGCGGCAAGTCACCCTGCTGCTCGGCCAACAAACCCAGGTTGTGGTAGGGCCAGGGGTAAATCGGATCCAGGGCCAGCGCCTGCCGGTAAGACTGGTCGGCTTCGGCCAGCCGACCGAGCACCCGGTACGACTCGCCCAGGCGATTCCAGGACATAGCCTGATCCTGCCGGTGCTGATGTCGGGCCAACGCTTCTTGATAAAGAGGAATGGCTGCCTCGTGATGGCCTTGATGCACCTGAACGAGAGCCAGGTTGTGGTAGGGCCAGGCCAGGTTTGGATCGAGTTGATTGGCCCGGTGATAGGAATTCTCGGCTCTACCCCAACGATTTGTGGTCCGGTAGAGGTCGCCCAGGCTGTTCCAGGGCAGGGCAAAATTAGGATCGAGTTCGGTGGCCTGCTGGTAAGCAGCCAGCGCATCTTGCGGGCGATCCAGCGTTCGGTAAAGGTCGCCCAATTCATTCCAGACGCGGGCTTGGTCCGTTTCTCGCTCTGTGTCCAAACGGTCAACCGCCTGTTGAAAGGCAGCCAGCGCTGCTTCATAATCGTTCCGGCGTCTGTAAATGAGACCAAGATTGTAATAGGGCCAGGCATAATCCGGATCCAGTTCGGTGGCTTGCCGATAGGCGTTTATAGCTTCCGAGTCATCGCCCAACACCTCATAGACACGACCCAGGTTAAACCAGGAGATGGCTTTATCCTGGTCAAGCCGGTGGCGTTCAAGGGCCTGCCGGTAGAGCGTGACCGCGGCTTCGTACTCGCCATGTTTGGCGTGGATAAAACCCAGGTTGTTGTAAGCCCAGGCATAATCCGGATTCAACTCGATAACCCGCCGGTAAGCCTCAACAGATTCTTCGTCGCGGCCAAGCGTGCCATAAATCGCGGCCAGGCTGTTGTAAGCGAGCGTATACTCCGAGTCAAGTTTAACGGCCTGCCGGTAGGCGGCAATGGCTTCCTCGTAACGTCCCAGTACAGCCAACAGGCCGCCCAAGCTGTTATGATAACCGGCGGGCTGCGGATCAAGTTGGATAGCCTGCTGATAAGCTCTCAAAGCATCGGCGGAGCGATCCTGGGCGTGGTAAACATCACCCAAATTGTGCCAGGAAACAGCCCTGGCCCGGTCGTCCCGATGCCGTTCCAGAGCTTGCCGGTAGAGCCTGACCGCCTGCTCGTAATCGTCACGCCGCTCATAGACCAGGGCCAGGTTGTTATAGGGCCAGGGTTCATCAGGGTCAAGAGCGATGGCCTGCCGGTAGGCGGCGATGGCCTCGTCATCACGGTTGAGCTGGCTAAAAACGTCGCCCAGGCCGTGCCAGGGAGGAGCATATTTGGGATTGAGCACACCCGACCAACGATAGGCGGCAATGGCTTCGTCAGTTTCACCCAGCGCGGCGTAAACGTTGCCCAGGTTGTCCCAGGTGACAGCCTTATCCTTGTCCCGCTGGTGGCGTTCCATAGCCTGCTGGTAGAAGGGGATGGCGGTTCGGTAGTCACCTCGATGTTCATAGAGCAACCCCAGATTGTGGTAGGGCCAGGCCAGATCGGGGTTCAACTCGATAGCCTGTTGGTAGGCGGCGATAGCCTCATCGTAACGCCCCAGGGCGGTAAGAACATCTCCCAGGCCGTTGTAGGCAGCCGGACGCGGCTCCAGGTCAATCGCCCGCCGGTAGGCCGGGATTGCCTCATCTTCTCGGTCCAGGTAATCGAGCGCCGCTCCCAGGTTATACCAGGCATCGCCATTGGTCGGATCCAGGGCTACAGCCCGTTCGGCGGCCTGTAATCCCTCTTTAGAGGATATAGTTTCCAGGGTCGACTCAGGCCACAGGAAGGCACTGCTCAACTCATAATATGCTTTCCCTAATTGCCGGTTCAAACTGGTAGCTGTGGGCGGTAACTTTTCTTCGGCAGACAGATAGGCGGCCAGCGCCTCCCGGTAACGTCCCTCCTGTGCCAGCCACTCACCCTGCCACAGCCGTAAGATACTCAGGTGGACTGGCGACAGGTCGGGCGTTTGCAGCAGCCGGTCGACCATTCGCCCTACGGCGACGCCTGGCTCGTCATAGAAGCTGATATCTTTCAATCCCATCCGTAGCTGTTGCAACAGGTTGGCGTAACCCCGGCTGATCGGCGAGGCGGCATCAATCAGAAATTCTTCGGCCTGGAGAAGCAGCCCCTCGGCAAAGGGCCGGTCAAAAGCCAAACCTTCGACAAAACGCGGCAGCAAAAAGCGGACGGCTTCGTCGGGATCAGACCAGAGCAGGGCATTGATCAGGTCGCGGGCAGTACGCTGCCAGCGAGGGTCACGCACACGCAGCAAGGCATCATCAGGAACTTCGGCTTCGCGCTGCTCCCACTCGACCTGGTAAAAATCTGTTATCCGCCGGCCTAACCGAACGCGCACCTCGCGGTACTGTTTGAGCGTGCGCAGTTCGCGGCGGACAAAATCATAGATGGCATCGTGCAGGCCGTCGCTCAGCACAAAGGCGTAGCGGAGCCGGAGGACCTGCATCACGTCCCGCGCCGATTGTCGCGCCGGCAAATCCCAGGAGGCAGCTATGGCGGCTTCAGCGGCCCCCTTACGCAACATCGCCAGGGCATGCACTCGCTCCAGGTCATCTTCGCGCTGCATGCAGTAACGCAGAAAGCGGGTAGTAATCTGCTCCAGGCGGCCGGCGGGCAGAAGACTTTTGTCGTCGAGAGCAAAATCTCGCAGAAAGGTCTCACGATCCATACTGAAAAGGGCATCGGCGACCATTTCCACGACCAGGGGGACGCCGCTGCTGGTGGATTTGACGGCATCAATCAGGGATTCATCAATCTTAAGAGCGATCGCCCGCCGGCCAGCTTCGGCCTCCAGGTATTCGGCCAGGTCGGCATCGCCAAAGATGCTCATATCCCAGACGACCGGCGGGTTTTCACCCAGCAGGTCACGGTAACCTTTGTAATCTAGGGGCTGGCCGTCCACTTCGACCAGGCGTTCATCGGCCAGGTTATGGCGGCCGCTCAAAATCCAGATAAGGGGGGCCTGGTTGGTGGGCAGGACCAAATCATCACGCAGGAACGGCTCCAGGGAGACAACCACTTCCAGGTTGTCAAGGGCAATCACCAGAGGGCGGCGGCGGGTAACCCACTTGAGACCGGCCACTAACCTGGCGGCCTGGGCAGCCGCCGGGTTGCGGAATAGTTCGGCCTCGGCGGGGGTCAACTTGTGCTTCTGCTGCATTTGCTCCATCAGCAGGTCATAGGCCCTGGCGGTAATGGCGGCCTCGGCGGGAGGGGTGGGCCGGGGGCCGTAAGATTTGGTCTCCCGGGCGACGAGGCCGGCAGCTACCTGGCGTAACTTGTCCCAACGCTCGCGGCTCTCGGCCTGGTAGTGGGTAACGCGGTCAATGACACCTGGCAGGTCAGCCTGGATCTGCCGGTAGGGGGTAATTTCAGCCTCATACCCCGCTTGATCCAGTTGGGCACAGAGACGATCCATGAGGTGAACCGGTTCCAACACCGGCGGGCCTAACGATATGTCGTCATAGAGGGTCAAGACGGGTGGGTCCGCCAGGGTTTCCTCGGCTAGAGCCAGACAGCGGCGAGCCAGCCAACTTTTGCCAATGCCGCCAATGCCGTGGATCAGAAAAATATCGGCGTAGGAGTCGTCGCCGGGGGCCTGGTTGGGGTCAAAATCAGCGCCAAAGCGGTAGGCCAAATCGCGCCAACGCCGCTGGTGGGCCAGCAACCCCTGGAGAGCCACCAGAAATTGGCGCTGTTCTTGCACCCGACCGATAAAGCTGGCGCGTTCCTCTGCTGACTGATTTGGATGGTTAGGTTGTTGATTGGCCATACGCTTTTACCAACCGCACAGATTTTGGAGCCTAGATGACCATGGTACGATTCACATTTCATTAATCATAGTGTACCATAAAAGACAGATTTAACCTACCTGCCACTACTATACTATATCATATTTTCACCTATTCCGTAAAGTGGTTATGTCAAAAAGTAGGTTAGCGGGGGAAGACTTTTCGGGTATGGGAGGCCCGTTATGCGTAAAATCTTGATTATCGAAGATCGCCGCGAAAATATTGTTTTTATTGCCAATAATATCTTGAAACCGATGGGTTTTGAGGTCATTACGGCCATGGATGGCCAGACCGGCCTGGCTAAAGCTCAGGAAGAATCGCCGGATATTATTATTAGCGACTTAAAACTGCCGGGGATGGGAGGACTGGAAGTTTTAGAACAGTTGCACCAGAAAGGGCTTAATATTCCTACGATTGTCATGACCTTTCACGGCACGGAGGAAACGGCCGTGCGTGCTCTGCGCCTGGGAGCGTGCGATTATCTGATCAAACCTTTCACCATTGACGAGATGCAGGCGGCTCTGCACCGAGCGGCCAAATCAAAGCCCTCTTCTGCCCCCACTTTGAAGCGATTGACCACCGGCTTGCTGACGATGCCGGAAAATACTTCAACCGACCACAGGACGGCCCAGCTTGAGCGAGACCTGGCCCAGATGCGTATTGCCCTGGTATCGCGGGAGAAGCAAATTCACCAATTGCAACGGCTCCTGGCCAATCGAGCCAGGCCCGATGATGCGGCAACCAGCGGCCACCCTCCGCCGGCCACGCCCGCTGAAGCACGGGTGACTCAGCTAGAACAAGAGCTGATTCAAATGCGGGGCGTTTTGGCCACGCGGGAGAAACAACTGCTCCAGTTGCAGCAGCAAGCCAACTCGGTTAAAAAGCTGGATATGGCCGAAGTGGCCACTCGGGCGGCAACCTGGGAAGAGGATAACGCCCGGCTGAATCAAGTTTTGGCCCACACTAAACAGATGCTCAACGAGGCCGAGAAACGAGTCCATACGCTGGAAGAGGTAGTGCTGGCCCAGAAAACGCAGATGGGCAAGTACCAGGAAGAGGCCAAACGCCTGGCCGACCAGTTGCGTAATGTGTCGGAGGCGGTGCGGTTACTGTCGCAAGACCTGGGACAGCAAGTGGAACGAATCGGTTTGGTGGTCCAGCGGGAGAGGAAATAACTTTGATCCAAACCCAATTTCGACCTGAGCTTATTCACCCCACCGTTTTTATTGCTCAAGGCGCGGTGGTGGTAGGGGATGTGACCCTCGAAGAAGAAGTGAGTGTTTGGTTTAATGCCACACTGCGGGGCGATACTACCCCGGTTACGATTGGTTCCGGCAGCAATATCCAGGAAGGCTGCATTTTACACGCCGATCCCGGCTTTTCAGCTATCGTCGGTGCGGGGGTGACGATGGGCCACGGGGCGGTGGTTCACGGGGCCAGAATTGGCGATAATACGTTGATCGGCATTCGCTCGGTGTTGTTGAACGGCGTGGTGGTAGGCGAGAACTGCATGGTGGGGGCCTGTGCCCTATTGACCGAGGGCAAGAAGTATCCACCCGGTTCGCTGATTGTGGGCGCTCCGGCCAGAGTGGTGCGCTTCCTGACCCCAGAGGAAATCGAGCGCAACCGGCTGACAGCGCGGGGGTATGTGGAGAAAGCGCGAACATTTAAAACCAGAAGAGATGGAAGATAGAGATGAGAGATTAGAGATTGGAGTTCAGTCCAAACTACCGCCGGGGGTGGACTCGACGGTTGGCTCAGAGGTAGCGGCGGGAGTCTCCGTTGCCACCGGGGCCTCAGGGCCGACCTCGCTGGTTGAAATTTTAGGTGCGGTAGGGCTGCCGAGGGGAGTTTGCTCTTCAATCGCTTCCGGTTCGACCGTACCGGTAGCCTCCGGCTTAATAGTTGCAGTGGTAGTAATCCTGACGGTAGGAGTAATGACCGCCGTTTCGGCGCGAGACACGGTCGGGGTGGCGGTTGGGAGTGGGCCCCAGAGACCCAATTTATTATCTCTAGCGCGTTTTTCGACTTCTAAAATTTCGGTTTGGAAACGAGTATCAGGCTCCTCGACACTGGCTCGGGCCAGGCCCTGCTCGGCCAGGATGACACTTAACATTTCATCACCCACATAAACATAACGCAGCAAACGTCCATCGGCATCGGTATCGCTCTGGTCGCGTTCCAGGCGCACCACTTTGCCGCTCGTCAACCGGTGATTGACCTCAAAAGCAACCACGCCCCAGGGTTCGCCAGCGGCGTTGGGCGGAGCATCGATCCCCAGGTAGCGTACCTGGTAAGTTTGGGTTGGCGGGTCGCCTTCCAGAATCACTCCAATAGTATCTCCATCGGCCACCTCAACCACCAAGCCAAACACTTCGTCAGGAATGGGGGTAATGGTCGACGTCGGACCGGGGGTGAAAACCGTTACCGGGATTACGCGGGTGCTGACCGGGGTCGGTTTGGAGGTAGGCGCTCCGGTAGGTAAAACAACGGTTTCTTTACGGTAAACCGTATCGGGAGGCGAACCACCCGTATTCTGACCGCAGCCAACCACTAACACGAGCACCAACAAAAAAATGAGGTTGGGGGAAACCCAACAAGGACTGATTTTCATTTGAATCGATGGAGCGAAACTGATTTTAGACAAGGATTTTTCACCTGACTTAGGATAACGAGTTCATCTTAGATGGTCGTTAGAGATAGATTTCGAGGCTAAACTCGAAGTTATTTATCAATTCAAGCCGGCGGAAAAAATCGCCTGGTAATTTTCTGATGAGACAAGAGAATATATTATAATCCTCATAGCTTTTCTCAGAAAATCAACTTGGATAATAAAAACGATGCTCAAAAATTGGACTCGCAGTCAGGCTGTGAGTATTGGTAGTAAAATTGGCCTGATGGGGCTAAGTATCTTGATCGCACTCGGTCTGGTTGAATTTGCGGCCAGGCAATTCTTAAATCCTCCCTATAGTAAAGATAATGGGAATTTGTGGCAATGTGAAAGAACACTTGGCTGGCGGGGCAAACGTAATACAGTTACAACCATTAATACCGAAGGTTATGTGCATGAGGTTGTTAGAAATTCAGCCGGGATGCACGATGGCGAACATTCTCGGCAAAAGGATAAAGACGTTTTCCGAATTTTGGTACTGGGAGACTCCTTTGTTGAGGCCCGGCAGGTCGCCGAGCAGGAAAGCAGTCACGCAGTTATTGAATCATTTCTCAATGCCGCCTCTGGCTCAAATATCCGCTATGAGGTGATTAGCGCCGGAGCGAGCGCCTGGGGCCCTGCGCAAGAGTTGATGTATTTTCGCACGGAGGGTCAATTCTATGCCCCTGATTTGGTTTTGGTCTTTTGGTATCCGGCCAACGATTTGAGCGATGTTCTGCCTGAACATCGTATGACTTTTGAGGGAACCAACTGCTATGCCCCCTACTTTGCCATCTGTAATGGCCGATTTGATGCTGAACCCTGGTTCTCGGCTCCCGGTATCTCCCCAACTAAGGAAAACTGTTATACGGTAAAGAAAATATTAAACAGTGTACTGAACTATTTATATCATCAATCCCGTCTTTACCAACAGTTAGAACCCTTATTCGTCAAAAACCAGTCCTCTATAAAATACGCTTTTGAATTTTCACCCTGGCTTGAGAATAACCACGACGAAATCCTGGATTATGCCTATCAAGTAACCGACGGTATCTACACCAATTTGGCGAGTGAGGCAAATCGAAGTGGGGCGAAGATTGTTGTGGTCATCATTCCACTAAAACAGGCAGTTTATTATGAACTAGGATCGCCTTTCCGTGAACAAATTGAAATCCAATATCCGGGTTTGAAGGGGGTCGCCCCTCGTTCACCTAACCAGATCATTACTACATTAATGATGGCCAAAGGCATCCATGTACTGGATCTCCAACCAGCCTTTGTGGAACATCTACGAGCAGGTGGCGGCGTTATATATTGGAACACCGATTCTCATTGGAATATACCCGGTAATCAAATGGCCGGAGAATTAATTGCCAGATGGCTGGTTAACAATCAACTTGTGCCGCTCTCTCCCTGATCATTACCCAGAATCAAAATCCCGACCAAGGTCGGGATTTTTAATCAGCGCTCTTTTGATTCAAGTTACTCCACCGGCAGAATGATAAAAAATTTACTGCCCGGTAATGTTTCGGGGTCGTAGCCACTACTCTCCACCCAAATCCGGCCATTATGCGACTCGATCACGCCTCTGGCAATAGTTAGGCCCAGACCGGCCCCACCCCCCATAAACTGAGTTTTACTCGTGCTGTGCAGGGCAACATTTTCAGCGGTAGCAAACTTCTCAAAAATCAACTTCTGTTTGTCCAGAGCAATCCCCACCCCGGTATCCGTCACCACAATTTGAATAAATGATTGGTCATTTTCTGCCTTGGGTAGAAGGTGAACATTAATGCTAATACGACCCCCATCAGGCGTATATTTGATGGCGTTACCAACAATGCGGGCTAGAGCCGAGTACAATTGATCCACATCGCCATGGACCATTGGCAACTCATTAGCCATCTCTGTTTCAAGCTTAAGACTGCGTTCAGTCAGCACTTTTGTCTGTTCGGTGACCAAGTTTTTGACCAGACTCCTGATTGACACAGGAGCCGCTTTAAACTCCCTGCTGGCCAACTCAACCCGGATAACGCTAACCATGTCATTGATAATCTCTTTCAGGCGAGTCGTTCCTTTAGCCACGCCGGCCAGCATCTCTTTGGCCGTTTCATCTTTGCTAATCGCCGGCAGGGTTTGCAGCATTTGGGTGTAGCTATGAATGACTGTCAAGGGGGTTCGCAGTTCATGAGAAGCAACGGAGATAAAATTATCTTTGGCTTCCTCAAGATGCTTGAGCCGCTCATAGGCGATCTTTAAATCGGTCAGTTTGCGCTCCAACTCTTCAATCAAATTAAGATTTTGTTCTTGGAGGTAATGTTCGCGCTTAGTCGCAGGCGCTTCGGGCTTGTGACCCGCCGCTATATACTTGGCTACAGAGGTGAGCAGTTCCTCAAATTCGATGGGTTTGCTGAGGTAGGCATCACACCCAATCGCTTTGGCCCGCTCACGGTCATCAGTAACGTTTCGCGCGGTTAAGGCGATGATGGGCACCGTTTTCAGGTCAGCAAAACTACGAATACGCGTCACGGCTGTAAAACCATCAAGATCGGGCAAATTAATATCCATCAGAATCAAGTCGGGGCGAACTTCGACCGCCTGCTTGATCCCTTCCAATGCATTGACGGCATCAACGACCTTATAACCTTGACTCTCTAAAATTCGTCTGATTAAGAGCCGATTTTCAGGGGTATCTTCAACGTTCAGAATGGTAGGCTGTGTACTCATCCAGATTCCTAGCCTTATAGTGAAAAGCAAAAGATGGTTATTGTTGGGGTTGAAAAGCAGAGTGATATAATTTAATAATACGGCTCAAAAGGGTGGGCTGTTTACAGCCATGATAACACACAAATCTAAAAATAATTATAGGATAACCCTCCCAATTGGCGCTATGGGCTGGATCAATCCTCTTTACCGTTATTATTATACAAGCTTGTTAAGTTACATTCAAAAAAATGGGGTACACTTAGTAAGTGAATGACTCTTACACCCGGAAGTAATATTAACCAATAGGCATTTGTTTTAGCGTTGTAACCACACACGACTTGTGATAAAATTTAACATAGGTGGTCAAGTTGGTCAAGGGCAGTTTTTGATTCGGATGATTATTAATTTACCATCAATCAAGCAGGCTCAACCTGTCGTAATACTATTTGAATTACTCTTGATGGGGTTGTATTCGGCGGGCTGTCAGTCGGTACAACCATTGAATGTATCTACTCCAACGTCTGCGCCAACAATCACGGCTATGGACCCAATAACGACCACAGTTCGCCTGGCAAATGGTGAATGGGTACCCTACACCGGAGAAAATTTACCTCAATACGGCTGTGACTCCCAGGTTGTCACCGAAGCGTTCGCCCTGGAAGGGATCACTGTAGAATATGATTTCTTCCCTTGGGCCCGAAGTTACTATTTGTCGGAAAGTGGGGCTTGGGATGGCACAATCGAATGGGCAGATACCCCGGCCCATCGAGAAACGCATTATATAAGTGCAGCTTATCTCTCAAAACAGAAATGGGTTTTCTTTTATCGCCGCGACCGGCCGTTCGAATGGAACAGCATGGATGATTTAGCGGGGAAAGTTGTTGGTTTAACGATTGGATATGCTTATAGCGATGTATTTGAAGCGTTGAAACAGAAGGGTACGGTCTCGTTTGAGGAAGCCCCTAGCGATGAATTGAATTTTAAGAAGTTGCTGGCGGGACATATTGATGTTTTTCCCGTAGAGCGTACGGTAGGATATGCTGTAATGATGGCAAATCTCACAGTGGAAGAGCAGGCGCAGATTACGGAGCACCCCAAACCAATTAGCGAGTATCTAACATATCTGTTGTTATCCAGGGCTGTCCCCCAGAATGAACAACGGATGGAGCTGTTTAATCGTGGCCTCAGACATTTGCGGGAAAGTTGGCGATATGCGGAGATTATGGAGACCTGTACCTTCTGATTGGCAGGTTCAATCCAACTACTCTTTCCACATAATACAGATGAGACCCTGGCATGAATCGAAACCTTGATCTTTTACTCCTCTTACAAAAGCGTCGCCTGTCCATACGTCTGCTTATCTACGTGGGCTTATGCAGCCTGGGATTTGTCGTGCTAGCCAGTCTATTTCAGCTTTATGCTGAGTATAACCGGGATATCGAGGCCGTCGAGGCAAACCTGCAATTTATAGAGACCAGCTACGTTCCGGCGATCACAGCAAGTTTATACCAGCTTGATGAAAAGCAGATGCGCCTGGGACTTCAGGGGGCATTACAATTACAGGATATTGCTTATCTCCAAGTGACGGAACAGACCGGAAATAAAAAATACCGGGTGGCTGAAGGGAACCCTGAAGTTGAAAATGCACTCACCAGGGAGTTTTCATTAATTTACCGGGTATCCACAGATCGATCTATTCCGGTTGGGACCTTGTTGGTCAAGGCCAGTCTGACGGGGGTATATCAACGGCTGCAAGAACGGGCGCTGATGGTTGTGATAACCAACGGATTAGTTGTACTTCTGGTAGCTGCATCCATTTTACTGATTTTTCAATTTGCTCTCACTCGCCATCTGGTCAAGATGGCCGATTATGCTCGAAGCTTGAACCTGGATAAATTGGACAGGGAATTGGTCTTGAAACGCAAGACATCAAAACTAACTGCGCCAGATGAACTGGATCAACTGGTGACAGCCATCAATGAGATGCGGGTCCGGCTGATGAAGGACATGGCAGCCCGGCTGCAAGCCGAGAAGCAGCTTCAGTTCCAGAAAACATTGTTAGAATGTGAACTTGAGGCCAGCCCCGATGGCATCCTCATCACCAACACCGAGGGAAAAACACTCTATTTCAACCGGCGGTTCGTAGAAATGTGGCATCTCTCTCTAGATAGTGCGGCTGCGCTACCCAATCAGTTTGCCTTCATGTTCATCAAGGATATGGTGGCCCAGCCAGAAACATCCTTTGCCAAAGCAATTTATCTGTATGAACATCTTGATGAGGAAAACCATGAGGAGATTACCCTGAAAAATGGTGAGGTTTTTGAGCGTTATACGGTGCCGGTTAGGAGTGCAGAGGGCGAGTATTATGGCCGCCTGTGGAGTTACCGGGATATTACCCGGCGTAAAACGCTTGAAGAACAACTGCGGCAAGCGCAGAAATTAGAAGCGGTTGGCCGTCTGGCCGGCGGCATTGCCCATGATTTTAACAACCTCCTGGTACCCATTGTGGGATATACTGAATTAGGTATGATGAGGCTGTCGCCGGATGACAAGCTCTACACCGATTTGAGCCGAATTCGACAAGCAGCGGAGCGGGCCACCGGCCTGACCCGACAAATCCTGGCTTTTAGTCGCAAGCAACTGCTTGAAGTTGGTATATTTGACCTGAATCGAATCATTGCTGAGTTTGAAAAAATGCTCCAACGTTTGATTGGCGAAGATATTCAGGTGCAGACCTATCTGACGCCAACCCTCTATCCGGTTCGGGTTGATAGAACGCAAATTGAACAAATTTTGCTGAACCTGGTGCTAAACGCCCGTGACGCTATGCCCCAGGGAGGTAAGCTCACGCTTGAAACAGCGAACACTTTTTTGGATGAAACTTATGTTGAAAAACATGCGGGAGTGCAGCCGGGTCAGTATGTAATGCTGGCGGTTAGCGATACCGGTCACGGCATGGATGCCGAAACACAACGGTATATTTTTGACCCCTTCTTTACCACCAAAGAACCTGGCAAAGGCACCGGATTGGGGCTGGCAACCGTTTTTGGCATTGTCAAACAGCACCAGGGTCATATCTGGGTGTACAGTGAACCGGGCTATGGCACCATCTTCAAAATATATTTACCGCAGGCAGAGGGCACACCCCAGGTTGATACTGATGAGGCAGAAGCAACCACCCCTCTGCACGGAACAGAAACCATCTTGGTGGTTGAAGATGCGGAGATGGTGCGGAACCTGGTTTGCGAAACGCTTACGGCGCACGGATACCGGGTTATTGAAGCGAGCCATCCGGCTGACGCCCAACAACTGGCCTCAGACTACAATGAGCCTATTCATCTCTTGCTGACCGATGTGATTATGCCCCAAATGAACGGACGAGAGCTTTATCAAAAATTATCCACCCTCAGCCCCGAGATCAAAGTCTTGTATATGTCGGGGTATACAGATAATGTGATTGTCCATCACGGCATTTTGTATGAAGGGGTGAATTTCTTACAAAAGCCCTTTACCGTACATGACCTTATCCAAAAGATTCGAAAGGTTTTGAGCTTCAGTTCAGCCTTAAGCAGTTGAAACCGCTATAATACCTTGTCGAATATTTCGCAAAAAAGGATCAGCCGGTGAAAAAACTAACGACGAGTCGTTGGTTGCTCAAACATTTGTCGGTGTTAATTGTCCTGATCATGCTGGTTAACCTGGGTTTATGGCAATTACGGCGCCTGGAAGAACGGCGCACGCTAAACCGGAATATCACGACCACCCTGGGGCAGGCTCCCCTCCGTTTGACCGGCCCAACAGTTGATCCCGATATACTTCATTTTCAACGAGTTTCGGTCACAGGCACATTTGACAATGCCGAAGCTATGGCCCTGCGCAATCAAAGCCTCAACGATTTCCCCGGTCTCCACCTGCTTACCCCCCTCCGTCTTCGTAACAGCAACCAAGCGGTTTTAGTAGACCGAGGTTGGATCCCCCGAGGCAATGCCGACCCGGACCCGGCCAGTTTGGCCGTTTATGACCTGCCCGGCGAAGTGACAATCGAGGGGGTTGCCTATCGCAGCCAGACCCGCTCCGGTTTGATCTCGCCGCTCGATCCCCCTCTCAAAGAGGGCCAAACCCGGCTGGTAGCCTGGTTCCGGGTCGATATCAACCAAATTCAGAAGCAATTGCCCTATTCTCTCTGGCCGATTTTTATCAAACAACTACCCGATGCCAACACAACCCCCACGACCCTACCCCAACCGGAAGGCATGACCTTAAGTGAAGGTCCCCACCTGGGTTATGCCCTCCAGTGGTTCTCATTCGCCGGCATCCTGGTGATTACCTACGCCGTGTTTTTGCGACAGGAATTGAGGAAGAGGTGATGATGGTTAGGTCGGTTTCATTGGATAAATCGGACTTCTTCTTTTAGATCAAATCCGCGTAGACGCAGCTCGGCCACAAAGTTGGCCGGATCAACGGCCAACTCAAGCGGGACGGCGCCCCGAGGCGTATCGCCACGAGCCATCATCTCAGCCACAATCGCGCCATCCCAGCCGGTGGTGCGCTCCATTGCCGTAAAACCGGTGGTTTCGTCATAATAGTCAATCAGGTCAACTTGAGCTTCGGCGGCCTGGTCCCGGCAGCGGCCCGCAGCCAGGATACGAATGATGACGGCATCCCTGAAATCAGGCGCAGCTTTGATTTTTGGCTCAAGCAGGGCATGCAAAACCTCACGGGGGATAACACGCAGGCCGTTCACTTCGATGGGGTCAAGCTCCAGCAGGCCCGCGTCACTAAAAGCCTTCCATTGGGCGGCATGGCCGGGATAGCGTACGGTTTTGTTCTGGTAGGTTTTCAACTTGCCCAGATAAGTCCAGGGGGCCGTCGAGGTGCCTCCGGCAGTGGCAAAGGCCTCCAGGACGCCAAAAGGGGGAATCTCGATAAGTTCATACTCCGCCGGATCGAAGCACTCGACCTCGGTCAGTTTACCGTCACGCAGGAAGATAGTGCTGCCATAATATTCATTGGTCAGGCCGTTGATGTGAAAGGTTAGCTTGTAATTCCAGGGTTCCTCCGGATGCTGAGGAATACCGCCATCCCACATGCTTACCCCCTCCGGTTCGTCCAGTAAACTCAAGGCATAGGCCATCAAGGTGGTGCCCATGCCCGGTACCTGGCCGCAATCGGGGATGAGGCTAATCCCGGCCGCTTCGGCTTCTTTTGTGAATTGGAGTTGTTGGCGCACCAGGGCTGTATTCCCACCCAGGTCACACATGCTGGCCCTGGCTTCAATAGCAGCTTTGGTCACCCCCAGGTTGAACACAAAGGGCGTCGCGCTGAGGAAGCTATCAATATCGCGCAGAAAGTCCACCAAAGCTTGATGATCGCGGGCATCAACCTGGGCGGCAGTCACAATTCGCTTGCCGCCGTGATGTTGTTCCAAAAGGTCATTTACCCGGACCGCAGCAGCCTGCGCCACTGCCAAGTCATAATCGCCAATGACCACACTTTGAGCCTGGCCACGTTGGGCCATATCGTAGGCGGCGGCTGTACCCTGGCGGCCTGCGCCCAGGACAGCGTAACGATAAGTAGAGTTACTTTTATCTGCCATTTGAGAAGCTCCCTTTTTATTTTCCCCTAATTCTAGCTAGTTAGGAATAAAACGGAAGAAGTACCAAACTCTATTTTCGGTATTCATCTCAACCGTGAAGGTTTCAGAAACTTGCTTTCCCTCGGTCGACTCGAGGAAAAAGGTCCAGACACCGGCGATATAAACGGACCGAGGTTGAGGTTCAAATTTAGTGTTGCCACTCTTGACCACGTCACCCGGCGGGGTGTAACCGATGGACCGGTCTGCCGAGAACTCGGACTTGGTCACGATTCCATTGGGATCAATGCCGACGACCCGATAGCCGGCTATCCAGGCATTATCCGCCCCCTGAACTGCAACCATAATGGATAAAATCGTGGCTTCCGTAGGTTGGGTGTAAAGTTCGGCTAAACGGAAAGGCCAGGTTGGGGCGGGCGTGTTGGTCGGCAATGGGGTGTAGGTGGGCGGCGGCGGCGGTCCGGGAGTGCTGGTAGCGGTGGGCGTGGCGGTGGGGGTTAGCCGAGGCGTCCGGGTGTTGGTGGGCGTGGATGTGGGGGTAGGTGGTGGGGTGAAGGTGGGAGTTAGGGTAATAGTAGGGGTTGGGGTTGAAACAGGGGTGGAAGTAAAGGTGGGCCGGACGGTTTTGATCACTTCTACCGTAGGTGCCACGGCCATAGCCACCAGTTTATCAAAAGGCGAGGCCAGGGTGCAGGCTAAGTTCAGCACCAGGGCAAAACATATAACGCCAATAAGAGCCTTGTCGAGATTATGCTTGGCCAAAGGCGAGGTCCTTTAAGTACGATTTGTCCAGATTTTATGCTAAAGCGTCACTTCAGACAAGTACGAGTAAGGCGTATTTTCAGGAAGTCTCCTGGGGGAGAGGAATAGGCGTGCGTGTTGGCGGTGGCGTGGCGGTGGGGACCGGTGGGGCGGCCGGGTTGGCGGAAGGCTCTAATTTGGTCACAAGGGACCAGAGTATGGGCAGATGCTCGTCCAGAACAGCCCGCATTGCCGGGTCAGGGTCGCCGGAAAAGTTAAAAAGTTCCGGCTTTTGATTGAAAGCCTCGGACCCCTCGGCCAGCAATAACTGGCGTAACGCCTCAAAATCGGAGCGTTTGATGTTAACCTTGGCCATAGCGCCACGAGTCAATTGGAGGGGTCTGATTGGGGTAGCGGTTTGGGTTAAGTGAACCCGGAGCGAGAATTCATAATGATCCTGGGCAACCGTGACCTCAGCCAAAAGATAGTAGACATTACCATTCTTAAACACAACCTGCATGGGCTGCAAACGATTCAACGGGACGCCCTGCCGCCATTCGGCGAATTGAGCCTCAATTTGAGCCGAATCGATCAGCAGTTCGGTGGCCATATGGAGCGAGCCAAAACTGCTGGCCAACGGCGAAAAATCGACAATGGCCTGGCTGCCATCGCTAAAGCGGACCCATACGGCCAGGTGATCTACCCGCTCCTGCAGGTCTTCCAGGGGCGCGGCGACGCCAAAGCGCCCCGGAGCCGCGCTCAGAACGTGGGGCGATTGGAGCAGGTTCTGCTGCACAGCATAGGACAGGATGAAGCTATCTCCGGCGGGCCATTCGGCCGGGTTGGCCGGTTGGGGGGGATAGGCCAGCCGAGCGACCTCGCCTTCCGGACGAGTCTCGATCACCACCCGAGTTTCGCCTTTTTCAAGCAAGGGGGCAAAACCGAACTCGAAATGTCCTAACGCCGTTTTAGCAGCGTTCAAAGCATCGACGTTTTGATTACTCGGAATGATCAGGGGGCGGGTAGGGGTGGGGCTGGGGGTAGGAGTTGGAGGTGGTTCGCTGCGGCAAGCCGGCAAGAGAGCATTGAGCCACAAAATTACCCCCAGAAGGGTCAGGAGGCTTAATGCTTTGGAGGAGCGGTAGGGTGGAAATGATTCAAATGGCTTGTTCTTTGGAAACATAATCACCCCGGCAGAATATCTAATCAAAAATATGGCCGGATAACTCTGACTGAATTCAGGGGTGCAAAAGTGTACTTTTGCACTCCTCCTGCGGAAATCTATATTTTTACGAGTTCTTAGAACATGGTACACCCTGAAACGGATTCGTCAAGCTAAATTCAGATATCGGGTCTGTCCTAAATTTTAGGAGACCCTAAAGGTTTTGAAAACCTTTAGGGTCTGTTACCAAAAATTTGGACGCACCCTCAGGTATCGCTTTGACTCGGCCTATCCTTCGTGATAAACTAGGCTCACTGTTATCTCTTATTATCGAGGAATCTATGCCAACAGTAGCTTTTCAAGGTGTTGTGGGCGCTTACTCCGCGTGGGGCCATTATAAAATTTTTGGGCCCGAAAAAAAAACCGTGTTTTGTAGAACCCAGGACAATATTTTTGTACCCGTCGAAACCGGTCGGGCCGACCTGGGCATGCTGCCGGTGGAAAATGCCCTGGCCGGCTCGGTGCCGCGTGCCTACGAGTTGTTAATGGAGCACGACCTGCGTATTCAGGCCGAAGTGATCATGCGAGTACAACATACGTTGATGGCGCTACCGGGAGTGAAACTAAACGATTTAAAACGAGTCCGGTCCACCCCAATCTCGCTGCAACAATGCGAAAAGTTTATCGGTCGTTATGGACTGGAGCAGATTCCAGCCTCCGACACGGCCAGCAGCGCCCGCGACCTGGCCGCCAAACCTGAGCCGGATTTAGGCGTCATTGCCAGCAAGTTAGCCGCCCAAATTTACAAACTGGAAATTTTGGTAGAAGAAGTTGAAGATGCCGCTTTTAATTACACCCGTTTCTTTGTGCTGGGCAGCGAAGACCCACCCCGCGCCCAACGCTGCAAAACTTCGTTGATCTTCAGCGCCCGCCATCTGCCGGGTTCGCTGTATCACTGCCTGGGCGAGTTTGCCGAGCGCAACATTAACCTGACCAAGATCGAGTCGCGGCCCCGGCGCAATCGTCCCTGGCAGTATCTGTTTTACCTCGATTTTGAGGGGCACTGGCAAGACCCGGCGGCGGAAGCAGCGCTGTTAGGACTGCTCCGCCGGGCCGGTTTTGTCAAGATGCTGGGTTCTTATCCAATGGCCACAACACCGCACCCCGAAGAGAAACGGTTAAGTGGAGAAGTGGAAGAGTGGAGATTTGGCGAAACAGGCCATCCGGCTGATCTGCTCGCCTTCCAGGTGAATTCATGATTATCATTATGCACTCTGAAGCCACTTCCTTTGAAATCGACAACGTAATTGCCGAAGTCGAGGCCAAAGGTTGGCAGACCCACGTATCCCACGGTTCGGGCGAGACGATTATTGGCCTGCAAGGCAAGGGTCAAACCCTCGATCCCTTTTACCTAGGCCAGATGCCCGGCGTGCGAGATACGATGGCCATTACCCAGAAGTTTAAGCTGGCCAGCCGGGCCTTCCGGCCGGAAGACACAACATTTACCCTGGGCGGGGTAACTATTGGCGGCAATCAATTGGCCGTCATGGCCGGGCCGTGCAGTGTGGAGAGCCGGTCGCAACTGCTGGAAACAGCCCAGGCCGTCAAGGAGGCCGGAGCCACTTTTCTGCGTGGAGGCGCATACAAACCGCGCAGTTCCCCCTATAGTTTTCAAGGGCTGGGCGAGGAGGGCTTAAAGCTGCTGGCGGACGCCCGCGAGGTGACCGGCCTGCCGGTAGTCACCGAGGTTATGTCGCCTAACAAAGTAGCGCTGGTGGCGATTTACGCCGATGTGCTGCAAATTGGGGCGCGGAATATGCAAAATTTTGATCTACTGAACGCGGTGGGGCAAGCCCACAAGCCGGTGTTACTCAAGCGGGGGATGTCGGCCACGATTGAGGATTTGCTTATGGCCGCCGAATATATTCTGGCGCACGGCAACAACCGGGTAATGCTGTGCGAGCGGGGCATCCGCACCTTTGACAATAAGTTTACCCGCAATACCTTCGACGTCAACGCTATTCCTCTGCTTAAAGGGCTAACCCACCTGCCAATCATCGCCGATCCCAGCCATGCCATCGGGGTACGCCGCCACGTGGCCGCAGTAACTCTGGCCGCCGTTGCCGCCGGGGCGGACGGCCTGATCATCGAAACTCACCCTGACCCGGATAAAGCCGTTTCTGATGGTGACCAATCCCTGACCCTGCCCCAATTCGCCGAGTTGATGGGCCGGGTGCGAGTCATGGCCGAGGCGGTAGGGCGGAGGGTCTAGCATAGTTACCATCCTCTCCAATCAGTTATTAGATGTGTGTTGCTGAATAAGACATAGGACATTCATCTGTGTCCAAAAACTGGCCAACTCTTATTTGGCAACAACTCTATTGACTCCCCAAGTGGGTTATGCTACAATCCTTTCAATAATTTCTGAAAATTGGAATCAATTCAATGAGTGAACTCGCCTCAGTTAAAGAAAAATTTATTTTGCATTGGGGGGAACAAGGGTCGTTGTGGGGGATTAATCGCACTATGGCCCAGGTGCATGCCCTTCTCTATATCTCGTCGGAACCGCTCAGCGCCAACGAGATTATGGAGGAATTACAAATCAGCCGGGGTAATGCGAGTATGGCCCTGCGCGACTTGATAGCCTGGGGGCTGGTCAGCCGGGTTCACGTCAAAGGGGAACGCCGGGAGTTTTATGCCACGGAAAAAGATGTCTGGACAATGTTTCGCACCATCGCCCGTGAGCGAAAAAAACGAGAGATTGACCCCACCATCGAGATTCTACGTGAAAGCGTAGCCCGCTTAAATCAAGTGCCCGACTCTGAAGGAAAATACGAACGAGAGCAACTCAAGAATTTACTTGAGTTTTTTGAAACCGGGGTCGACCTGTATAAAGACCTGGAAAGTAAAAGCTCCAACAGTATTTTGAAGCTCATCGCCAAAACCCTCAAATTAAAAATTTAGTCTCGTAGGAGAAGTCGAAAATGACTATAAAATCTGAAACGAGATTTTTTCCTGGCCTACTGAGCCACCGTCAGTACTCCGGCACTTTTTCTAGCCTGCTCTACAACTGGCCCATCTTTGCCGGGTTATTGTTCTTTGGCCTGGTCGTTTTGCTGGCCAGCTTGTGGCTGTCGTCCCCCTGGAATTGGCTACTCATGGCAGGCGGCTTGGGCTCATTGGGCTTGATGGTGAGTATTCTGACGGCTTCCTTTATTGTCTACGACTGGGGTGACAAGCGTGAGTACGATCGCCTGGCCGAGTTGGGTCATCTGGATCAGGCTAATGTCGTGCTCGATATTACCTGTGGCAAGCTGCGAGGCAGTCGGGGATTGCTCAGTCACTTTCAACGCGGCCATTATTTTCTAATTGATATTTACGATGCGGCTAAAATGACCGATGCGGCCCTTCGGCGGGCTCGGGAGCTAGAGCCGCCGCTGCAAACCGAGCGGCGCATTTATCGCCAAACGGGTAAAGCAAACAAATTACCTCTCCCCCATAACTGGGCCGATGTTATCTACTGTAGCTTTAGCCTGCACGAGTTACAAGATGGGGCTGACCGCGAGGCCCTCTTTGCCGAATTTGCCCGCGTGCTCAAACCAAACGGCCGCTTACTGATGGCCGAGCATGGGCGCGATTGGCTAAATTTGCTCGCTTTTGGGCCGGGAGCCTTCAGCTTTTTCTCCCCGGCTACCTGGAGTAAACACATCGCCAAGGCCGGCCTGACCATTCAACATCACGAACGTTGGCGGGGCCTGGTACATTTGTGGGTGGCCGAGCGAAAGCCGAAATAAGCTACAACCGCCCAAATTCACGCGCTAACTGAGCCGTGCTAAGATGAATCATCGTCGGGCGACCGTGGGGACAGGTGCGGGGGGCGCTGGTTGCCTCTAGTTGGCGCACTAACTCGCGCATCTCCTCCGGTGATAAAATCTGTCCACCTTTAATCGAAGCTCGCTTGCACACGGTAATAGCAATCTTCTCGTGGATTTCCCGCGCCAGGGGAATGGCCCCGTCGGCCATTTCGGCCAGGATGTCCACCAGCGCCTGGGTCGGGTCGGCCTGCCCCAGGATTTCAGGCACGGCTCGAATCCGGTACGCGGCTCCGCCAAAAGGCTCCAGTTCAAAACCCACTTCGGTCAGGGCATCCAGTTCAGCTTCCACCAGGGCAGCAAGTCCAGGCAAAAGCTCAACCATAACCGGTTCCAACAACTGCTGGCGGGCTGCTCCTGCTTGGGCCCTTTGGGCCGTCAATTTCTCATACAAAATCCGTTCGTGAGCAGCGTGTTGGTCAATCAGGTAGAGGCCATCTGGCCCCTCGGCAATGATGTACATTTGCTGAACCTGGCCAACTACTCGCAGCAACGGCATCTTATCGACAGAGATAGGAGGTTCGGTCAGGGGTTGGCGTAGCCCCTCAGCCGTTTCTGAGGGTGATAACGGCAGAGTACGTTGGGCCTCAAACGCAAATTGGCTAGAGATTGGACCGCTGTGACCGCCAAACGAAGTGCGCCAGGGGGCGGTGTCACCGGCGTGACCGCCAAAATCAGGAGCTGAGGTTGGCTGAACACCACCATAGCTGGGCACAGGCGCAGCCCCCATAACCGCTTCGCGGACGCCCTTCTGCACCACCTTAAACACCAGCCGTGGCTCTCTAAATTTCACCTCCGCCTTGGTCGGATGGACGTTGACATCCACTTCCGCCGGGTCCAGCTCGATACTAAGCACCGCAACCGGGTAGCGTCCCACCGGCAAAAAAGTATGGTAAGCCTGGACGACCGCCTGATTGAGGGAGCGGTCTTGAATCCACCGCTTGTTGACAAAAAAGATAATTTGATCACGCCCACCCCGATGTAAGGCCGGAATGCCGGCAAAGCCGTGAACCGAAACTTGCAGAGGAGAAACAGCAACGTTAGAAATCTCCCCTGCTCCCCTGCTCCCCTGCTCCCCTGCCTCTTCATGTTCTATCCGCAACATCTGCCGGGCCGTTTCCAGGTCAAAAACGGCCACCAGGGCGTCAAACAATTCGCCGCTGCCGTTGGTTTGAAAGGTCTGGCGGTTGTCGCTCGATAAGCCAAAACGAATGTGGGGAAAGGCCAGGGCATAATGAGAAACCACTCGATGAATATGGGCCGCCTCGGTGGCATCGGCTTTGATGAATTTGAGCCGGGCCGGGACATTGTAGAACAAATTCTCAACGGTTATCATCGTGCCACCGGGAGAACCGGCCGCACTAAACCCTACCTGCTGTCCCCCTTCGATACGGATGCGGGTAGCGGCCGATTGGGCGGCGGGCCGGGACACTAACGTAAGTTGAGAGACTGCGGCAATCGAGGCCAAAGCTTCCCCCCGAAAGCCCAGGGTGGTTACCCGGCTTAGATCATCCACTGACATGAGTTTACTGGTGGCATGCCGGGCAAAGGCCAACGGGACTTCCTCGGCAGGAATCCCTTCGCCGTCATCCATTACCCGGATGAGCCGTTTGCCCCCGCCTTGAATTTCTACCCGCACCGTTTTAGCTCCGGCGTCAATGGCGTTTTCCACCAACTCCTTGACCACCGAAGCCGGCCGCTCGACCACCTCACCCGCGGCAATTTTGGCCGCCACATCGGGCGGCAAAACACGAATAGTCACCGGTCCTTCTCCCTAATCTGAATAAACCACCTTCGGCAATTAGTAGAACATTTGAACGTTGGACGCCTCAGTATTGTACTGAAAAAATCGTTTTTCATCAAGAGTTAAACCGGGTTTGACATTACCAAACGCATTCATATCATGAGGCTTATTCCTGAGGTTAGGGCTGAAAAAATGCTAAAATTACACGATATTGTCCTGGCCCACCAACGGCTAAGACCCTACCTTGATTCTACGCCGCTCATTTACAGTGAAGCTCTGAGCGAACGTAGTGGGGCTAAGGTTTGGTTAAAGCTGGAATGTCGCCAGCCCACCGGCAGTTTTAAGGTCCGAGGAGCGCTGCACAAGCTGATGGTTATGAGTGAGGCGGCGCGAACCAAAGGGGTAGTCACGGCCAGCGCCGGGAATCACGGCCTGGGGGTGGCTTACGCGGCCAAAAGGTTCGGTTTGAGTAACGCCACCATTTTTGTACCCCGCCCGGCCCCTGCAACCAAAATCACTAAACTGACCCGTTTCCCGATTGAGCTGCGGCAAACCGGCGAAACGTATGAGGAGGCTCATGAGGCCGCCGAGGCATTTGCCCAGGCCACCGGAGCCATCTACTTTTCAGCTTACGACGATCCTGAGGTTATCGCCGGGGCCGGAAGCTGCGGCCTGGAAATTATGATGGCGTTGCCAGAGGTTGAAACCATTATTGTGCCGGTGGGCGGCGGAGGGCTGGTGGCCGGGGTAGCAGTGGCGGCTAAAGGAGTTAATCCCGCCAGCCGGATTGTCGGCGTACAACCGGAAGCTTCGCCGGCAGCCAAACTCTCTTTTGAGCAAAACCGGCCCATTGATCCCTATGACCACGCCCCAACCATTGCCGATGGCTTGGCCGGTGGGTTTGGGGCGCAGCCGTTCTACATTGCCCGTACTTTGATTGAGCAAATTCTACTGTTCAGTGAAGCTGAATTGCGGCAGGCCATCTTTACTTTGATTGACCAGGAACAACTCGTCGTAGAGGCGTCGGGGGCGATAGCCATTGCTCCCCTCCTGTCCGGAAGCCAGGAGTGGCGTGGCCAAACAGTGGTCTGCATCTTAAGCGGGGCCAATATTGACAGCCGCCTCCTAGCCGATATCCTAAAAGCAGGGACAGCAGGCAATGGTTGGATACCTGCACCGGATCCCTAAATTTTATTCACCTAAAATTGACCCTACGGTGACCCTACAAGCCCAAACGGCTTATTGACAACAAACTACGTTTGTGTAATAATATCGCCATAGTTACGTGAGAGATTAAATACTTTTTCTCACCTCCAAATTCGCTATCCTAATATAAGGAGGTGGTGCTAATGCACGATTTTAGTAGCAAGCCAAGCGCCGTAGCATCACCTCCCGTCATTGGGTAGAATGCTACGGCGCGGCAAAGGGTCACATGTAAATGTGGCCCTTTGTTTTTTATAACTACTCAGCCATCAGCCTCAATGAACCACATGACCGCTCTCGGCGGTCAACGGTCGGTGGTCATTTTGGAGGAAATAGAGTGCCTACTTATCCACTAGGAAAATTACCTGCCGAGGATTTAGCTAAACTGTTACAGCGATATGCCCCCGTCGACCCTCGGTTGATCGTGGGGGGGACCGTTGGCGAAGATGCCGCCGTAATTGATATGGGCGACCGCTACCTGGTGGCCACCACCGATCCCATTACCTTTGCCACCAATAACATTGGCTGGTACGCGGTTAATATCAATGCCAACGACATAGCCTGTACCGGGGCGACACCTCGCTGGTTCCTGGCGACGCTGCTCCTGCCGGAAAATAAAAGCACCCCCACCCTGGTAGATCAAATTTTTGAGCAAATCAGCTCGGCTTGCGCGGAACTTGGCGTAACCCTGGCCGGAGGTCATACCGAAATTACCTACGGCCTTGACCGCCCTATTGTCATTGGCCAGATGCTAGGCGAAACAACTCCTTATAAACTCGTCACCACCAGCGGCGCCCAGGTAGGCGATGACCTTATCCTGACCAAAGGTATCGCCATCGAAGCGACGGCTATTATTGCCAAAGAGAGGCACACGGAGTTACGCCAACATTTTGATGAAAATAGTTTACTTGCCTATGCGAATTTTTTGCACGACCCCGGTATCAGCGTGGTTAAAGATGCTGCCATTGCCGTAGCTACCGGCGGCGTTCACGCCATGCACGACCCGACGGAGGGGGGTATTGCGACCGGCCTGCATGAGTTAGCTCAAGCATCTGGGGTGGGGTTAGAAATTTTTGGGCAGCAATTACCCTACCTGCCGGAAACAGCAGCCCTGTGCCGCCACTTTGGCCTGGAACCGTTGGGAGTTATCGCCTCCGGAGCGCTGCTCATCGCCGCTGATCCCCAGTTTACCCCCCGGCTTGTTGAGGGATTGACTCAGGCCGGAATTCGAGCCAGCGTAATTGGGCGAGTAAAGCCTATAGAAGATGGGCGCGTGTTGGTTGGGGAAACCGGCCCCCAACCCCTGCCAAAGTTTGCCCGCGATGAGATTACCCGACTGTTTGAATAGGAAGAGGAACCTGATGGACAACAAGATTATTTTTTCAATGGTTGGGGTGGGTAAGGTCTATCCACCCAACAAGCAAGTTTTGAGAGACATATATCTGGGCTTTTACTATGGGGCCAAAATTGGGGTGCTGGGGTTGAACGGGGCCGGCAAGAGCACCCTGCTGCGCATCATCGCCGGGGTGGAGCAGGGTTACCTGGGCCAGGTGGTCATGTCGCCCGGCTACAGCGTGGGCTACCTGGAGCAGGAGCCGGCCTTGGATGAAACAAAAACGGTGCGGGAGATTGTCGAAGAGGGGGCGCAGGAGATTGTGGATACCCTGCGCGAATTCGACCAGATCAACGCCAAATTTGGCGAGGAGCTGACCCCGGACGAGATGGATGCATTGATCGAGCGGCAGGGCGAAGTGCAGGAGAAGCTCGACCGGCTCAACGCCTGGGATTTGGACAGCCGCCTGGACCTGGCCATGGACGCGCTGCGCTGCCCGCCCGGCGACACGCCGGTATCGATTCTGTCCGGCGGCGAGCGGCGGCGGGTGGCCCTATGCCGCTTGCTGCTGAAAGAGCCGGACATCCTGCTGCTGGACGAGCCGACCAACCACCTCGACGCCGAGTCGGTGGCCTGGCTGGAACGCCACCTGCGCGACTACCAGGGCACGGTCATCGCCGTGACCCACGACCGCTACTTTTTGGACAACGTGGCCGGCTGGATTCTGGAGCTGGATCGCGGCTACGGTATCCCCTGGCAGGGCAACTACTCTTCGTGGCTGGAGCAAAAACAGCAGCGCCTGGTCAAAGAAGAGAAACAGGAGTCGCAGCGACAAAAAACGTTGGAACGGGAGTTGGAATGGATCCATATGGCTCCCAAAGCTCGGCAAGCCAAAGGCAAAGCCCGCCTATCCGCCTACGAAAAGCTGCTCACCCAGAACGTCGAAAAAGCCGAACGCGACCTGGAAATCTACATCCCCCCTGGCCCGCGCCTGGGCGCTGTGGTGGTTAGCGCCAAACACGTGGCCAAAGGCTTTGGGGATAATCTGTTATATGAAGACCTGACCTTCGACCTGCCGCCCGGCGGGATTGTGGGCGTCATCGGCCCCAACGGGGCGGGTAAAACAACCCTATTTCGGATAATCGTCGACCAGGAGAAACCCGACTCCGGCGAGTTGGCGGTGGGCAGCACGGTCAAGCTGGCTTATGTAGACCAGAGCCGCGAAACCCTCGACCCGAACAAGACGGTCTGGGAGGAAATTTCGGGCGGGCAAGAGCAGATTATGCTGGGTGGCCGCACGGTCAACTCTCGTTCCTACGTGGCCCGCTTCAACTTCTCCGGGGCCGACCAACAGAAGAAGGTCGGCGCGCTCTCCGGCGGCGAGCGGAACCGGGTGCATCTAGCCAAGATGCTCAAATCTGAGGCCAATTTACTTCTCCTTGACGAGCCAACCAACGATTTAGATGTCAACACCCTGCGGGCATTGGAAGAGGGGCTGGAAAACTTCGCCGGCTGTGCAGTGATTATTTCCCATGACCGGTGGTTCCTCGACCGAGTCGCCACCCACATCCTGGCCTTTGAAGGCGAAAGCCAGGCCTTTTGGTTCCCCGGCAACTACAGCGATTACGAGGAGGACCGGCGCAAGCGCCTGGGCAAGGCCGCCGACAGGCCGCACCG
>CAZUNT010000014.1:56409-61714 GCA_964622215.1 uncultured Caldilineaceae bacterium
TTAGATTGACAAACCTCCAGGCCCGTGTTATGTTCCTGTAAAATGCCATGTTACTCACGCCCCGTCGCCTCAAACGTTACCGTCAGATTATCGAGGTTTTGGGCCGCCATGGCTTTGGCGCCATCCTGGCCCAGTTAGACCTGGATAACCAGCTCCGCCTGCCCAGGCTGTTCCGCCAACGGCCGCCCTGGACGAGCGAGTTTACGGCAGCGGAGCATCTACGCCTGGCCTTCGAGGAGCTGGGGCCAACCTTTATCAAGCTCGGCCAGATTCTCAGCACCCGCCCCGACCTGGTCCCGGCCAGTTACATTACCCAGTTGCGCCAGTTGCAGGACAATGTGCCGCCGGCCCCCTGGCCGGTCATCCGCGAAAATCTGGAGGCCGATCTGGGTGGGCCGGTTGAGCAAGTGTTTGCAGCTTTCGAGACCACACCCCTGGCCGCCGCTTCGCTGGGGCAAGTTTATGCGGCCCGCCTGCCTGGGGGGGAGGAGGTCGTGGTCAAAATCCGCCGGCCGGACATCACGACGATGATCGACCTGGACCTGGACATTTTGTTAGACCTGGCCCGGCTGGGTCAGAACACATCCCTCGGTAAAATTTACGACCTGCCGGAACTGGCGGCGGATTTTGCCCTGATCCTGCGGGCCGAACTGGATTACCGCCGCGAAGGCCGCAACGCCGACCGGTTCCGGGACAACTTCCGGCAAGAACCATACCTCTATATCCCCCAGGTGTATTGGGAGTACACCACGGAGCGAGTCCTGGTGACCAGGCGGCTCACCGGCATCAAAATTGACGATGTTGAGGCGCTGACCGCGGCCGGTTACGATTGCCGGCGGATCGCCACTCACAGCGCCCGGATAATTATCAAAGAAATCCTTGAGGATGGTTTCTTCCACGCCGACCCGCATCCCGGCAACCTGGTCGTGATGCCCGGCGAAGTCATTGGAGCGATGGATTTTGGCCAGGTGGGCTACCTCGAACCAGGCGACCGAACCGACTTGATCCAGCTCTACCTCCTGATTACCCAGGTCGATACGGCCGGTATCGTCGAGCACCTGATCGAAATGGGGGTAGCCCATCACCGGATCGACCGGAGAACCTTGCAGCAAGAGGTGCGCCGGCTCATCCGCAAGTACCAGGGATTGCCCCTGAAGGATATTCACGTCAGCCAGGTGATGGAGGATATAACCCGGATCGCTTCTGCCCATCACCTCCGCCTGCCGGCCAATATCGTCGCCTTGATCCGGGTGCTGGCAATTATGCAGGGGGTTGGCCTGAAGTTAGACCCCGATTTTGACATCTTCGCCGTGGCGGCCAGCTACGGCCGCCGCTTCAGTAACCGGCTGTGGCTGCCGTCGGCGTGGGGACCGGTGGCGGTGCATGGAGCCATCGACTGGGCCGATTGGCTGGCCCACTTCCCCCGCCAAGCTTCCCGCGTGCTCGAACAAGCCAGCCGGAATGAATGGGGGTTTCAGCTCTACCTGCCCGACCTGCCTGAGACTATGCTGCTGCTGGACCGCATTGCCAACCGGCTGGCCTTGAGCATCCTGATGGCCGCCTTTGTTGTCGCCCTGGCCCTGCTTATTCCCGCCCTGAACCTGGACTGGCCCTGGGGCTGGCTGACCTGGGTTGTGGTTCTCGGTTTTGGCTTGGCCGTACTCCTGGCCATGTGGTTATTGTGGGGAATTTGGCGGTCGGGAAGAAGGTGATACGGTTTAGCTTTTTCCAAGAGATTTTTCTATACCCCAACCGAGAACAAGCTGAGTTTTTTAGAATCCACGAAGAACACAAAGCTACACGAATTTTTTTCTTTAATCTTTGTGTCGCGCAGCGTTCGCGGCCCTTCGTGGATAAAAAACGCAATTTCCAAAATTCGAATACTCCCCGGCAGCAACTACTCAACCCCATATTGTTTTTCAGCGCTCCAGCGGCGGTGACATTATGGTCATCAACCCCGATGGGAGCGGCCTGCGCCGCCTGACGAGTGGGATCGACCCGGTGCTGTCGCCCGATGGCCAGACGGTAGCCTTCACCCGTTGGGAAGGGGAAAGCGGCTCGCTTTGGCTCATCAACCTGGATGGCAGTAATGAGCGGCAAATACTTGGCTTCATCAAGCAGGCCAAAGGACCGGATTGGTCGCCCGATGGCTCACAAATTGTGCTCAACTACCAACACGAGGGCCGGCTTGACCCAAAAACCAACTGCGTCGACGTGCTGAAAAACCCGCGCCCTTCCATTCCCCGGAATGCCGATGTGCCAAAAGACAAGGATGGCGACCCCAAGGTTGAGGTCAGGATAGACGAGGATCATAATGTCGAGGCGATGTTATGTTGGACTGTTCCGCCCGATCCTCACTGGGGGTTAAAGGTGATCAACCTGGCCGATGGCAAGTTTGAAGATGTGGATGGCGGGACCTATGCCTTCCGCCCGGCCTGGGACCCGGTCCAATCCTGGCGCATCGTCTCCGATGGGGGGCGGGGCCTGCTGGCGGTTGATTTGAACCGGAATGACCGGCAGAAATTGACCGAGGAGATTAATGACGGCTCGCCGGTCTTCTCGCCGGATGGACGCTATCTGGTCGTAACGACCGGCAAAGAAGGCAGCGGGGCCGGGTATAACCTCTATCGCCTCAATGCCGACAGCAGCAGGCGGGTGCAACTGACCCAAACCCCGCTATGGGTAACGGTGCAGCCGGACGAGGCCAAAGCCTGGAACAACGTTGCCCCGGCCTGGTCGCCGGATGGTTCACAAATCATTTTCTTGACCGACCGTACCGGGCGGTGGGAGATTTGGGTGATGAATGTTGACGGCGCAAACCAGCAGCCTATGTTTTCGGATGAAGTAAATGCCCAATTACAACTGACTTACAATTTTGTTGATGAACGGGTCTTAAGTTGGCGGTAGGGCTGAACAGTTACACTCAATTTTCCTAACTCAACTCATGCATGGTCCGGCGGATGATGTCATCCTGGGTGGCCTTGTCCAGGGTGACGAACAGGGCGCTGTAGCCGGCCACTCGCACCACCAAATCACGATACTTGTCCGGCTCTTTTTGGGCCGCCAACAAGGTGGCCGTGTCGATGGTGTTAAACTGGACGTGCCACACCTTTAGATTACGATAACCTTTGATCAGCGTGACCAGCCGCTTGAGGCCCGCTTCGGTCGCCAAGGCCGTGGGCGATAGGCGCAGGTTGAGCAGTTGAGCAATCATTTTGATGGTCGGCAGCTTGCTGACCGAACGCAGCACCGCCGTCGGGCCGTGTGTATCGGTGCCATGCACCGCCGACACCCCTTCGGCAATCGGCTCCCCGGCCTGGCGGCCGTCCGGCGTGGCCCCCACCTTCGACCCCATCGGCACGTTGGCCGAGATGTTGCTGGTGGAGCCGGCGTAGCCGCCGCCAATCGGCCCGCGGCCAGAGCGGGAATGATGATACTTGGCCATCTCGCGCTGGTAATCCACCATCACCCGCCGGGCCAACTCGTCCACCTCGTCGAGGTCGTTGCCGTATTTGGGCGCGTGCAGCAGCCGCTGCCGTATTACCTGGCCGCCCTCGTTTTCAAAGTTGGCGGCCAGGGCAGCCAGCACCTCGGCGGCGGTCAATTTTTTCTCCTCGAAGACCAACTTCTTGAGGGCCATCAGGGCATTGGCCACGTTGGTCACGCCCGATTGCAGGCCGCTGACCACGTCGTAGACCGGGCCGCCTTCCTTGATGGTTAAGCCTCGCTTTAGGCAGTCGTCGACCAGGGCCGAGGCAAAGGCATCGGGGACCAGTTCTTCCAGGCAAATATCGGCCACGGCGTCCAGGTGAAACGAAGTCCGGGCGTAGAACATATACTGCTCGTAAAACGCCTGGTACAGCTCCTCAAACGAATTGAAGGCGGCCAAATCGCCCCGGCCCGGCCGCAATTGCTGCCCGGATTTCGGGTCGACGCCGTTGTTCAGGGTGATTTCCAGGATTTTGAGCACGTTCAGGAAGGACATGCCGGTAACACGGTAGCCCCACTTGCCCGGCACGGCTGTCTCGATGCAGCCGACGACGGCGTAGTTGTAGGCGTCGGCCGGGGTCATGCCCTTTTCCAGCATGGCCGGGACAATCATTTCGTCGTTTTTCAGGGCGGGCATACCAAAGCCCAGCTTGATGGTTTTGGCGCACTCCATCAGGAAGCGGTCGGACGTGCCGGCATGAATCCGGGCCGACACGTTGGGCTGGGTCAGGCGAATGTTGCGAATGGTCTCCAGGACCATGTAGGACAGGTCGTTGGTGGCGTCCTGGCCGTGCTCATCCTGCCCGCCGATGGTCACATTCTGGTAGGTTGGGTAGCCGATGCCAAAGCGGGTGTGATCCCAGGGCCGCACCTTGATGATCGAAAACAGCTTCAGCCACAGCAGTTCCATAATTTCCAGGGCTTGCTCGCGGGTGAGCCGCCCGGCCTCCACATCGGCCCGGTAGAAGGGATAAATATACTGGTCAAACCGGCCCAGCGAGAAGGAGTGGCCGTTGCTCTCGATCTGGCTGACCAGGTGGACAAAGTAGGCCGACTGGACCGCCTCCTGGAAGGTGCGCGGCGGTTGGGCCGGCACGCGGCGGCAGGTTTCGGCGATGGTCAGCAGTTCGGCCCGGCGCTCCGGCGAGGTATCAGGTAGAACCGCCTGCCGTTCGGCCTCGGCGGCGAAACGGCGGGCGAAATTTATCACGGCTTGCAGGGTGATGATCGCCCCCTGCAAGAAAGGCCGCTTTTTGAATTCACTCGCCTCATAGGGCGACAGGTTGGCCAGGGCCGCTTTCGCTTCGGCCATAACGCCCTCCAGCCCCACCGCCAGCACTTTTTCGATATTGAGGATGATATGCCCGTCGCCGGAGGTGATGTTACCCCGCCCGGAGATGACCCCGGCCTGCTGCGCCCCGGCCACGTCGGGCGGCATGATGGCCATGACCCGGTCGTTGAGGGTTTTACCGTGCCAGGCCGGGACGATGGTGTTGAGGATGTGGGCCTTCACCTCCGGGCTGACCTCGAACACGTCGGCCCGGCGGCGGGGGAAGTCATCGATCTCCTCGGCCATAAAATCGACCAGGTATTCCGGGAAAAGGGGCGCGGCGCGGGGGGCGCCGGCCTGGTTGCCGACGATGATTTCGCCGGGGGCGAGGGTGATGGTCATATTGGCCAGCACGTGGGCCAACGCCCTGGCCCGGCGTAACACCGGCGGGTCGGCCTGATATGTCTGGTAGGCTTCCGTTACCAGCAGCCCCCGCTCGGCGCACAGGGAGGGGGTGGTGTGCAAAAGCGCCTCCCGCAGCCGGTA
>CAZUNT010000015.1:0-61545 GCA_964622215.1 uncultured Caldilineaceae bacterium
ATGGCCGAGGTAGCCGACCGTTTGGCCCAGGGCGATCTGACCGTTGAAATCACCCCCCAATCCGACAAAGACCTGCTCGGCAACGCCTTCCAGCAGATGATCTTTAACCTGCGCCACCTCATCGGCCAGGTGGCCGATACCGCCTTCACCGTCGGCGCCGCTTCCGCCCAACTCTCCACCGCCGCCGAACAGGCCGGCCAGGCTACTCAGCAGGTGGCCGCTACCATCCAGCAAATTGCCCAGGGTACCACCCAACAAACTCAGGGCATCACCGAGGCCACCAACAACGTCCAGCAGATGGCTCGCGCCTCCGAAGGAATCGCTCGCGGCGCCCAGGAACAAGCCCAGGGTATCACCAAAACCTCCGAATTAACTGTGGAGATGGCTAACATTGTCACCCAAGTCGGCCAAGCCGCCCAATCTGTTAGCGAGGCCAACGCCAAAGTCACCCAGGCCGCTCGCCTCGGCGTTTCCACCGTCGGCCAAACCAACCAGGGCATCGGCGCCGTTCGTTCCCGCACCCTCGCCGCCGCCGACAAGGTCAAGGAAATGGGCCACCGCTCCAAAGAGATCGGCCGCATCGTCGAAACCATTGACAACATCGCCGACAAAACCGATATGCTGGCCCTCAACGCCGCCGTCGAAGCCGCCCGCGCCGGGGAGTACGGCCGGGGCTTTGCCGTCGTGGCCGACCAGGTCCGCAAGCTGTCCGAGGACTCCAAAACTGCCACCCGCGACATCGGCCAACTCATCGAACGGGTCCAGGACACCGTCCGCGAGGCCATCACCGCCATGGACAGCACCGTCACCGAGGTCGAGATGGGTTCTCGCCTGACCGGCGACATCGCCCGCTCCCTGGACGACATTTTACAGGCCGCCGAAAACGCCGACTCCCTGGCCGGGCAAATCACCACTGCCGTCAGCCAGCTCAAACAGAAGAGTGAAGGGGTGGTTTCCGCCGTCGAAACGGTCAGCGCCGTGATTGAAGAAAATACCGCGGTAGCCGAACAATTGGCCGCTAACAGCCAGGAAGTGATGCAAGCGATGGAAGGTGTAGCCGGCGTGGCCGAGGAGAACAGCGCCGCCGCCGAAGAAGTGAGCGCCGCTGCCGAGGAAATGTCGGCCCAGGTGGAAGAGGCCGTCGCCTCCGCCCATGAATTATCATCGCTGGCCGAGCAACTCCGCCAGGCCATCGCCCAGTTTCAAGTCAAAGAGGATGATTCCGTTCAACCAGAAAGACAGGATCAGCGCCGGCAGCAAGTTGGTGTCCCAACCCGGCGGCAGATACGATCACAAAATCCAGGAGATGTATATGATGGAAGAAAAACTAGTCGTTTTTGAACTAAGCGGCGAAGCTTATGGGGTTGAGGTCACTTGCGTTCAAAGTATCATCCCTATGCAGCACATCAGTGTCGTGCCCGGCGCCCCGACCTTTATTGAGGGGGTCATCAATTTGCGGGGGGCGGTTGTGCCGGTGGTAGACCTGCGCACCCGTTTCGGCTTGCCCCTCTCAACCGATGCCCGTAAGCCGGTTATCGTCATCGTGGAGTTAGCCGGCTTGCACTTGGGACTGATTGTGGACAGGGTAACGGATGTGACCAAAATTGCCCAGTCGGACATCGAGCCGCCATCGCCTTTATTGACCAGTGTTGATACGGCCTATTTGCGCGGCATTGGCAAGTTCAAAGAGCGATTGGTGATTTTACTCGACCTGGCCCGTGTCTTCTCTTTAGAAGAACAGCAAGCTCTGACGGCAACGGCATAAATATGACCGACGAATTAACCTTTGACCTGGCCGACGATGAATTGGAGATATTCCTGGCTGATGCCAACGAATGTTTCCAGGCCATGGAGAGCGGTATTCTAAACCTGGAACGCGAAGCCGATAAGGAAACGCTTCACGCCATCTTCCGCGCGGCCCACACCCTCAAGGCGTTGGCCGGGACCATTGGCCACCGGCCCATGGCCGAGTTAACTCACGCCGTGGAAACCCTGTTTGGGGAGATGCGCGAGGGCAATTTATCGTCCAGCCCGGTCCTCATCGACGAACTGTTGGCCATCGTTGACGTCCTCAAGGCGTTCCGTAAGGAAATTATAACGCGGCAGTCCAGTGGGGTTGAAATGGCTCCTCATCTCGTTCAGCTTCAACTCCTACAAAGCAGCCAGAGCCAGCCACAGCCAAGCCAGGCTCAACCGCTGATCTCACCACAATTGAGCTTGGACCAACGGGCTGAAGCTCAAAACTGGCTCGATCAGGGTCACCACCTGCTGGAAATTGAGGTGACAGCTCAGTCCCAAGCTTTTGCTCCGGCCGCGCGCTTGTATCAGGCCAGCCTGGCCTTGCTGGAAGTGGGTCAGATTATCAGCCAGCAGCCGGCGCTGGAGCTGATGGGCGACGAGGATAAACATATGTGGCTTATTCTCGCTACCCTCTCTGAAACCGAGGTGATTAATAACCTACTGCGGGATATTGCCGACCTGGCTGAGGTTCGGGTCCAAACTTATACCCTAACAGGCGAGGAACAACCTGCCCATGTTTCACCCGCCGAGAGTTCACCCCCACCCGCCAAAACACAGCCGGCCGTATCTTCAAACGGCCCCGAGCGCGCTCGCGATAAAACCGTGCGGATCAGCGTTGAACGGCTCGACACACTCCTCAACCTGGTGGGCGAGTTAGTGACCAATCGCACCCGCCTGTTGCAGATTGAAGAGATGTTACAGGCCCAATACGGTAAAGGGGAGGCCGTTAGCGCCCTGAGCGAGTTGACCCCTCACTTTAGTCATGTGGTCAGCCAACTGCAAGAAGAAGTGATGCGAGTGCGGATGCTGCCCATTGCCACTCTCTTCAACCGGTTCCCCCGGTTGGTCCGCGAGGCGGCTCGGAGCGCCGGCAAGCAGGTTGATTTGATGATTGAAGGTGAGGCCACGGAACTGGATCGTGCGGTCATGGAAGCGATTGGAGACCCACTGATCCATTTGCTGCGCAACGCCGTAGACCACGGCCTTGAAACACCCGAAGCCAGGCTAGCCGCAGGTAAACCGGCTGCCGGAACAATCCGCTTAACCGCCACAGCCGCCGAAGGGCAGATCATTATTACCGTAGCCGACGACGGCCGGGGGATTGATCCCGTTCAAATCCGCCAGGCAGCCGTAGCGCGTGGCCTGCTTACCCCTGATGAAGTGGCTCAACTCAGCGACGACGAAGCGGTTGACCTCATTTTCCGGCCTAATCTGTCTACGGCCAGCCAGGTCACCGAGGTGTCGGGCCGGGGGGTGGGGATGGATGTGGTGCGAACGAACATCGAACGCCTCAGCGGGTCGGTGGTAGTGACCAACCAGCCGGGGCGCGGCGTTACCTTCCACCTGACCTTGCCGCTAACCCTGGCCCTGGTGCAGACAATGCTGGTCAGCGTGCAGGGTAATCTTTATGCTATTCCGCTCACCAGTATCAATGGGGCTTTGTACCTGGCCGAGGCCAACCTCCACACGGTCAAAAACCAACCCATTCTGGATTGGCAGGGAGCTACCCTGCCCTTGCTTGATTTACGCCAGTTCTTTACTCATCCTCGTTTGGGGAACACCTCACCCAATGAGGTCAAGTCGACCATCATCCTGGTTACCTGGGGCAAATTACGGGCCGGGTTGATTGTGGACAAAATTGTGGGCCAACAGGAAATTGTGGTCAAGGCGCTCAGCGCCTTCATCGGCCATATGCCCGGTCTGTCGGGGGCTACCATTCTAGGTGACGGCCGGATCGCGTTTATTGTTGATATTCCGAGCTTAATGAATACCGCCTTGCAAGCGCGTAGACAGGGAGAAATATGAATCATCAACCGGTGGGACTATGGTCCAGACTCGGCGAGAGCCAAAATCTCCAAACCGTACTGCGCCTGGCCATGCGCCATGTCGCTTCCTCTCTTTCAGAGCTGATGAATCGATCGATCAACTTTGATGATTTACAACTCGAAGTTATTCTACTCGACGAGTTAACCCTGACAGCCAATGATCCAGAAGCGGAAACTGTGGGCATTTACCTGCGCCTGGGTGACGACTTGCCGGGGCAGGCCTTATTTATCCTTTCCCTGGACGATGCGCTGTACTTATCCGATTGGTTGCTTGAAACGCGCCCCGGCGACACCATTCACCTGGGGCCGCTGGAGTCTTCGGCTCTGGCCGAGTTTGGCAATGTCGCTTTGGGCGCTTTTCTCAATATTATGGCCCAGTTCAACGGCCAACCGCTGCGGCCGTCACCCCCGGCGGTTATTGTCGATATGCTGGCTACCACGCTCCAGGTTGTGGCTACTTCGGTGGGCGCTTGCGCGGATGAGGCCCTGATTATCAAAGCAAATTTTAAGGATGTTCATGACTCGATCCGGATTGGGTTATGGCTGTTGCCTGATCCAACCGCTTATAATCGGGAAAAATTAAAGTTAACCTCATAATAACTTAAGTAAGGTTTAAACGATTAGTTGTGGCTGAAAACATACGCTCTGTAGGAATTGGGGAAATGGCGGTTAGCGCCAACCCGGATGAGATATTGGTCGCTCATGGACTGGGTTCTTGTGTGGCAATTTGTCTATACGATCCCCTAACCCGAGTAGGGGGTTTGCTCCATGCCTTACTGGCTACGCCGGTCCTTAACCATAAGCCTATAACCCAGCCCACCAAGTATGTAGACCGGGGCATTCCCTGTTTGATTGATGCACTGGTCACCCTGGGAGCTAATCCAACCCGACTCGTTGCCTGTCTGGCCGGGGGCGCCCGGGTGCTAACTGCGTCAAGCTTCGAGGATTCCTTTAACATTGGCCGGCTTAACGTCCAAACTGCCAAAACAATTTTACACAGCACCAAGCTCAAAATTCGAGCCGAAGCTACCGGTGGACATAAGGGCCGGACCGTCAAACTCTATCTGGCTAACGGGCAGGTCAGTGTGAAAATGTCAGGACAGCCTGAACAAATATTGACCAGGTTAGGAGTACACTATGTCAAGAATTCTGATAGTAGATGACGCCCAATTTATGCGTCTGCGGGTCGCCAAGCTGTTGACCGGGCATGGTTACGAAACTGTCGAAGCCGGAGATGGAGACGCGGCCGTAAAAATGTATCGCCTGACCAAACCCGACCTGGTGTTGCTTGATATTACCATGCCTGGTAAGGACGGACTGGCGGCCCTGGCTGAAATTCGGCAGATGGACCCCCAAGCCAAAGTGGTCATCCTTTCCGCGCTTAGCCAACAGACCCTCATGTTACAAGCCATGCAGGCCGGAGCAAAAGATTTTTTGGTAAAACCACCTAATCCCGAGCAAATAGTAAAAATTTTACAAAAATTATTGGAGAAAAACTGATGGCAGCGCCGATTCGTGTTTTGCTGGTAGATGACTCCGTTTTTATCTCCCACACTCTAACCGGCCATCTGGAGACTGATAGCGATATTAAGGTTGTGGGCAAAGCCAAAAACGGCATGGAGGCTCTGGCTAAACTACACATGCTCAAACCCGATGTCGTTATCCTCGATGTCGAGATGCCCGGTATGGACGGCTTGACGGTGCTCAAGCAGATTATGGCCGAACGTCCAACCCCGGTGATTATGTTCAGCGTTTTAACCACCCAAGGCGCCAGCACGACGGTACGCGCCCTGATGCGGGGAGCGGTTGATTTTGTAGCTAAACCGGATAACCAGACCTATATTTACACCGTGGTTGATCAGTTAAAGGAAAAAATAAGAGCCGCCGTCGGCGCCAAGACAGAAAACTTGCCGGCGGTGAAAGAGGAAGCCGTTACTCCCCCTTCTAAACCAGGTCTGCAACGATTCCGGCGAGACGACCCCCTGATTATAATTGGAGCCTCCACGGGCGGACCACGCGCCCTGTACCGCGTTTTGTCTGATCTGCCGGTGAATTTACCCGCCGCCATGGTTATTGTGCAGCATATGCCAGCCGATTTCACCCGTTCATTAGCCCAACGCCTCAATGAAACCTGCGGTTTGAGAGTCCAGGAGGCCGCGCCGGGCGACCGCTTAGCCCGAGGCCTGGCCTTGCTGGCTCCGGGCGATTTTCACCTTTATCTCAGCGAAAACGGCCAGGTCAAGTTAGACCAGGGACCACGCCGTAATGGGGTCCGGCCCTCGGTGGATAACACTATGGAGTCGGCCGCCCAATATTATGGATCGTCGGTGATAGGGGTGATCCTAACGGGCATGGGGAACGATGGAACAGAAGGGGCTCGCCATATCAAAGCCACCGGGGGAAAAATCATCGCCGAAGATGAGTCAACTTGTGTGGTGTATGGGATGCCGCGCAGCGTAGTTGAAGCAGGGTGGGCTGATCGAGTTGTGCCCCTGCCAAAGGTGGCTGAAACACTGGTGGAATTGACCAAAAATGGAACCGTGGGAATATAATTACATCAGGTCCCAAACCCTGACCTTAACCAAAGTGGATTTGAATTGCTACAAGGCCCCTCAAATGCAGCGCCGGCTCCAGGTCTACCTGGCCCGATCCGGGTATCCAAACTGGCCCAAATTTTTTCGGGCTATTCAAGATGACCCCATAGCCCTACGCAAATTTAGGGATTATTTAACAATTAACGTGTCCTCTTTTTTCCGTGATCCGGATAAATATAAACATCTGCAATCAGCCATTCTCCCTGAGTTACTACGCCACTCCCCTACCTTGCGCGTTTGGAGCGCCGGCTGTTCTCACGGTCAGGAAGCCTACTCGCTGGCCATCATGCTGACCGAGCTTACCGGATCAGGTTACCAACACAAAATCCTGGCGACTGATATTGACAGCTCGGCCCTGGATTGGGCTAAAGCCGGCGGCCCTTACACCAAAGATGAGTTGGTCAATGTTTCCCCTCAGTTGCAATCACACTACTTTGAACTTCAACCTAACGGCTACTGGGTGACTGAAGATCTCCGCCGTAAAGTTACAGTTCGCCAGCACAATCTTTTGGCCGATCCCTTTTTAAAAGGATATGATCTGATCATCTGCCGTAATGTGGTGATCTATTTTGAGCCGGCGGCTAAAGATAAACTCTATCATAATTTCCACGATGCGTTGCGGCCCGGGGGGATACTCTTTGTGGGCGGCACTGAGATTGTGCCCAAAGCAACCGACATAGGCTTTGAAACCGCCGGTATCTCTTTTTACCGGCGGCGTAGTTCAAAGCTGGGTCAATTAGGGATTATCCAGAAGTAACTTTTCGCATTACCCTGCCTCAACCAACTCCGACAGCTCCAGCCAGCATTCCACAAGACTCAGTAGATCCAAATTTCCGTAGGGCGGCATCCCTATGCCGTCCGCAAAGGCATTCAGAAAATATTTGTAACTCTCAAAGTTAGTACCGAACTAAACGCCTGAACATGCTATGTCGAAGCTGCTGAATATGCTCTCGCATCAACTGTTCGGCCTTGACCGCATCGTGGGCCAGGATGGCCTCAACCACCTGTTTGTGCTCAAGGGTACATTCGGCAATACGCGTGTCGGTGGTTTGGTCGTCAATGGCGGTTGAGTGGACCCGGTTACGGGCTTGCAGCACCAATTGGCCTAGCAAACGGTTAGGACAGTAATAACTGAGGGTTTCATGCAAGATAGAGTCGGCCCTGGACCAGGCGGAACGATTTCCATTGGCTACGGCCAGGTCCATCTCTTGTATAACTTGCCGTATGATTTCTTGCGCTTCGACGGGTAATTGCTCCGCCGCCAGCCGGACCAGTTCTGGCTCCAGCAACTCGCGCACATGCATCACTTCTAACACTTCCTGGATGGTGGGGGCGGCGATGGTAATGGCTCGGCCGGGAATAATTTGCACCAGGCCCTCCTGGGCAAGCTGTTGGAGGGCTTCCCGAACCGGGGTGCGGCTGATGCCCAGGGCTTTGGAGATGCGAGTTTCAGACAGAGGATCGCCAGGCTGTAAGTTAGCCCGAGTAATCGCCTCTTGCAAACGTTCATAGGCCACCTGGCGGAGCAGACGAGAGTCAGCCTCATCAATCTTATCCATCCGCTGTAAATATTTTTCTAATTCATCCATTGCACTGGCCATATGAACATTACCTTTGTATTCATACTGGTGGTATTTGGATTGTATACAACTAGTATGGGAGTATAATACAACAATTGATTAACCTTGTCAAAAATTAGATATAATACCCTAATTTTGAGGGTTGTTAAAACGAAATTTTTTCCATAAAATAAAGATGGCCCTATTATATTCCTGGATAAACTGCTCAAACGGTGATTCGCAATTTAACGAGTAATGCCTTAAAATTTACCCTGCGTGGTGGTCAGGTGACCCTGGCGGCAGATAGACACAATGGGGACAGCCACCTGGTGAACGTAATGACGCGAGGTTTTTTATAATTTGACAAATTCTGAAATCTCTTAAGTTGTCACGAATGGCTTAAACAACACTATGCGAACAACACAACCAGAAGATATTGAAAAAATTGAACTAAACTTGTTTCTGGAGGCGATGTGCCAACGCTATGGTTATGACTTCAGAAACTATGCCCATGCTTCGGTGCGCCGAAGAATACGCCATATGTTGGCAAAAAGCGGCTATACCAAGGTTAGCGAGATGCTTCCCCGGCTGTTATACGATGAAGATTTTGCCCAGGCCGCAATTTACGATTTTTCCATCAGCGTGACCGAAATGTTCCGCGATCCCGACTTTTACCAGTCGCTTCGCAAGAACGTGGTCCCCTATTTGAAAACCTATCCTTTTATCAAGGTCTGGCATGCCGGTTGCGCCACAGGCGAAGAGGTCTATTCCCTGGCAATTGTGCTGCAAGAGGAAGGTCTATACGAACGGGCCACGATCTTTGCCACCGATTTTAACGAGATGGTGCTGGAAAAAGCCAGGGAGGGCATCTATCCGCTTAAAGACATCCGGCAGTACACCACCAACTATCAAAAAGCGGGCGGGGTCAAGCCGTTTGCCGACTATTACCACGCCCAGTATGAGTCGGCCATTATGAACCAGTCACTAAAACGTAACATCACCTTTGCCAGCCACAATCTGGTGACCGATGGTGTTTTTGGCGAGATGCATCTGATCTTTTGTCGCAATGTGTTGATCTACTTTGACAAAACGCTGCAAAATCGTGTCCTGAAGCTGTTTGCCGACAGCCTCAATCACGGTGGTTTCCTTTGCCTGGGCAGCAAAGAAACGCTAGAATTCTCGGAGATAGCCAACAGTTTTAAGGTTATTGACGATCAGGCCAGAATTTACCAGAAGCGTATCCGGTGAGAGGCCAATGATGCTAAGCAGCTATCAGCTTGTGGTCATAGGAGGATCGGCGGGGGCTACTGCCGCTCTGATCCAATTGTTGCCTGTTTTCCCGGCAGATTATCCCTGGCCTATCGCCGTAGTTCAACATTTGCACCCGTTGCAGGATGGATATTTTGTTGAGCGTTTTGCCCACAAGTGTGCTCTAACCATCAAAGAGGCGGATGATAAGGAACCAATCAAAGCCGGTTATGTTTATTTCGCGCCGCCTAATTACCACTTGCTGATTGAAGACGACAAAACCTTCTCGTTGTCTATCGATGAGAAGGTGAACTATTCCCGGCCCTCGATTGACGTCTTGTTTGAAAGCGCTGCCGATGTTTACGCACCCCGGCTGGTAGGAGTGATTCTAACGGGAGCTAATAACGATGGGGCGCAAGGATTGCGCCGGATCAAAGAAAAAGGCGGCCTGGTCATTGCTCAAGACCCCACCACAGCCGAAAGCCCCTACATGCCCCGGGCTGCCATCGAAGCGACAGCGGTCGATCATATCCTGTCCTTGGGTGATATGGGCCGGTTGTTGGCAGAACTCCCCGGCAAGTCTTTATAACCCCAGGTTGCCACAGGCAAACCAACGAATACAGATATGGACGATTAGTCTGCCAATTCAATCAGTGCTGAGATAGGATCAACTATGAACCTGAATGTGGCTTATTTATCCCAGGGAAAACTGTTTTTTAAATCAGGTGATTTGCCGGTGCAGCAGGTTGAGAGTCTCTTTGGACAGGAGGCCATTAACCGGACCGTTCAAAGGTATCAAAAGCGAGAATGGAAAACCAAAGGACAGGGTTCTCCTTTTAGCGGCAACATGCTGTGGGGTGTTCACGAAGGGGATCCCCGCGCCCTGGTCACCCGTATTACCGGCGTCACCCGAGGCGCCCAAGAAGGCCAGTTGCTCTATGCCCTGGCCATTGAAGGTTCAGGAGGACTTTTCCTCTACGATTGGCACGACAGCCAGGAAAAACGTCTCTTCCACAAAGAGCATTTTTACATTCGTGACCTGGATAGGCGCCCGGACTCGGGGCTGATCGTTTGCTCTCAATTCTTGCCCAATGGAACGGCCAATATTGGCCTGGTTGAAGGGCTTCACGTGCGCCATGTGACCGAGGGTGACTCCCTGGACGAAGCACCCGCGTGGATACCCGGCCCAGCAAAGGCGCTGGTATTTCAATCGGCCGGTATAGCCCGTAATGGGGCCGGCCATCCCGTCGGTTTAGGTCCTTTTGCCGTGCATAGATTAGACCTGGAAGCCGGGACTATGTCTACATTGTTGGAAGATCCTGCCTTTGATTTTTTACTGCCCCATATCGATACCGCCGGCAACCTCTATTTTATCCGGCGACCCTACGAAGCGCCGGACCGCGCCCCCTTCTCTTTGTTGAAACTACTAACGGATATTTTGCTGTTCCCCTTTCGCATGGGCAGAGCGATTGTCTATTTTCTCCACTTCTTCTCTCTTGCCTTTACCAAGACGCCGCTGATGACTGCCTCCGGGACGAAAGTGGAAGGGCCGGATGAACGAATGATCGTTTTGCGGGGTAAGATCATTGATACCCAGAAAGCCTTGCGCGAAGCTGCGCAAAAAAAAGAAACCCCCTCCCTGGTGCCGGATTCCTGGAAACTAATCCGGCGCTCCCCCTCCGGCGACGAACAAATCCTGGCAGAGCATGTCGTCGCCTTTGACCTTGACTCTCAACGCCGTCTTGTTTACACCAACGGCAGTGCTATCTACCGGCTTGATGAGGTTGGTGAAGCCCAAGTGCTGTGTAAAGGTAATTTAATCGAGGATTTGATTATTACTGAGTCGTAGTAATCGCAGCGTGACGATCTCATATGGCTTGACCAAGAACGTTACCTTATTGCCATCTATGGGCAATTCGCTTTCATTCTCCTCCAGTAAGTTGGTCCGCCAGGCGCTGCCCAGGTTAAACCCTGTGGTCAAAGTAACCGGTCCCCGCTGACGCTGGCTTTCATAGAGACGAACAATCACCCCCTGGCCATCTTCTGCCTGTTTGATGGTTTCCACGACGATGTTGGGTTGATCAAAAGAGATTAGAGATGGGAGATTAGAGACCGGATACTTTGTCTGGAGATTGCTTGTTTCCTCGCTCCTCTTCCCTCGTGCCACAATTAAGGGGTCATTGATGGCATAAGCAGTGGCGATCGTAGTTTCAGCCCACTGACCGGCGTGGGGCAAAAGGCTGTAAACAAAATGATGTTCGCCCTGGTCGGCTTCGGGGTCGGGTTGAGTAGGACTGCGGAGCAGACTCAGGCGGATGACGTTGTCGTAGATGTCATGGCCGTATTTGCAGTCGTTGATCAGGCTGACGCCGTAGTTGCCCTCGCTCAGATCTACCCACTTTTGGGCGCAGGTTTCGAACCTGGCCCAATCCCAACTGGTGTTGCGGTGGGTGGGCCGCTGAACATTGCCCCACTGAATCTCGTAGGTGGCGACTGGGGAGAGGATGTCCACCGGGAAAGCCACTTTCAGCAGGATATGCCGCTCTTGCCAGTTGATCGTCGTGTCGAAATCCAGGCGGGGGCTGTGGTAGGCCAGCGAGATACGCTGCACGTAGTCACTGTGGAGGATACGCCGCCGGATTTCCAGGGCGGCCCGCAAAGGACCGGACTCGACCACCTGCACCGACGTGGCCGGGCTGCTGGTCCACATCTTATCGTCATAAAAAATGTCTACGTCCCAGGCATCCCAGGCCTTGGGCCGGTCTTCAAACGCCTGGAACTGGTTGGCCATCGCGTCAGTAGGCAGAATTTCGCGCCTGTTAGCCTTATCATAGAGGCGGGTGATGTCGCCGGACTCATTCAATTCAACGCGCAGGTAATTATTTTCCAGCAGGGTAGGGGAAATGATTAAGGCTGAAGATACATCTGGCGTTTGGGGTGTTGTATATGGCGTTAGGAGTAAGGGGGTGACGCTGAAGGGAGGAAGTTCTGACCCCACGTCAACCCAGACGCCGCCGCTAGTGGGTTGGATAGTTAGAGTAGCGTCATTGGGCCGTTGGAGGCTCTGACCGGGGGCCAGTTGGCTGGGCCAGAAGGCGAGGTCGGTGCGGGGGAAGCCGGTTGGGTTAACCAGCAGCAGGTCGCTGCCCAGTTGAGTAGCAATGACTTGCAGGGCTTCGTCTCGTACTGCCATACCCAGCGTGCGAATCTCCGCATATTGCTGCTGGGACTCAATGTAAACAGCGTTGATACTACTGCCGGGAATAATATCGTGAAATTGGTTGAGGCAGACCAGTTCCCAGGCCTGGCGTAGGGTAGAAGCCGGGTAATCGTAAGCAGGGTCGAGCAGGCCGGCCAGAGTAGCCAGAAATTCGGCATCATGGAGTAGAAATTCACTCTTGCGGTTGGCCCATTTATTGCGGCTCTGGCTGGTGTAAGTTCCCCGGTGCAACTCCAGGTACAGTTCACCATTCCAGATTGGCAGGCGGTCGCCTGAGGTCAGCTCCAGGTGGCGGAAAAAGTCACCCACCCGCCCCTGGTACATGCGGGGCATGGCCGGGAAGGCAGCCATCTCCCGGATATTTTCCAGCATCTCGCGGGTAGGGCCGCCGCCGCTGTCGCCGTAACCGTAAGTCATCAGCAATTGGTGTTGTTGTTCCTTTTGCTGAAAATTTGTCCAGGTTCCCAGGGCCTCCGCCGGGGTGGCCGTAGCATTGTAGGTGCTGCCACCGTACCCCCTAGAATCGGGCGTTGTACTGAAATGGGTTAGCACCCGAGTGCCGTCCAACCCTTGCCACCAGAAGCTATCATAAGGCAAGCGATTATACTGGCTCCAGCCGATTTTGATGGTGAAAAAATAGTCCAGACCGGCTTGCTTGATGAGCTGGGGCAGGTTCCAGGCGTAGCCAAACACGTCGGGCAGCCACAGCACCGGCGACTCGGCCTGGGGGCCAAAGTGATTCCGAAAGAAAGTGCGGCCCAGCAAAAACTGTCGGGCCAGAGACTCGGGACCGCTCAGGTTACAATCGGCTTCTACCCACATCCCGCCGGTAGGTTCCCAGCGTCCTTCGGCCACACGTTCTTTGATGGCAGCCAGCAAGTCCGGGTAGTCCTGGCGAATATAATCATACAGTTGGGGTTGACTCTGGGTGAAGTGATAAGCAGGGAACTGTTCCATCAAACGCAGGACGGTGTGGAAGGTACGCCCCACCTTGCGCCGGGTTTGACCCAGCGTCCACAACCAGGCCACGTCGATGTGAGAGTGCCCGGCGGCGACGATGTCCACATCTAGGGGCGGGCCGGCCTGGCGAATACCGGCTCGCAGGGCGGCATGGGCCGACGCTATACAGGCATAAAAAGCCTCGCCGATAGGTTCGCGTATATCCAGGAGTTTGAAGGCCGCATCCAGGGTATTGAGCAAGTGGCCTTTGGCCGGCTCGTTTTCGTCGAGGTTATTGGCCACGTCGAGGGCAACCCGAGCCGCAGCGATAAAGTCACGGGTGGGTTGGTCGATTTGCACCAGGGCGCAAGGGTGCATCAAGGGCTGAGCAAGTTTTTCGACAGGCCCCAGGGCGAGACTCCCTATCCAACCGTGCAGAGCTAACTGATGAAATTGCCCATCACTCCAGTCAGTTGCTAATAAAATTTCCGAGTGATTGCGGTCGCAGGCGGCGTAAGCAGCACCGTCAACATAGACCAGGGCTTCTGGATAGGTCACATCCGTCGCTTTGGTCAGAGGCAGGTAGAGGGCCACAGGGGTGGTTGGGTCCCAATCGTCAGGTATCTGAAAGTGGCCGCGCAGGGCAAAATTGGTCGCCCGCGCACCCCAGTAAGTATAGGGATTGACCTCTATCCAATCTCTGTCGTCTACTTCAAGACCGATGGGGGGAGACTCCAGGGGATCACTCAGGCAGATGTAGCGAAAGGGGGCCAGCAATTGGCGTCGCCGGTAAACCAGCGGTTCAATAAGGCTGAGGCGTTGGGCGATCTTCTCAGCGGTCCAACGGATTTTATGAGTCATCATAATATTTCCAATGATATTAGAAGTAATCTCTTTGGGCAATTCTTTACGGTATTTCTTTTGTGTTTTTCGCCTTTTTCAGGCCCTTCGTGGACGAAAGCATTGACCTTTTAGTTGGATATGTTACAATATGCTCCGCTGAAGATGATCAACCCAAAGGAGTTTCTTTTTATGCGAGACGATCTTTTTGTTTATATTGGTCAAAACGCCACAGGTCAATTGATAGATTATTGCCGGAACCATCACCTCGAAAAGTTGATGTTAGTAGCCGACGACAATACCTATGCCGCTGCCGGTCAACGCCTGGCCGAAAAGCTGCAAGCAGCCGGATTCGATGTTAAAACCTCGCTCTTAAAGGGCGAGGAAATCATTGCGACCGAACGTTACTTTATTCAGGTTCTGCTGGATACCGGCCGGGAGGAACGGACCTTTATCGCCGTTGGCTCCGGCTCCATCACCGACATCACCCGTTTTGTCAGCTTTTTTAGCCACTCTAACTTTATCTCTTTCCCCACCGCTGCTTCCGTAGATGGTTATACGGGCGCCGGAGCGCCTTCCGTAATTGTAGGATTCAAGAAGACCGTTTATTGCCATTCACCGCTAGGCGTTTTTGGCGACCTGGACGTGTTGAGCGCCGCACCCCAGAAGATGATCGCTTCCGGTTTTGGCGATATGTTGGGTAAATATATTGCCCTGGCCGATTGGCGGTTGGGGGAGTTATTGTGGAACGAGGCCCGCGACGAGGCCATCAGCCGACGCGTACGCGTAGCCGTAGATAAATGCGTGGAACACGTGGTTGAAATCGGCCAAGCCTCCCCGTTGGGAATCCAGGCCCTGATGGATGGGCTGATCGAGTCTGGTCTATGCATGTTAGACGCCAACAGTTCCCGGCCTGCCTCGGGCACAGAACATCAAATTTCCCATCACCTGGAAATGCAACTCCTGCGGCAGCATAAACCCGCCGTTTTGCACGGAGTCAAAGTCGGCGCGGCGACCATCATAGCTGCCGCCTACTACGACAAGCTGCGCCGAATCAACCAAGCAGAGGCTGTCAGACAATTAGACCGGGCCAGTCAGCCTACCCGGAAACAGTACGAGCAAGAAATCGCTAAAGCCTACCCGGGTCTTGAAGACAAGGTTTTGATCGAGCAGAAAGCCTTTATGTCCCTTTCGGAGCGGGCCTATCAGGAACTCAAGCAAAAAATTGCGGATAACTGGGCCGAAATTCAAGAGATTGCGGCTTCAGTCCCTTCGCCACAACAGATAACCGCCTGGCTGAGTCAGGTGGGTGGCGAAACTGAGCTGGAAGCGTTGGGTTTCACCAGCGCTGAGGTGAAAAAGGCAGTTGAATACTCTCACTTGCTGCGTAATCGGTTTAATGTCAATAAGTTGTGGCATCTGTGTGGTCTTGAGATCGTTTAAAATCACTGGTTAGGAGAAAACAAAGATAAACCTATGGCAAAAATAGTCGTTTTAGGAGCCGGGGTGATGGGCAGTGCTTTTACCATCCCTCTGGCTGAAAATGGTCATTCTGTCCATCTGGTTGGAACCCACCTGGATGGGGACATCATCGAACAAATTCACGAGAACCATGTCCACCCCAGGCTGAATAGCCGCTTGGTCGATACGGTTCTGCCCTATACCTGGGACCGGCTAGGGGAGGCGATGGCTGAGGTTGACCTGGTTGTGCTGGGCGTCAACTCTCTGGGGGTGGAGTGGGCCGCCGAGATGTTGGGACCTGTCTTGCCGCCGGATGTGCCGGTTTTGGCCTTGACCAAGGGCCTGGCCGGGGATGGGCAGCGATTGAGCATTTTACCGGAATTGTTTCGGAGTTGTCTACCCGCAGCCTACCGTGATAATGTCTGCCTGAACGCCATCGGCGGGCCTTCGATTGCCGGGGAACTGGCTGCCCGGCGGCACACTTGTGTGATGATTAGCGGTTCGGATCAGGCCTTGTTGAACAAGCTAGCCGGGTGGTTACGTACCCCCTATTACCACGTCTGGACCAGCACCGATTTTGTCGGCGTTGAAGTTGCGGTGGCTATGAAGAATGTTTATGCCCTGGCGGTGGGGTTAGTGATCGGCTTGCTGGAGAAAGAAGGAGAGGCCAAAAATGGGGCCGTGATGCATAACTTGGCCGCCGCGATTTATGCCCAGGGGTTAAGTGAAATTAACTATTTGGTCAACATTATGGGCGGCCAGCCGCGCACGGTTTATACTCTGCCCGGCGCGGGCGACTTATACGTTACGGCTCAAGGAGGGCGCAATTGCCGCATGGGGCGATTCCTGGGGTTGGGTAGCCCTTACAGCGAAGCCAAAGCAAAATATATGGCCGAGGTCACCATCGAAGGCGCTCAGTTGGCCGAAGCGATTGGTCCAACGGTAAAAAATCTTATAGCCCAGGGTAAGCTGGATGGCCGCGCCTTGCCGTTGTTTCAGACTATGATTGATATTGTCTGCCACAACGCTCCTGTGGAGATTCCCTGGGACGCATTTTTTGCTGAATGAGCCTTTCCAGCTATCCAGCCGGATGCTCAGGGCATCCACGTCAGCCGTTGGCGTCAACGGCTAAATCCAGCTTTTCCCGGGCTGTTGTTGTTTTATTTAACGCCAGCTTAACACCCGTTCATCCACAAAATTATAGGTAATTCCCAACTGCTGGTTGATCTCATCGGAAAATAGGGGTTGCGGGTTCGAACCATCGGTGTTCATCACCCAAATTTCCCAACGGCCGGTCCGGTCTGTGAGAAAGGCAATTTGCGAGGCGTCGGGCGACCAGGCCGGAGCCACGTTATTCCACTGCTTACCCTCTTGGCCCGGCTGGACTGCCTCCCACAGCGGAGTTTGGGTCAATTGTATCCGGCCTGTGCCGTTGGTGTTGAGCCGGTAAATGTTGTAACCGGAACCGCCGCCCTGCTGGCCTAGCGTCACCGCCAGGTAACGCCCATCCGGCGAAAAAACAGGCGAACCGTCGTTGATTTCAGCGGTGATACCCTGGCGGTAGTCGCGGTTCACATCGAGTTCCAGCAAGCCGCGCCCGCCGTCGGAGATGATCCGCCAGGATTGAGTTGGATCCCAGGCCGGACGGAAGGCATAGGTCCCACCATCTACATCTTTGAAGCTGCCATCGGCCAAGTTGATCACTTTGAGTCCCCAGTGAGGATCGGGCGGTAAGTCGTAACAGAAGAAAGCCCCGTCCGGGCCGACCTTCACCTTAAAATTGGTGGCGTTACGCGGAGGGATGGGCTTTTTCCCTCCTTCTAAGCGAACACACTCCATTTTTGAATCCAACCGGCCCTCATGCTGATAATTCAACACAATTTGTGAGGCGTCGGGCGACCAATCCGGCCCTTTGGCCTGCTTGATATTGCCTATCACCTGGCGCTCATTGCTGCCGTCGAGATTAATCAGCCACAGCGAGCCGGTTTCACCCTGCCAGCGGGTAAAAGCAACCGTCTGTCCATCGGGCGAAAGCATCGGATCGATACCACTGGTCAGACGGCGCAGGTCCGTGCCATCCGGTTTGATAACCATAATATCACCGCCGCTGGAACGCTGGAAAACAATTACGCTCTCGCCGGCCGGGCGGGCGGGGGTAAACGGCGCGGACTGGCTGGTCTGAACCTCTGGTTCAGGCGACGGCAGTTCGGGCGCTGGGGGAACGTCGGCCCAGCGCCCTCCAATTTTGAGGAAATTGACCGGTCCCCAGGTAACTTCACCGGCCGGAATAGGTTTGACTAAGGCCCAACTCCTGGTTGGGTCCAGGCCCAACACTTGCACCAGGCTCCTGATAGCCAAAACCCCAACCTTATCGTGGAAGATACCCGGTCCGCTATGGGTTTCTACGGCATTACTTTCCACCCAGGCGGTAAAGACGCGCGGGGCAGCGGTCAGCTTTTCCGCAGAGGCCGCCGAACCCTCAATGTTTAAATCACTCAGGGCGACCCAACCGAGTTGAGCACTTTTCGGCTTGACCAGCGCCCACTGGCCGCTTTGATCCAGGGCAAACACGGTGATAGCGTTGTCCGTCTGAACAATCTTATCAATGGGGGCATAATCCGTCCCCGGTCCCGGCCGTACCTCAACGGGGCTGTGAGTAATCAGGGCCGTAGCCATTGCTCCCAAGTCGCCAAAGTTCGGTTTAGTTGCCGAGATGTTCGATACGGGGGCGGCGGCTGTAGTTGCAGCAGGCGCAGCCGAAGCTGTCTGCTCCAGCCCGGTGGCAGATATAACCGGCGCATTTTCCACCGAACCATCAACTTTCAAATATGGCAAAGCTACCCAACCACGCTGCTGACCGGCCGTTTCAACCAAGGCCCAGTCTTTACGCGGGTTGAGCGCCAAAACAGACACTTTTTCAGACCGGGGCAGGGTGGCAATCAGGCCGTAGTTAGCCCCTGGTCCTTGCCGCATATTCAAACCATCGTTGTTGACCTGAGCGGTTGTCACCGGGGTCAGGCTGGCAATGGCGGCAGCCGGTTGGTTATTGGTTTGACTCACTTCAGCAGGCGCTGCGGAGGCAGTTTGGGCTGGAGAAGAAGCAGCGGCAGCCTGCTGCGCCAGAGAAGCTAACGGGTTGGGCGGCAGTGCTGGCGCTTGCTCCAGCGAACCCACCACGCGCACTTCGCTCAGGGGAAGCCAGCCGAGGTTGAGGGCGGCATCGACAATATAAATCCAGTCTCCCCCGGCGTTTTTGCCCACAATACCGAACACATCACCCGACTCGATGGTACTGACGGTCCCATAATTGCCCCCTGGTCCCTGGCGGATGGCCGTATTCGCGGCGGCAAAGCCGGTAGCAACCAGGGGTAGTTGGTTGCCCAGGGCATTACTGGCCAGGGAGGTCAGCGAGTCAGAAATACCTAAGTTAAGGCTGCTGCCAGCGCCGATATCTACGGTTGGAATAAGCGTCGTAACCGTCACGGCGGTAGTGACCGATTGGTCTGCCGGCGTTTCAGTCGGCAGCCCGGCCTCAGCTTGCTCAACAGTGGCCTCCGGCTCAAATTCAGCCGGAAGGGTGACCTTAGGAAACGGGGTGGGTGAAGGAGCGGCCACTTCAGCTTCGGGCGTGGGCCATTTGGCCGGATCGAGTGGGGTCAGGCGTTCACGCTCGGCTTCCTGAGTTGGGCTACAGCCGGTCAGGATAAGGAGTAACAGTATCAAAATCCAGGATAGTTTTTTTATCATATCTTTAATCCACAAATTTGACTTGGCGATAAGAGTCCCACCCTCCCCCAGCCCCTCCTTCAAAGGGAGGGGAGTTGGAGTCATTCGGCGGTCCTCGGTCAGCGGTCGGCGGTCACCTTAGGCTGCATCCGGGCCGGGTTCCGGCTTGGGCGGGTTGAGGGAGATAGCCGTACCGGACTGTGGTGAGGGCGCGGGGCGGCGCGGTGGGACCGGCTCACCTTCTTCGACTAGCCGGCCTCGATCTCGGAGGCCAAACACGTTCTTGAACAAGCGTGTGGTCAAGCCGCCGGCTCCATCCAGGAAGGAATAGACCACCGGCACCAGGATCAAGGTCAACATCGTAGAAGAGATGTTGCCGCCGATAACCACTGCCGCCAGGGGCGCGCGACTCTCCGAGCCGGCGCCGGTTCCCAACAACAGCGGCAGCAGGGCAAAGACAATGGCCGCCGTGGTCATCAAGATGGGGCGAATACGCAAACGGCCGGCTTCGATCAACGCCTCCCGGCGGGTATAACCCCGTTCCGTCCGCAAAATGTTGGTAAAGTCAACCAGCAGGATCGCATTTTTGGTCACCACGCCGGTGAGCAGGATGATGCCCATCAGGGAGATAATATTGAGCGTATTCCCGGTCAACCACAGGCCGCCAAAAGCGCCGACCAACGTTACCGGCAGGGAAAACATAATGGCCAGGGGATGCAGCCAGCTCTGGAAAAGCGCCACCAACAGCATGTAGATCAGGATCACGGCCAGCAGCAACGATTGGCCCAACTGTTCGAAGGACTCACGTTGGGCTTCTGACATGCCAACAAACTCAAAGCCGTAGCCGGGCGGAAAAGTAACCTGGGCATTGATCGCCTGTTCGACACCATCGGTCACTTCACCGGCAGTTCGCCCGGAGGAGCCGCTGCCCACGCTGAGGACACGCTGCCGGTCAGAACGAGTAATGAGAGCCGGGGCCAGGTCGCGCTGCACCTCGGCCACCTGGTCTAATGTGATCGGCTGGCCCTCACGATAGCCCAGGGGTAACTGTAACAATTGGGTCAAATCCTGGCGGGCGTATTCTTCCACCCGCAGGGTGATATCAATTTCATTGGCATCGGGCGGGTTAAACTGGCCCACCGTACTGCCGCTGAGAGCCGTCCGCAGGCCCGTAGCAACCTGGGCGGGCGACAGCCCCAGGTCAAGAGCGTGGTCGCGGTCTACGATGATTTGCGCCTCGACGGCTCGCGCCGCATCGGTGTTGCGTATGTCAACTGCACCGGGCACAGTCTTGATAGCCGCTTCAATTTTGTTGGCCAGATCGATCAAGACATTCTGGCTTGGGCCAAAAACTTGCACTTGAATCGGGCTGCTGCCACCCATCCCCCCCATCGAGGAATTCAACGTGACCGCAATATTTGCCTCGGGAATCTTGGCCAGCAGCGGGCGGAGCGCATTCGTAACATCCGTAGTAGACCGTTGGCGATCTGCTTTATCAATCAGGCGGAGATCAATCGTCGCGGAACTCGAACCGGAGCCAGAGTCTCCGCCAAAGCTGCCGCCGCGTGAGCCTACCCGGGTGAGGATCGTGGCGACTTCGGGCACTCCGCTCAGGACAATTCGCTCAACCTGGCGAGTAGCCCGGTCGGTTGTCTCCAGGTTGGTGCCGGGCGGCATCTTGACGCTGATCTGGAGTTGGCCGTCGTCTTCTTGCGGGAAGAACTCGCTGCCGACGAAACCGCCGTAGACCAGGTAAAGACCGGCCGCCAGGGCGGCCACGGCGATGATTACGGCCAGAGTCTGGGTGATAAAATTGTGCAGGAAGAAGCGCAGAGTCAGGCCGTAGAAGTTGGCCAGGGCATCAAAACCTGCTTCCCAGAGGCGGGTAAAGCCGTTCCAGAGCCAGAGAACCGGGCTTAAGAGCAGGCCGAAGAATTTACCCAGGCCGCGCGGCTCCTCTTCAGGCTGGCTTTCGTCCTTCATCCAGAAGGCGGCCAGCATGGGGGTCAGGGTAAAAGCCACAAACAGTGAAGCCAGCGTCGCTACGGCAATGGTGACGCCGTAAGAGTAGAAAAACTGGCCGACGATGCCGGAGGTGAAGGCCACCGGCAGATAAACGACTACGTCGACAAAAGTGATGGTGATGGCTGCCAGTCCAATCTCGGAACGCCCATCAAGGGCCGCTTGAAACGGGGGCTTCTTCATTTTGAGGTGGCGTTCGATGTTTTCGATAACCACGATGGAGTCGTCTACCAGGATACCAATCACCAGGGTCAGGGCCATCAAGGTCAAACTGTTGAGGCTAAAGCCGAGGACCCACATCACCAGGAAGGTAGACACGATACAAGTGGGGATAGCCAGCAGGACGATAAAGGTGCTGCGAATGGTGTGCAGAAAGACCAACATGACCAGGCCGGTAATCAAGATAGCCATGACCAGGTCTTCCTGCACCGCCGATACCGAGTCGCGGATGAACTCGGAGTTGTCAAGCACAATGTCCAGTTCTGCGCCGGCCGGCAATTCTTTTTGAAATTCTCCGATCACCCGGCGCACGCCGTCGGCTGTACCGACGGTATTGGCGTCGCTGGTTTTGGTAACGCTGATGCTGATCGCATCCAACCCGTTAAAACGGAGTATCTGCTCACGGTCTTTCAGGCCCTCGCGAACCGTAGCCACATCACGCAGGTAAACCAGGCCGCCCCCTTTGTCGGTTTCGTTCTTGACGACGACATTCTCAACTTCGGCAATAGTTTTAAATTCACCCACCGACCGGACCGAGGTCTTCAAGCGCCCCTCGTCCAGAGAGCCGGCCGGAAAGGTGACGTTGTTGGCCGAAACCGCCTGCTGAATCGCGCTGAAAGGCAAGCCGAAGGCAGCCAATTTGGCCGGGTCGGCGTAGACTTGAACTTCACGCTCTCGCCCGCCGGCAATATTAACCGTAGCCACCCCGGGAACGGCTTGCAGCCGCGGCTTGAGGTCATCATTGGCCAAGTCGAACAGCATATCCTGGCTCTGCGGCCCGCTCAGGGTCGTCACCATAATCGGAACGGCGTTGAGGTCGGCTTTGACAATGGTGGGGTCGTCAGCCTCAGTTGGGAGTTGACCACGCACTGTAGCCACCCGGCGTTCGACGTCAATGGCGGCTTGATTGCCATCGGTGCCTTCCACAAAGGCAATCGTCACCGTACCCAGGCCCTCGGTGGCTCGGGAAATCAGTTGGTCAATACCGGAAATACCGGCCACAGCATCCTCGATAGGCTTGACCACCAAATCCTCAACGTCTTCGGGCGAAGCGCCGGGGAAAACGGTGACAACGGTCACAAAGGGGAAATCCACTTTCGGAAAGAGTTCAAGCTGGAGGAAGGTAAATGCGCGGTAGCCCATTACCACCAAGGCCAAGATGACCATAAGCATTGTCAAAGGCCGGTGAATGGATAATCGTGTTAAACCCATAAAGTTATCCTTTAATGAAGGTTAGGTTGATAATAAGGGCTATTCGCCCTTGCTCGGCTCATTGCTGACCACTTCCACTTTGGTCCCATCGGTCAAACTCGACTGTCCGGCGGTGACCACAATTTCACCGGCTTTCAGCCCCGCCAGGATTTCCATATTTTGCTCATCGGAAAGACCGGTAGTGACCGGGCGTTGTTCAACAATGTTATCGGACTTGACCACGTAAACCAACGGCTGTTCGCTGCTGGTCACGATGGCGGCACGCGGAGCCAGTAGGGTCTGCTGTTTTTCCTCAGCCAATACGGAAGCATTGGCATACATTCCGCTGCGCAGCAAATTCATGCCCTTGACCGGGGTAATTTTCACCTCAAAGGTGCGGGTATTGGCGTTGGCAACCGGGGCAATACTGGTAACAACGCCGGGGAACTCCTGGCCAGGGTAGGCTGTAATCTGTAAGGCAGCGTTTTGGCCCTTTTTAAGTTGCCCGATACGGCTCTCCGGCACGTTCACCACCACTTCGATTTCTTTGGAGATGAATTGAGCCACACTACTCTGTGGACTCACCCGGCTGCCTTTGCTGACATTGAGATCGGCCACGACCCCATCAAAGGGCGCTTTGATAACTACTTCACCCAACTGGATGTTAGCCATTTCCAGGGCCGCCTCGGCTTGCTGAATAGCCACCCTGGCCGACTCAAAATCAATCTGGCGATAGGGTTGTTTCTTTAGAGCCAGGGCCAGTTCGGCGTTGGCCAACTGGAGCATCAGGGGCGCAAGTTGGGAGTCACTGGGGTTAGTATCCAGGTTGTATTTGGCCAGCGCATTTTGATAACCAATAGTTGCTTGTTCCAGGCGGATAGCCTGCGGCGTCCGACCGACATCGCCGGCCCAGGCGATTTTGTCATATTCAGCTTGGGCTGCCTTCAGCTCGGCTTCGGCCCTGGCCAGATCGGCGGCAGCTCTGGTGCGCTCATCATCGTTGACATTAGCCACATCATTCACCGCGGCTCGGGCCAGTTGTACCGCGGCCTGAGCCGCTGCGATTTCTTCGGGCCGGGAGCCTAGCTCCATCTTGGCCAGGTTCAACTTGGCATTGGTCAGGGCCGCTTCGGCCTGCTTGAGTTGAACCAGATAGGTATCGTCTTCAACTATCGCAATCGGATCACCGGCTTTTACTTCGTCACCCACTTCCACCAGCACCGATTCGATACGACCGTTCGCGCCGGGGATAATGTTGAGATTGTCTTTGGCTTGCAGGGTGCCGGCGTAGGAGAGTACCAGGACCATGGGGCCGGTTCTGATCTCGGCCACTTCGACGGGGATGACTTTTTCTTCTTCGGCCGCAGCCGCCTGAGCAACGGGCTGCTTGGTCGCCTCGGATTGGCAAGCCGTGGTAAACATGGCTGCCCCAAACAGCAAAATCATAACGACAGGAATAAAACGGTTCATAAAATGGTTTACCTCCAAGGTTAGAAAAGGGGAAAGGTTATGTGACCTGTTGCACTTGCTACACTATCTTGCCATCTTTTAATTTGGCATAATGAATGGGATCATTGTTGAAGAGGCAGAGTTTTTCCAGTTCAGCTTCCAGATTACCGTCCTGCCGTGAGGTCATTCGACCCAAGTGAGCTTGTAACGTACGTTTCAAGAGCTGTTCATAGATAGCCAATTCCTCATCACTCATAGGCTCATAGGAATACTCATCATCATGTAAGGTTTGAGCCTCAACTTGTCTTACCAGGTCAATACCGGCCGGAGTTGCTTGCACCAAGACTACCCGGCGATCAGCTTCACTTCGGGTACGTTCAACAAGATTCATTTTGACCAACCGATCCGTAATACCGGTCACTGTAGGCGCATCCTGGAAGGTACCAGAGGTGAGATCACTCATGGTACAAGCTTGCTTATGAGCAGTCAGGGCAGCCAGGGTAATAAATTGGGGTGGAGTCAGACCAAAAGGCTGTAACCTCTGGCTAAATTGTCGCTTGGCAATCCACAGCAGAGCCAAAAAAGCCTCGTGGATGGCCCTAATTCGCTCCATTCTGGAAGGCGCGACGGCCATAAACACCTGCCTCTCTACAGAAAATTTCTATCTAAAATATTTAGCGTCAGAAATTATATCAGCCAGAAATTATCTGTCAAATAAAATGAGAGACAGTGATTATATCTCGCTAAAGGGCACTCACCCTCCCCCTCTTCAATTTTTAATGTCCGTCTTGTATCCAGGCAAGCTGCCCACTCCCAGCCAGCTTGCTTATTCACCAAGCTAAAAGTTTAGCTCAAAATAAAAAAAACGACATCAGCTAAAAGTTGTATCGTGGAAGCCTCCTTGCTGTCTGATAGGCTCAGCCTTATGTAGCGTTGGTTAAGCAGCAGCCAAGCGTCGTAGAGGCGTAAAGTTAAAGGGGCTAATCTGAGGTATAGTAGCTATTGTCAATCGGTGTGGGGTTTACTGTCGGGGATGGAATCTGCACGGGCAGTGGCTCGCGGTAAGCCCCGCACTGTCTAAATAATGGTGAATTGTGAACGGTTCGAGAGAAGAACCGTTTTTTTATTCACTCCACAATTTGCTCTGCCGCCCTCATAAAAGCCGAGGCCGTTGCCTCGTCGATGTTGCAGAAGCGAATTTCCTGGAGGCTGGTCGCCGGGTTTTGCTGCACATACTCCAGCGCCGCCTGGACGATGACCCGGGCGCAAATATCCTTGGGGCCGCCAAAAATACCCGATGAAATCCCCGGAATGGAAATACTTTTGAGCTGGCGTGTCTCTGCCAGAGTCAGGGCGCTTTTAACTGCGCTGGCTAACTTTTGTTCTTCGTTGCCGCTGCCCCATACCGGCCCTACGGCGTGAATCACAAATCTGGTCGGTAGATTTCCGCCGCCGGTGATGGCCGCGCTGCCGGTTCGTACCGGCCCATGCTGCTGCACCCAGGCGTCGCTTTCCTGCTGAATGGCCCTTCCACCCCGCCGGCTAATGGCCCCGGCCACTCCACCGCCGTGACTGAGCCACTCATTGGCCGCGTTGACAATCGCTTCCGTTGTCTCGGCGGTAAGGTCACCCTGGACAACACGAAAATTTGGACCTGCGGCTAACTTTTGTTCCCACAAAACAAGACTAGTGCTCATAGGTTTCTCCTTGCCTCTTATTATAACACGTTTTCTGTCGAAAGGTGTTTTGAAGGCTTGACATTCCACCAATAATTCGGTATCGTAAACTTACAGCCATCAACCAGCAATTAACAAAAGAAAGGAGATTTCCAGTATGGCAACGATTCAAGATGTAACCAGCCGGCTTGAACAGATGGTTGGGACCACCAACCAAGCTCTTGAAATGGAGGCCAGCGCCGGTTATAACGCCGCGATTATGCAGGTAAACCAACTAGAGTCGCAGGCCCGCGAGGTTCTACAGGCCAAATTGAGCAACCACCTCTGGCCAATTGTGGAAAAACTGGAAAATGACGCGCCCTTGACTGCCGCCGAGCAGGATGTGTTACAAACTCTTCTAGTCGGCGACGCCAAGTATTACGTCAAATATGAAAATGATGTAGAAACATGGAAAGGAGAGGTCAAGCGCCTGGTGGAAGAAATTCGCCGCCTCCAGGCCGGGGGGATGGAGGAGTTGAACAGTCTGATACATCTTCAGGCGCTTTGCCATGAAGCTTTGCGAGTGCTGCCTGATCTGACTTTTTATTACGAAGAAAAGGAGCGCGCCCACCGCTTTGACCAGGCCATGCAGGGCGCCATTGACCGCGACACCCGACGCACCCTGGCAAATCTCATTAGAGAACTACTAACTTCCGACAAAATGTGACCGCAGACCACCAACCGTGGATCGCTGCCAAATCCCAAGTGATGGAACAGGAGTTTATCGGATATCACGTGATGACCTACCTGGCCTTCTTTAAAGACGACGAACGAGGCGGGCGCCCCTTTGAATCCTGGTCGGGCGCGTTAGCTCCGGAGTAAGGCGCATGTCTGCAAAACGAGTCAAGGATAGTCAAATTACGCTCAATCAACGGAAGTGAATAACCTAACTTTTGATAGGTGACTTGGGCCTGATCTAACGCTATACTGGGCATGTTCATAAGAGTCTATCCAAAAACCTGTCAGGTTTCCAAGACCTGACAGGTTTGAAACACTCGCCGCAGATGAAAGCTAGCCTGGTCCAACCAAACAGCAAAAAAGCGAGCCTTTCGGTTGGCCGCGGTTGTTTAAGAGCCATCACCTACGTTTTGAGTTCGGCACTGGTCACCATTCTCACCGTGACGGGCTGCGCCCTGAGTCTGGAAGCCATTATCCTGACCACCCCTGGCAGAGATCAAAATATTGGCGCCTTACCTGGTATTTCTTACCAGGATGTTACTTTAGATACAGCCGATGGTCTCAAACTATCGGCCTGGTATGTTCCGGGGACAAGGCCGGACGCTGTCATCATCGTGCATGGTATCCACGCCAACCGGGCGTACCTGATCCCTCAGGCGGTTATCCTGGCTCAAGCCGGCTATCACCTGCTGTTGTTTGATCTACGGGGCCATGGTCGCAGCGAAGGGCATGAGGTCACTTACGGGTATCGCGAAGCTCTCGACATTGAAGCGGCAGTGGATTACCTTACCGGCCAGCCGGGTATCCAACGAGTGGGGGCGCTGGGACATTCCCTGGGAGCGGCGGCTGTGGTGCGGGCCGCAGCGATGGATCAACGGCTGCAAGCTATTGTCATCCAGAGCAGTTTTAGCAGCCTAGCCGAAGCTGCGGAGGAGTCAAGGGCGCTGCCGTGGCCATTTAGGGCTTTAGTGCTTGGCCTGGCCCAACTAAAGACAGGAACGCGCCTGGACCAAGTAAACTCGGCCCGTGATCTGGCGACAATGCCTCCACGTCCGGTCCTAATTATCCACAGCGCCGACGACGGTTTGTTTCCACTCCATCACGCCCAAGAAATGTACGAAGCCGCCCAGGAACCGAAGGAGCTGTGGATTATTGATCGGGTTGGCGGGCACGTCAATCCGATCGGCGGCCACGAAGCGGAATATCAGGAGCGAATCCTGAAATTTTTTGACAAGGCTTTTGCTCAACCATAGCTTTTATACATTTACCGATAATCTTGAAAGAATAACGAGGGTTTCAGCCGGCCCACCAGCGCCGCCGGGGTAGACTCGATCAGATTCGTTTCAATTACCCGGTTGCGCAGGTTGATCTCCGGGCCGGTATGAGTCACAACGCGTAGATAGTTGCCGGTCAGGCCGCTCCACTGCCAGCCGAAGCCATACAACTCGTGGCTTTCCCACAGCACCGGCATAGTCCGGCCGACGAACTTGTAACGGAATTTTCGCTCCAGGTCTACGTTCAAGATGTGCATCTGCTGACTGCGTTCTTGCATTACCGGCGCAGGCACTTGACCTCTCATCGTGGCCGCGGCTGTTCCTTCACGCGGGGAGAAGCGGAAGATATGCAGCTTGGCAAAGCCCATTTGCTTGATAAAAGCAAGGGACTCGGCAAACTCGGCCTCTGTTTCACCGGGGAAACCAACGATAACGTCGGTGGTAATAGATAAATCGGGGATAGCCGCGCGGGCAGCCCCTACCAGGCGGGAAAATTGGACCTGGTTGGTCCGGCGAGCCATCCGCCGTAGGGTAACGTCACTGCCGCTTTGCAGCGGCAGGTGGAGATGCGGCAATAACCGTTCATTCCGCCACAGCTCAAAAAACGAAGGGTCTAAATCCCACGGTTCCAGTGAAGATAGGCGCAGGCGAGGCAGGTCGGTTTCGGCCAGGATAGCCTGCACCAAATTCTGCAAACCCTGCCGGTCGTTTCGATCATGCCCATAAGACCCCAGGTGTACCCCGCTCAGGACCGCCTCCTGATACCCCAAGCCCACCAACCGATTGATCTCGGCCACTATATCGGCTACCGGGCGGCTACGACTGGCGCCACGAGCAATAGTGACGATACAAAATGTGCAGCGATTGTCGCAGCCATCCTGCACTTTGACAAAAGCGCGAGTATGCTCGCCTTCTATCTCCCCGGCAAACGGAAGAGAGGGCAAAAAGGAAGCTTCATCCACAATCGGAACGGGATCGGCTTCATGCAACAAGCCGGCTTCCGCCACCATCTCCGGCAGCCGGTCCTTTTGTTCGTTGCTCACCATCAAGTCAACCCCCAGCGTTTTGACTTCGTCCGGCTCAAGTTCCGCATAGCAGCCGGTCACGACGACAACCGCGTTGGGGTTGGCCCGCCGCATCTGCCGGATAATCTGGCGCGATTTGCGAGAGGCGACGTGAGTCACGGCGCAACTGTTGAAGACGTACAGATCGGCCACCTCGCCCGGCCCAACCAACCGATGCCCGGCGCCGGCAAAGCACCGAGCCATCTCTTCAACTTCACTAATATTCAAACGGCAGCCAATAGAATCAACTCTAACCCGCACTTTTTACCTTACATCCATCTTACTAAAAGACCAATCAGGTCCTACCCCGGCATTGGGAATAATCTCTTTCTGGTTCGAGCCATCCCCGCCCATCTTCCAGATGCCCCAGCTTCCACTGCGGGCGCTGCGGAAGACGATATCGCCACTGGGAGTGTAAATGGGCAGCGTATCGGGGCCGGGCGCATCGGTGATCTGGCGCAGGTTGCTACCATCCACATTCACCAGGTAAATATTTACATTGCTGCCGTCATCACGGCTAAAAGCAATAGTTTTGCCATCGGGCGACCAGGCCGGGAAGGAGTCAGAACCACCCTGGGTGATGTTGGTATGACCGCTGTCATCGCGATTGGAAATCCAGATGCCGGTTTTACCGTCGCGACCCGAACGGTAAACAATTTTCTGGCTATTGGGCGCCCAATCCGCCTGCTCGCCAATAATTTCATAGCGGTACTGTTGGTTATCGGCAGTGCCTAAGAAGTAGATACGGTAATCGCCGCCGGGTTTGGCGTCAAAAGCGACCATCTGCCCATCCGGCGAAACGCTAGACCAGCGGGCCGTACCCTGTTTCCAATCATTGCCCTGGTAAAGAAGGGCTGCGTCCGCACTGGGCAAAGCGGCGGCATTGGTCAGGGCCACAATACCGTTGCTAATGCCGTCAAAAATAAATTCGCGGCCATCGGCCAGGTGTTGCCGGTCGATTCCTGCTTCGCCAAAGAAAAAGATTTCTTGGCCGCTGGGCGTCCATGAAGGTCCGGCGGCGCGGTTGAGTAGAAAATGTTCGCCGCTGCCGTTGGTATCGGCCACGTACATATTATGCTGACCGCCATCCCACTTGGTGTAGACCAATTGGTAAACACCCCCACCGCCTCCACCTGGGCTGCGGGTTGGTGAAAGGGCCGGTGTGGCGGTAGGCTCGGTTGTTGGAGTGGGGGTAAGGTCGGCGGCGGGCTCGCTCTCCTCGGTCTGAGCCACTTCTGGGCCGGCTTTTGGCTCAATCGTAAAACTGCCCTGGGTGAGCATTTGATCTTCTACATAGAGTTCTAATTCCCACTCGCCGGGGAAAAGCGGCTCGTTACCGGCATCAATAAAGTAATCAAACACGCCGGCCTTATCGCCCGTCCATTTTTGGGCGTTTCGTAAAACCTCTTTGCCATCAAGATACCAGACCCGTTCCCAGGTATAATCCTTAGACATGCCGTCATATTCAAAAATGGCATGGACTTCGGTAATACCTTCCTGGAAAGTAAGGCCCGGATCGATGGGTTCATACTGTTCGGTCGCACCCAGGGCAAAAGTGACGGAACTAAACTCCGGCTCGCTGGCCGCTTCTACCGTAGGTTCAGATGTGGGCGTATCCTGGGCGGTTGGCTCGACCGTCGCTTCAGTCGTTGTTACAGGGGTGAAAGTAGGGGTAGCGGAAGTTACGGTCTCGGTCGGCGTTTCGACGCTGGTCGGAGTAGCCGTTTCACCGCCCAAACCGGCCACTATATCAGCAAAACCTGATTGTTCACGTAAAAATATGACTGCCGCCGTCAACAACAAGGCGGCACATAGAACCAGGATACAGCCGATCCCACCGATAATTAGCCATAGATTTCGTTTGGGCTTTGGGGGTTCCGGCGCACCGGCCGTACCCGGGGCGCTCCGGCCAGAGTAAACGGTTTGATCGAAGTCGCTCATATTAACTCCAAAAAGGTTAACAAAGATTTCGCCAGCATCAACGAGTCACTTGAAAAAGTTATTATGTTTACTACTGAGGTGAACAGCGCCTTAAAAGGCAAGTCAGCACAGGCCTGGGGTTACGATTTTGAGCAATTCCCTATTCAAAGCATATCATTTAGCGGGGTTAGTGTCAAGTTGGGGGGCAAATACGGGTACAAACCGTGAAACGCGAGTCGTATCACGATTTGTGTGTAAATTCAATTTTGTAGCGACGTTGTATGCCACGTCGCTACAAAATTACACAATTTTCACCGCCCTGGATAATTATTTTCTTAAAACTGCCTAAGATTAGCCGGGTTAGTCTACAACTCGCGCTCGGCGACAAGGCTGATGGATTTATCCAAAATCTCCATCGCTTCGTCGGCCAAATCTTGGGTCAGCATCAGCGGGGGCATCAGGCGAATCGTGCTGACGCCACACGGCAGCAAGAGCAGACCATTGTGGAAAGCCTCCTGAATCACCTCATGGACAAACTTTTTGGCCGGTTCTTTGGTCAGGCGATCTTTGACAAATTCCATACCGATCATTAAACCCTTACCCCGCACCTCGCCAATAAACGGGTAGCGGTCGGCCATGGTTTGCATCTTATCCAGCAAGTATTGGCCTATCCGGGCCGCGTTGTCTTTGTATTCGGTTTCAACTAACTCAATCGTCGCCAGGGCAGCCGCGCAACAGAGCGGGTTCCCCCCGTAAGTGTTGCCATGAGCGCCACGCACCCACTGCTCCATCACTGATTGGCGGGCCGTGACGGTGCCAATAGGCATCCCTGAAGCCAAACCTTTGGCCGTAGTGACAATATCCGGCTGAACGCCCCAGTGCTCAACAGCGAACATTTTTCCGGTGCGTCCAATACCGCTCTGTACTTCGTCGGCGATGAGCAAGATACCATAACGATCACACAGGGCGCGCAGGCCGGGCAAGAAACTGTCCGGGGGTACGAGGTAACCGCCTTCACCCTGAATAGGTTCGAGCAAGATAGCCGCCACCTCACTGGCCGGAATATTGCTTTGGAAAAGTACATTTTCGATGTAGTTGAGCACGGCTTGGCCCTGGTCAGCCCCGGCGAAAATTGGGCGATAATTATTGGGGAAAGGCACGTGGGTGACTCCCGCCATGGTAGGGAAGAATTTGGCCTGTTGGGTATATTTGCTGGCTGTAAAAGCTAATGATCCCATACTGCGGCCATGAAATCCGCCCAGGAAGCCGATGAACCGGGGCCGGCCGGTTACGTAGCGGGCCAGTTTGATCGCCCCTTCTACGCTCTCAGTGCCGGAGTTGGTGAAGAAACTCATCGCGGGTTCATTTAGTGGGGCGATTTTATTCATCTTTTCGCCCAATTGCACCTGTAACTCGTGGTAGTAATCCGATGAAATGTGCAAGAACTTATCGGCGGCCTTTTTGATAGCCTGCACTACTTTAGGATGGGCATGGCCCGTGGCGGTCACGGCAATACCAGCGGCAAAATCAATAAAACGATTACCATCCACATCCCACACTTCCGCACCCCGACCATAGTCCATCACAAAGGGATAATCACGAGGATAAGAGGGGGACACAACCTTAGCATCACGAGCCAACAAAGCTTTGGCTTTGGGACCGGGCAGCTCGGTCGTAATCCGAGGCGCGTACTTTTTTAAAGTTGATTCTTTTTCAATCGTTTGAACTGGCAACATTATCTATACTCCTTCAAATAACAGACCGCCGAGAGCGCTTCGCCTCCCCTCGCCCCTTCGGGCGTCCCGCTTCCGGGAGGGTGTGCCGAAGGGCGTGGGGGACGGCTGGCTGCTGACCGCGTCTCCACCCAAAAATTGGGAGGGGTCAGTGGCGTGAGGTAGCTCGTGACGATTCCTAAATTTTGATAAACAGAATCAAATAACCACCCAAACGCCAAGAAAGCAGAGCCGCACCTTTTTGAGGTAAACAAAATCAAGCGCCCGGCTTTCTTGTGCGCCTTTGTCTTGAATTATCAACAAAGCTATTGGGGAATTGAATACTAACTAACGCAAAAAATGAGGAAAAAGAGGTGGTTAAGTATAACAACCTATCGCCAGTGGCTCGGAGGGCCAATTGCGGGTGTAAAATTCAGCATAGAGACTCATCCTACGATCTTTCATCAAGTTACGGCTAAAAGCACTCCGATTCACCTAAATCTTATCACCTAAAATTGCGGCGACCTCACGCCGCAGCCGGTTCAAGTCGTACCCCCGTGGGTCTGTTTTCCGTCCGGGAGGCAGAGCAATGTCTAAATGCCCCATAATATCATCAACTTGAATGTTATAAGTATAGCATAGATAAGCGCACAGGGCTACATTAGCCCGGTGCTGCGCTTCTGGGTAAGGGTCCTGGCCGTTGTTGAGGTTCACTAATTCAATGCCAATCGCATAATCGTTACAAGAGTTACGCCCTTTCCAAACGCTCTGACCGGCATGCCAGGCTCGATCACCGTCCTTGACATGTTGAGCAATGCGGCCATCTTTGCCAATGGTGTAATGGGCGCTGACCTGCGAATTGGGGTTATTAAACCAGTCGATAACACCTTGCAACGAACTATTGGCCGTTGAGTGAATAACAATCGCGGTAATATCGTCAGAACTGCGGCGTTTGTTGAAATTGGGCGAACCAGCCCACTCAATGGAGGGTCTCGACGGGGGCAGACCTGTCTGGGTGGGTTGTGGTGTAACTACCGGGGTGCTAACAGGCGAAGTTGTGGGTACGGTGACTACGGGTTGGGCAGGAGACGTAGTTGGGACCGGGGCCGCTACAGGCGCAGGGATGACAACCGGTGTAACCTCAGCCACAGAGGGAATAATCAAAACCTGCCCTACCCAAATACGGCTGGGGTCGCTTAAGTTGTTGGCTTCCTGGATCAGCGGATATTTGCGGGCATCCCCATAGACTTTTTGGGCAATCCGGCCCAGGGTATCTCCCTTTTGGACGGTGTAACTGGTGGGAGCGCCGGCAGTAGCTCCCTGGGCGTATTGCTGCAAAAATTCTGCCACCACCTGACCAATAGCTTTCCCTTCTCGGGTAGCGCGATTAAGAGCCGCTTGAAAGCTGGCATCGTCTATATCGGCTTGAATTGTTCGAAATGGCATGAAGTTCTCCTTAAAGCACGTATAGAATTCGGCCACAAGTACCGCAATAAACAAGCTCTGTCTCGGTCTTGGCCCGCTGGATTTTGCTATTTGAAGCAGCTATGCCACAACCCTGGCAGATTCCCTCTTTGACCACAGCCACAGCCCGGCCTGCTTTTTTGGAGCGCAGGTCTTCATATTCTTCTAAATCATCCTCATCAATGGCTTTAATTATCACCAGACGTTGAGCTTTTAGATCCGCTAATCTCGTTTTCAAGGCAATCTGAGTCTGGCCGAGTTGGTCCTGATCAGTCTGCCATTCTTCCTGGATTACTACCAGTCTTTGCCTGGCCTGCGCCAACGCCTGCTCGGTCTCTTCCGCTTCGACCATTGCCTCTAGTAAGATTTCCTCACGCTGGCTATACCAACGTTTTAGGGAGGTTATTTCATCCTGTAAATTGGCTGCTTCCTTAGCACTGAGGGCTTTACCGTGGTAAAGGGTCTTTTCTTGAGCGACAATCTTATCGGCCAGAGACTTAACTTCTAACGTTAAATCTTGCATTTTGGCTTGAGCTTTCCGCAAAGCCGCTTCGGTCGCCGAGGAAGTGGCTGTGGCTTGTCGCACAACCTCACTCTCACCCAACCTGGCTACAATTTCAGCTAATTGATGCTGAATTTTATCAATTTCACTATCAAGAGATTGTAGGTGGTAAAGCTGTTGAATGTGACTCAAGAGCAGCCTCGACAGGGGTTAATGTTAAAAATCCTGGCCTTATTATAACACCGTTATGCAAAGTCGTAAAGCCACCCGGATTGATACCGCCTTCTTTTTATTAATATATACCAAGCATGTCCCTGACCCTTGACGAACTGAATTAAGATCTAGAAACCTCAACTTGCCGGGGTCTGCAGCCGCCGGGTGACCAAAGCGATAACTTCGTCGGCGCTTTCTTCTATGGATTTATCAGTAACATTCACGATGGCAAAACCATTCCGGCGATACAATTGGCGGACGGTGTCCACTTCCTCATAAAGCGTTACAGGATCGATGTAGGCAGAATTTCCAGACACGCCGAGGCGGCGTTGTCGCTCCTGGCGATGGTGCAGGAGTTGGCCGGGTTCGATAATCAACCCTACGACCCGGCGCCGGTCTACCTGGAATAGCTCCGGAGGTAGAGGGACATCTTTAAGCAGGGGTAAGTTAGCTACTTTCCAGCCCAGCACAGACAGGTACATGCTGAGGGGCGTTTTGCCGGTTCGCGATATCCCCACCAGTACAATCTCGGCTAACGGCCATTCCTCGGGCAATTGTCCGTCGTCGTGAGCTACGGTGAACTCGATGGCCTCGACCCGATCAAAGTAAGCCTGGCGTAATTGCCGATACATACCCGGTTGGCCGCTTGGTTCCTGATGCAGGACATCCGCTAACCGGGAGAGTAACCGTCCCATCAGGTCAATAGCGACCACATTTTGGTCGCGCGCCCGGCGGATGAGCGTACGGCGCAGGTCCACATCTACCAGCGTATGGACAATAGTTCCTCCGGCCTCAGCAGCCCGGTTTACCGTCGTTTCAACCTGGTTAACCTGACGTACATAAGGCACAATGATAACCGGTATCTCTGCGTCTGGAAACTGAGCCAGGGCGGTGCGAACCACTTGTTCTCCGCTGGTTCCCGTTCCACCGGAGATTATGAAGATCGGGGGTCTATCACCGGTTTGCCTGTCTTTGTTCTTGTCCAAGATTGCACCTCCTTTCTAATTCCGCGCTGGATACCTATTATAATCTTCTCCTTAATTTTTTGGAACTCTTTCTACCTAAATAGCATTTTCTTGAAAGAATATCTTGAGTTATAATGGGCGATCTCAACCAAATTGATTGATTGTATGAGGAGAGGAGGGTTTATGGACTTTCCAGTTGATGTAAAAAATGCAAAACTAAAAACTTGGGTTCAGGACATAGCCGCCCTGTGCCAACCAGACAGAGTCTACTGGTGCAATGGTTCCCTGGAGGAATATGATCAGATGTGCCAGACCCTGGTTGAGTCTGGCACTTTTATTAAACTGAATCCCGAAAAGCGGCCCAACAGTTTCCTGGCTCGCTCCGATCCCAGCGATGTAGCCCGCGTCGAAGATCGCACTTTTATTTGCACCGTCCGTTATAGAGAAGCCGGACCGACTAACAACTGGATGGACCCCAAAGAGATGCATGCCATCTTAAATAAACTCTTTGAGGGTTGTATGCGGGGCCGCACCATGTACGTCATCCCTTTCAGCATGGGGCCGTTAGGATCGCCGCTCTCCCACATTGGCGTGGAAGTGACCGACTCTCCTTACGTCGTAGTGAATATGCGCATTATGACCCGCATGGGTAAGCGTGTTCTGGAGATTTTAGGTGAAGAGGGTGAATTCGTCCCCTGCGCCCACTCCGTAGGCGTGCCCCTTGAACCCGGCCAGAAAGATGTGCCCTGGCCTTGCAACAAAGAACAGAAATATATTGTCCACTTCCCTGAAGAACGGTCTATCTGGTCTTTTGGCAGCGGCTACGGCGGCAACGCGCTGCTAGGCAAGAAATGTTTTGCCCTGCGGATTGCCTCCGTCATTGCCAGAGATCAGGGCTGGCTGGCCGAGCATATGCTGATTTTGGGAGTCGAATCGCCCCGGAAAGAAAAAACCTACATCGCCGCCGCCTTTCCCAGCGCCTGTGGCAAAACCAATTTTGCCATGCTAATTCCACCCAAAACCTTTGAAGGTTGGAAAGTCACCACCGTCGGCGATGATATTGCCTGGATCAAACCGGGATCGAACGGCCATATCTATGCCATCAACCCGGAGGCCGGCTATTTTGGCGTCGCCCCCGGCACTTCAGACCAATCCAACCCCAATGCGATGGCTACCATCCGGGCCAACACCATCTTTACCAACGTAGCCCTCACCCCTGATGGCGATGTTTGGTGGGAGGGAATGACCAAAACACCGCCGCCGGAATTGATTGACTGGCAGGGCCAACCCTGGACTCCCGATTGCGGCCGCAAAGCGGCTCACCCCAATGCCCGTTTCACCGCCCCGGCCAGCCAGTGCCCCTCCATCGATCCTGAGTGGGAAAACCCGCGTGGTGTGCCCATCGCCGCCTTTATTTTTGGCGGGCGGCGCAGTGATGTGGTTCCCTTGGTGTACCAGTCATTCAATTGGACCTACGGCGTCTATCTAGCTGCCACAATGGGTTCTGAGACCACCGCAGCGGCTACGGGGTCGGTGGGCCAAGTGAGGCGCGATCCTTTTGCCATGCTGCCTTTCTGTGGTTATCATATGGCCGCCTACTTTAGCCATTGGCTGAACTTTGGTCGAAAGCTGCCCCATCCACCCCCTATCTTCGGCGTCAACTGGTTCCGTAAAGACGAAAAGGGCAACTTTATTTGGCCCGGTTTTGGCGAAAATATGCGCATTCTCAAATGGGTGGTCGAACGGGCCAGAGGCCGCGCCGGAGGCATCGAAGGCCCGCTGGGCTGGATGCCTCACTATGAGGACCTTGATTGGCGCGGGATGGAAGATTTCTCGCGGGAACAATTTGAAAAGATTATGACCATCGACCGCGATAAATGGATGGAGGAAATTCTCCTGCACGAAGAGTTATTCTTCAAGTTGTATGATCGCCTGCCCAAAGAACTCATCTTCACTCGCGAACTGATCATGTCCAGTTTCTGGCGCTCACCCGAAGTTTGGCAGTTTGGCCTGATCGGCGCTCCAGACTAATTGGTAGATGAGACCATTGGGCTTAGAGAAGATTCGTAAACCCCGCTTTTGCGGGATAAAAAACTAAAGTTACTGTGTGGGCAAGGGGGGCAGACATCAGGCGTCTGCCCTCGTTTTGTCTTAGTTTTGGAGGAAATGATGATCCAACTAATGATTGACAACCCACTCCTGTTACTCTTTATTGTTATGGCTATTGGCTACCCTTTGGGGCACATCAAAATCAAGGGGAGCAGCCTGGGGGTGGCGGCCGTGTTGTTTGTCGGGCTAGCCATCGGTTCCCTAAGTCCCGAACTCAAATTGCCGGAAATTCTTAGCACCCTGGGCCTGGCTTTGTTTGTCTATACCATCGGCTTGAGCAGCGGCCCCGGCTTTTTTGCCTCTCTCCGGCGTAAAGGATTACGTGATAATTTGCTAGTTGTCGGTATGATTAGCCTGGCCACTCTTCTGGCGCTGGGGGTAGCCTACGCCCTGAACCTCAAGCCGGCTCTGGCCGCCGGTTTATTCGCCGGCAGCCTGACCAATACCCCGGCTCTGGCCGGTATCCTGGAATATATTAGAGGTAATGTCTCGCCTAACCAGGCCGAACAAATAATCAATGAGCCGGTCATTGGCTACTCGATTGCTTATCCCATAGGCGTCGTGGGCGTCATCCTGGCAATTTTCGCCATGCAGCGTTTGTGGCGAATTGACTACGCTCACGAGGCGCAGAATTTGGGCGATCTCGGCGCAACTAACGTCCAATTGCAATCCCGAACCATTCGGGTTACCCAACCGGAAGCCGGACATGCCTGTATCGAGGAACTGCGAAAAGAGCATAACTGGCATGTCATCTTTGGTCGCTACAAGCATGGCCATGAACAACTGACCCTGGCCAACCCACAAACCTGCCTGGAGGTGGGCGACCTCATCACTATGATTGGGGCCAAAGAGGAACTGGATCGGGTGATGGCTTACCTGGGTGAACCTAGCCAACAGCGACTGGAACTGGATCGCAGTGAATACGATTTCCGGCGGATTTTTGTCTCCAATCCGAAGGTGGCCGGACATCGACTGCGCGATTTTGACCTGCTCCAGCAATATGGAGCCATTGTGACTCGCATCAGGCGCGGCGATGTGGAACTGCTGCCTCATGGCGATACCGTGCTGGAACTGGGCGACCGGGTCCGGGTCGTCGCCAGGTCAGATAATATGAATGCTATTACTAAATTTTTTGGCGACTCTTATCGCGCTTTGAGCGAGATTGACATCTTAACCTTTAGTCTCGGTTTAACCCTGGGCTTGCTGGTTGGGTCGATCCCACTGCCGATGCCCGGAGGCGTCACGTTTAGATTGGGTTTAGCCGGCGGCCCGCTCATCGTAGCCCTCATTTTGGGCAATAAGGGGCGAAGCGGCCCCCTGGTATGGGCCTTGCCCTACAGCGCCAATCTCGTCTTACGCCAAATGGGGTTAGTCCTTTTCTTGGCCGCCGTAGGGACGCGTTCAGGTTATGCCTTTGTCCAAACCCTGACCCAGAGCGGGGGGTTATCTATTTTTATCGCCGGGGCGATAATTACCTGCGTTACCGCTTTTACCACCCTGTTGATTGGCCATTATTTGTTGCACATTCCAATGGGCTTACTCAGCGGCATCCTGGGCGGCCAACAAACTCAGCCCGCCGTACTCGGCTTTGCCCTGGAACAGAGCAAAAACGATCTGCCCAATATCGGTTACGCCACCGTTTACCCGGTGGCTATGATTACCAAGATTTTGCTGGCGCAATTGATTTTGGTTCTCTTACAGTAACTACACAGCCCTAGCCTAACCGTTGCGCAATCGGGTGCAAGATGTTTCTTGGGGAACAAAAACTGAACCTTATTCATCGCCGCGAGTCTCATCAAAACGAGTATCCTTATCCGGTGCAAGCCATGCTGGTTCGCTATCATCTGCCCGCCAAAATCCGTTATACCAGCCTGTTGTACTATGGGGAGGTTACTCCACCGACCTTGCCCGACTGGGTGGCCGTTCAACTCCCGTTGCGCTTGTTCAATTTTGCGCCTTCATGAAACATCTCACATCCGGTTGCGCAACGGTTAGGTTAGTGACATTTGTCATTTAAAGTGGTGAGGGTTGTCACTTTGACGTTTAAAGCCACTTCACTATAATTGAGTTATATTTCCATTTAACCGACTGTATCACCTGTTCTGGGGGGTCCAGGATGAATCAACGCCGATTATGGATTTATATTGTCATTGCCCTGTTGGTTGGATCAATTTGGACCTGGCAGGTCAAAGCTAGCGGTCCTCCTCAGCAGGCCGGCAACAGTAGCAACGAAGACTGTTTAGGTTGCCACGGCCAGCCAGACCTCACTTACCAATTTCCCTCCGGTGAGGTTTGGCCTTTGTATGTGGCTCAAGAACTTTTCCATGACTCCATCCACGGCCAGGAAAATTTGCGTTGCACCGACTGCCACACCGACATCACCGGCTACCCCCACCCGCCCCTGAAAGTAAACTCCCCCCGTTTCTACGGGCTAGAACAATATAAAACCTGCGAGCAGTGCCACGAAGAAGTTTACCAAAAAACGCTGGACAGCATTCACGCCAAAGAAATTGCTGCCGGCAACTGGGATGCCGCCATTTGTACCGATTGCCACGACCCGCACGCCACCACCCCGCCCGATCAGCCGCGTACAGCCATCCCGCTGACTTGCTCCAAGTGCCACTCCGGTATTTACAATGAATACCTGGACAGCGTTCACGGCAAAGCCCTGGTTGACGAGAACAATGCCGATGTGCCCACTTGTGTTGACTGTCATGGTGTCCACAACCAGGAAGACCCCCGCACTACCCAATTCCGCCTCAACTCGCCTAACCTGTGCGCTAAGTGCCACGCGGATGAAGCCATGATGAGCAAATATGATATTTCAACCCATGTCTTCGAGACCTATGTGGCCGATTTTCATGGCACCACCGTGACCCTGTTCGAGCGCCAATCGCCTGATCAACCCACCAATAAACCCGTTTGTTACGACTGCCACGGGGTTCACAACATGAAAAGCGCCGATGACCCGGAGTCGCAGGTTTTTAAGGAGAATATCCTGCAAACTTGCCAGAAGTGCCATCCTGACGCGACCACCAACTTCTCGGCCACATGGTTGGGTCACTACGAGCCTGATATCAATAAATATCCAATGGTCTACTTTGTCGATCTTTTCTATAAGATTTTTATTCCGGCGGTGCTGGGCTTTATGGCCGTTTACGTGGTCGCCGATTTTAGCAGCAGTCTTGTGCGGCGTGTACGTAGTAAAAACAAGAGGGGGGCAGCGTAACAATGGCCGAGTCGGAAAAAATCTATCCCCGCTTTACCCGCATCCAACGACTAGAACACTGGGTTATGGCCATTTCATTCAGCTTCCTATGCCTGACCGGTTTGCCCCAGAGCTTTTCTTTGACCCCCTGGGCCGATTGGATTATTCGCACCCTGGGCGGCATCGAAACAATGCGGATTATTCACCGGGTTTCGGCCATCGTTTTTATGTTGTCGCTGCTTTTTCACTTCATAGCCGTGTTTTACCGGGTCTATGTGCTGCGGGTCCAGTTGAGCATGCTGCCCACACTCAAAGACGCCGCCGACCTGTTAGACAGTGTCCGCTACCAACTGGGACTGACCCGGCAGCACCCTAAACTCCCCCGTTATAACTTTGCCGAGAAGATGGAATATTGGGCCGTAATCTGGGGTGGGATGATTATGGTCCTCACCGGCTTCATGTTATGGAATCCCATCGCTACCACCCGCTTTTTGCCCGGTGAATATGTCCCGGCGGCCAAGGCTGCCCACGGCGCCGAGGCGCTGCTGGCTTTCCTGGCCATCATCATCTGGCACTTTTACTGGGTGCATCTGAAAGTCTTTAATCGGGCCATCTTCACCGGCTATCTTACCCGCAAACAGATGGCCCACGAGCATGCCGCCGAGTTGGAAGCGATTGAAGCAGGGCGTATTCCGCCGCCCGCCCCGCCAGAAATCAAAGTCCGCCGCGAGCGGGTCTTTATACCGATTGCTTCAATCATTACCGCAGTAGGCCTCGTAAGCTTGTATGGTTTTGTGACTTTTGAGCAAACTGCCATTACGACAGTACCCCCTGCCGAAACTGTGGTCGCTTTTCTCCCGGCTACACCCACCCCAACCTCTACGCCCACGCCAACGCCTCCGCCGACGGCGACTCCAGTGGGTGGGGCGGAAGTGGTCCTGGTGAGTAATACCGTAGCGCCCCTCATTTCCCACCCCATCGAAGGGCAGGAGGATTGCCTGAAGTGTCACGGTGCTGCTGGCCCGCTGGCCTACCCAGAAAATCACGTCGCGTTTCCTTTATCAACTTGTACGGTCTGTCATTCGACCCAGCAAGAAAACCCACCTCCCCCTGCGGTTATCCACAAGATCAAAGGGCGTGAGGATTGCTTGAAATGCCACGAGCTTGACACTTTACCGGAGAGTCATCAGGCCGCAAACTTCACCAGCGAGAACTGTTTATTGTGTCATGCTTCGGAAGAAGAGAAAACAGCCGCCCAAAATGAGGGCGAAACCCCGGCAAAGGAGCCAGAGGTAACAGCCGAACCTACCGCAGAGGGGGCTATCCCGGTCGGCGATGTCAGTTTTGCCAATGACATCCTCCCGGCGCTGGAGGAAAATTGTGTCACTTGTCACGGTGAGATTGCGATGGGTGATCTCGCTGTGACCAGCTACGAGGCGCTGGCGAAAGGCGGCGCAAATGGCCCGGCCTTTGTGCCCGGCTCGCCGGACGAAAGCCTGATTGTCAAAACGATGCAGGGCGAGCATCTGGGTACTTTGCCCGAACCGGATTTGCAAAAACTGATCGCCTGGATTGCCGCCGGGGCCAAAAATAATTGAACATTTGTGGCACTTATCGTCAAAGTGGATAACATTTGTTATTTTGTCATCATTGCCATAAACCAGAGGTAGAGTCATAGGAGGCTGAATTGGTCGAGCAGGGCAGATAATTCATCTGATCGCGAAAGGGGGTGGTCAACAAAAAAAGCTTAAGTAAGGAGGTATATCATTAGTAGGTTTTATTATAAGGAAAGGAGGTAAACAAAATATTCACCTCAATCTTAATCATCACGGTTTTGAAAAAACAACCCGTTACTCTAAAGGTTAGGAGGTGAGTGATAAGTTATGAAAAAAATAATCATCGTGTTCGCTGTCGGCTTGGCAATGGTTCTCGTGGTGGGGATTGTCGTCTTGGCCGGGCTGTCTGCCACTCGCATCGTCAGTGCCCAGGAAGCGGTGGAGATCCCTTTCCTGAAAGAGTGGCAATCTTCCGGTCACGCCGACACGACGGCTGAAGCTTTCGTCCACTGGGATGAGGAGTCGCCGGCGGAAGTGCCGGAGAACTGTGCCAAGTGTCACAGTACGCCTGGTTTTCTTGACTTTGTGGGAGTAGATGGGTCCGAGGCCGGCAAGGTAGATAAGGTTGCGCCTATCGGCACCACGGTCGAGTGTGTGGCTTGTCACAACAATGCAACTCAGGTCATGAACAGTGTGGTTATGCCCTCCGGGGTGGAACTCGCCAACTTGGGCGACGAATCCCGCTGCATGCAATGCCACCAGGGGCGGGCTTCGATGATTCAGGTTGACGAGGCCATAACCAAGACCAATGTGGCCGACGTTGATACCGTCAGTCCAGACCTGGGCTTCACCAACATCCACTACTTCGCCGCGGCCGCCACCAAGTACGGCACCCTGACCAAAGGTGGTTACCAGTACGAAGGCAAAACGTACGACGGCAACTTTGCCCACGTGGAAGCCTATGACACGTGTATTGAGTGCCATGACTCCCACACCTTGCAGGTGAAGGTGGAAGCGTGCCAGGGCTGCCACGAAGGCGTAAAGTCGGTGGAGGACCTGAAAAAAGTGCGTATGCAAGGCTCACTGGTAGACTACGATGGTGATGGCGACGTCAAGGAAGGCATTGCCTCCGAAATCGAGGGCATGCAGGCTAAGCTCTTCCAGGCCATCCAGATCTATGCCATCGACAAGAGCAAAGCGCCCATTGTCTACGATGTGGCGACACATCCCTACTTCTTCCTGGATACCAACAAAAACGGTAAACCTGACCCCGACGAGGCCAATGGGGATAACCAGTACAACGCCTGGACTCCTCGCCTGGCCAAAGCCGCCTACAACTACCAGATGTCGGTCAAGGATCCCGGCGCTTTCGCTCATGGTGGTAAGTACATCATTGAACTGCTGTACGACTCCATCGAGGACCTGAACGCCGGTCTGAGTAAGCCTATCGACATCAGTAAGTTGCACCGGATTGACGATGGTCACTTTGCCGGGTCGGAAGAGGCTTTCCGCCACTGGGATGCCGATAGTGAGGTGCCGGGTAACTGCGCCAAGTGCCATACGGGCGTGGGCTTGCCGGTCTTCCTGCAAAACGGGGCTAATATCGCCGAGAAACCGTCCAACGGCCTCCTATGCGAAACCTGCCACAACGACCTGACCACTTTCTCCCGCTACGAAGTGACCGAAGTCAAATTCCCCAGTGGGGCGACCCTCAGCCTGGAGGAGCCGGACAGCAACCTCTGCCTCAACTGTCATCAGGGGCGCGAGTCCACGGTCAGCGTCAACAACTTGACCGAAGGACTGGACGCCGATGCCACCTCTGATAAGCTGCGCTTCTTGAATGTCCACTACTTTGCCGCCGGGGCCACCCTCTTTGGCACAGAAGCCAAGGGCGCCTATGAGTATGAGGGCAAGGAATACGTCGGACGGTTTGAGCACGTGGACGAGGCGGCTACCTGTGTCCAATGCCACAACACTCATGCCCTTGAGGTTCGGGTAGAAGTGTGCGCGGATTGCCATGACGGCGTGGAGACTGCGGAAGACCTGCAAACCATCCGCAAGTCTAAAGACGATTTCGACGGCGATGGCGACACCACCGAGGGTTTGGCTGCCGAGATCGACACCATACGCGAGGCGCTCTATGCGGCTATCCAGGACTACGCCAAAACTAAGGCCGGAACTGCTCTCGTCTACAATCCACAGAGTTACCCGTACTTCTTTGCCGATGCCAACGGTAACGGCGAAGCTGATGCTGACGAAGAGGCCTACTCTACCTGGACGCCACGTCTACTGAAGGCCGCTTACAACTACCAGTACAGTACCAAGGATCCGGGCCAGTTTGCTCACAACGGCATGTACATCATCCAAGTCTTGTATGACAGCCTGGAAGATGTCGGCGCGGATGTCGGCAAAATGACGCGTCCTTAGTCGCAATCTGATCCCCTCAATATACCTCAGACCGGATAGTACAAACTATCCGGTCTTTTTTTACATCAGTAATTCTTCTTAATCTGAGATGGGGTAAACACCCCACATTTTCCCATGAATGCCTGTCCCATTTCGACCTTTCCATAGCCGAGTCCGCCTGCTCAGAATGGGGATAACCCCATATAGAATCAGCCGGCCCAAAATGTTATAGTGAGAGTAGAAATAAACTATTTCACCTTTAGTCCGGAAGGAAGGTGTAAGATGTCTAACGAATTACTTATCACAACCTTAGTTTTAATGGGGCTGACCACGCTGCGCCTGGGCATCCCGCTACTGTTCCTGTGGCTGCTCAGCAAAGGCTTGCGCTATATGCAGACATCCCTCTCTTGATTCGTAGTGACGACTTCAGTCGTCCAGAACATAAGCGACTGAAGTCGCTACTACAAACAGCTATTTTCAGGAGTCAGCGATGTTAAATATTATTTCCAACCCTGATAAACTGGCTAGATGGCTGCTCTATGGCAGTTGCCTGTGGCTGCTGCTTTGGCTCGTTTTACCCGCCGTTGTCTTAGCCCAATCCCCGGATCTTCCCGCCGGCGATACGCAACAGTGTATTGAATGTCACGAAGATGAAATAACTGCCTGGCAAGACTCGCCCCATGCCACCGGCGCGGTCCAATGCGAAGCATGCCACGGCGCTTATGTCGAGGGTCACCCCAAAGACGGGGTTATGCAGTTGGGGGTCGATTCGGCCTCCTGCCAGGAGTGCCATGCCGAAACTTATGAGCAGTGGCAGGATAGCGCGCATGGCGAAGCCAACGTGCAGTGTATTAGCTGCCATCTACCCCACTCGCAGGAGTTCCGGTTGACCGATGAAGCTCTGTGTGAAACCTGCCACCGTCATCAATTGAACGACTTTGCCCACGCCACCCACACGGGAGCCGAACTGGCCTGCACCGACTGCCATTTGTCGATGGCCAGCCGTGACCTGACAGGCAGCGCCGATTTGACCGCAATGACGGGAGGCGGCGACCCACCCAACCATAGCTTTGTCGTTACCTCGCAGACCTGCATCGACTGCCATGAGCGTGCGCCCGCTAAATCAGTTTTTCACACCTCTAAGCTTGAACCTAAAGACAGCGATCAGGCTCCAGAACTGCTCGCCAAACTGAAAGCTGCCGAGCAGGCCAATTTAGCCCTCAAAGGTATGTCGGTGGCCGGACTGGGGGCGGGCCTGGGGATCGGCGGTATGCTGGGTATTGTGTTTGTGTTTGTGGCAGGCCGGCTGCACCAGAGAAGGATGTGAGTATGAGCATGCCAAACAAAGCCAAATTATCTCGACGCGAATTCCTTAAAAAAGCTGGCGGCGGGGCGGCGGCCGGGGTGGCGACTTCGCTGCTCACCCAGCCAGCGGTGGCTAGTGAAGTGTCAGCAGAACCGGGTTGGGGGGTGTTGATTGACCTGACCCGCTGTACCGGTTGCGAAGCCTGCGTATTAGCCTGCAAGAAGAGCAATAACCTGCCTGATCCCGGCACTTCGGCCACTCAGCTCACCAGTGTCGCCTATACCGCCCTGGAGACTCGCCCGCTGGCTGGAGCAGGAGCAGAGACCAAAATCGGTTACGTCAAACGCCAGTGTATGCACTGCCTGCATCCAGCCTGCGCTTCCGCCTGCACCGTTGGCGCACTGAGCAAAAGCGCCAGCGGCCCCGTTGTTTACGATAGCGCCAAGTGCATCGGCTGCCGCTACTGTCAGTATGCCTGTCCCTTTGGTGTGCCCACCTTTGACTGGGCTAATCCACTGGGCTTGATTCACAAGTGCCAATTCTGTCGGGAACGGTTGGGAGCAGGTCAAAAAACAGCCTGCGCCGAAGCCTGTCCCAACGGCGCGTTGCGTTTTGGCAAACGAGATGAGTTACTGATTCAGGCTCACGCCCAGATCGAGTCCAATCCTGGCCGCTACGTCAATCATATCTACGGCGAGCACGAAGTGGGCGGCACCTCGATGCTTTACTTATCGGCGGTTCCCTTTACCGCGCTCGGTTTCCCTGACCTCGGCTCAGTGCCCAATCCGCAATCAGCAGAGGCAGTGATGCAGCAAACGCCGGTCATTGCTCTAAGCGTGGCCACCCTGGCCAGCGCCCTGGCCTGGTTTTTGAAACGGCGGGAGCAGCAGTTGGGGCTTGCTTGTGTGCCGGCTGAAACCATGGAGGAGGAACATAAGCCATGACCACCCTGACAACTCACCGAGAACAGGCACATCTAGCTCGCCTCAACCTGACCACGGTCCTGCTAAGCGTTTTGGCCTTGCTGACGCTTGTCGGGGTGGTGGCTGGGCTGGGGCGCTTGCTGCTCGGCCTGGGGGCGACCACGGCCCTGAGTGATGGTTACTCCTGGGGTATCTGGATTGCTTTTGACTTTGTGCTGATTGCTTTTGCCGGGGTTGGTTTTACCATGGCGGCGGTGACCCATGTCTTGCGCTTGCACCAGTTCGAACCGGCCCTGCGCCCGGCCATCCTGACCGGATTGATGGGTTATACCGCAGTGTTGTTGCTGCTGGTGCTGGATTTGGGGCGGCCCGATCGCTTCTACAACTTCATTCTCTACTGGAACCTGCACTCGCCCCTGTTTGAGATTAGTTGTTGCGTCTTGCTTTACTCCACCGTACTGATGCTGGAAACTGCGCCGTTTTTGTTGGAACGGCTGGGCTGGCATAAGTGGGTGGCCTGGTTCGACCGCTCGATTACGGTTATCGCCATTATCGGCGTGACCCTGTCTTCGCTGCACCAATCTACCCTGGGCACACTTTACCTGAACATGCCCCATCGCCTGGATGTGTTGTGGTACACGCCTATGCTGCCGCTGTTGTTTTTTATCTCCTCGGTGATGGCCGGGCTAAGCCTGACCATGTTTGTTTACCCCCTGGCTTCTACCATTCTGGGACGGCAAGTCAAGCCGGAGATTCTGCGGGGCCTGGCCACTGGCGCGGCCTGGGTGACGCTGCTGTACCTGCTGCTTAAACTGGCCGACCTGGGCCTGCGCAGCCGGCTACCTGCTCTCCTCAGCTTCGATCCGTTGAGCCAATTACTATGGCTGGAGGTGGGCCTGGGCGCTTTAGTTCCGGTGATTCTTCTGCTCGTTCCTTCCGGCCGCGCTCAACGCTGGAGCCAATGGCTCGGCGCGGGCCTGATCCTGTTCGGGGTGCTGATGAATCGCTTCAATGCGACGATGTTTGCTCAAACCCCTCCCCCCGGCACACCCCCCTACTCACCCCACCCGGTCGAGTGGTTGACGACCTTCGGCATCCTGGCCGGAGCGGCGCTGGCCTGGTATGTGGGGGTAAGGTTGCTGGTTATCTTTGAGGACAAGGCGGGGCATAAGACTCACATCTAACCTAATTACGCTCTTAAAAAGTCCACAGATGGCGCAGATGGGCGCAGATGAAGAATGTGTGTCCACGTTAGTTTATCGGTAGACTCTTTTGATTCTTATTCGTTGACTCCCCATGGCTAAGTGGGTTATAATCGAGCTGAGTTCGTAGGTTGAGTCGAGGCATGAGACTCAACATCTACCCCAAACATTTTTCGGGAAGCATAAATCGGCTAAAATATAAATCCAAAAATCGCTCAGGCTGAGTTATTATGGAATATCGCCGCGCCAAAACCCCTGGTGGAACCTTCTTTTTTACCGTTGTCACCCACAACCGACGGAAATTCTTATGCGCCCCCGAAAATATCATTCTCCTCCGCCAGGCTTTTCGCTATGCCATCACCCGTCACCCCTTCAAAATAGAGGCCATTGTGATTTTACCCGACCCTCTTCATTAGTATGTGGACTTTGCCGGCTGGGGATGAAGATTTTTCCACTCGGTGGCGGCTCATCAAAAGTTACTTTAGCCATCACTGTATGCCAACCTATCAGGGCCAGGTCTCTGCCTCTCGCTGCCGCAAACAAGAGCAGGCGGTGTGGCAGCGTTGTTTTTGGGAACATCAAATCCGGGATGAGACTGATTTTATTCAACATGTAGAGTACATTCATTACAATCCGGTGAAACATGGGTTGGTCAGAGCGCCCATTGATTGGGCGTATTCCAGCTTTCGGCGGTATGTTCGGGCGGGTCATTATCCGGCTGATTGGGGTAAAGGCAAGCTGATTATCTTTCCCCAAGAAGTAGGTCAAGAGTAAGGAGCTGGACCCCAGTATCCGCTAGCCCGACGAAACTGGTGTTGGGTTTCACTGTGTTCAACCCAACCTACACTACTATCCACCGGAACCTAGTCGTAGACCTTGATGGTAAAATTTTGATATTGACGTGAGTATTATTATGCAATTGAACCTATACACGTGTAATAGGTGAAAACATGGAAATTGAGTGGATTAAAATCCCATCTAGTGAATTTATAATGGGAACAACGGAAGAGGAAATAAAGTATCTTACCCAAATTTACAAATCTGCATCCTTTCTACCTGAGATTCCACAAAGAAGAGTTTACATAGATGCCTTCGAAATCAGTAAATACCCAGTAACGAATATGCAATTCAAAGAGTTTGTGGAAGCAACGGGATATTCCTCACCAGCATCGCCTTATTTTCACTTATACCTGTCAGGTGAGCATGCAGATTTGGCTGACCATCCTATTGCCTGGGTCAGTTGGTATGATGCCTTAGCGTTTTGTCAATGGATTAGATGTCGCTTACCAACTGAAGCAGAGTGGGAAATGGCAGCTCGTGGGCTAAATGGTTTCCGATATCCCTGGGGAGATGAATGGAAAGAGAATCACTGCAATTCGGTTGAGGCTAAAAACAGAATGACCACTCCGGTTGGTCAATATCCTCAAGGAGCCAGTTTCTATGGTGTTCAGGATATGGCTGGTAATGTTTGGGAATGGACTGATGGGTGGGTAACTACAGATGTACTTTCATCAAAGTCACTGGGAAATGATGTAGTTTTGGTGAGAGAAATAGATGATCGACTAAAACACTTTAAACATCTTCCAGTTTTACGTGGTGGCTCATTAGCTATGGCCAAAGCCATTTAGAGGACCAGCATGCCTAGCCTGCCATCCCACTTCTTTCGTCTCTGCCTAAACTACTTCAAAACCACCATCGATGAGCACACTCCCATACCAAAACTAAGAGCTTTGATAGACTCGGCTCGTTGGAACGGCCCACCCAGAGAGGTGGCGGTTCAGCGCGTGAGGGTGGGTGAACTATGGGCAGAGTGGTTGGAGCCTGCCGGGGCTAATCCAGGCCGGGTGATGCTCTACCTGCACGGCGGTAGTTATGTTACCGGCTCATGTGACAGTCATCGGGGGCTGGTGGCCCGCCTGGCCCAAGCTGGCGGCCTGCGCGCCCTGCTCACGGAATATCGTTTGGCGCCGGAGCATCCTTTCCCAGCCGCCCTGGAGGATGCTGTAGCCGCCTATCGGGGGTTACTCCAGGCCGGGTATTCGCCTCAGCAGGTTGTCATCGCGGGAGACTCGGCGGGTGGGGGCTTAACTTTGGCGACCTTGCTAGCTCTGCGCGACGCGGGCGACCCTCTTCCCGCTGCGGCCGTCTGTATCTCCCCCCTGACCGATCTGGCCTGCACCGGGGAGTCGGTTCAGACGCGAGCCAAGATCGACCCCTGGCTCACCCGTGCCTCGATTATTTTCGCCCGGTATTACCGGGGCAGTTATGACCCTTGCCTGCCGCTGCTCTCGCCTTTGTATGCCGACTTGGGCGGGCTACCGCCGCTACTGATTCATGTGGGCAGCGACGAAATCTTACTCAACGACTCCACCCGTTTAGCCGAGAGAGCGCAGGCGGCCGGAGTGGAGGTTACACTGGAAATTTGGCCCAGGATGTGGCATGTCTGGCATATCTTCGCCCCGTACTTGCCCGAAGCGAAGCAAGCTATTGCCGTCATTGGCACGTTTGTGCGACAACAGCTTGGTCAAAAGGAGGCAATATAATGCAAAGGTTAGTTTTTAGATAGGGGGTAAGTCGAGATTAAACTACGGCCCGATTGTCCGTAGAGAAAAATCTCACAACCGTAACATGCTTCCATAAGTTGGCCGTTGGGGCTGCGCCGGGTCAGCCAGCAGGGGAGATGAGGCTGCTGGGCTGCCGGGCAGTGGGCGCGAGTGGCGGCGTCACAGCCTTTAACCAGCCAGCAGGGTTGGTTTAGGTGTTCCAAAAATTTTGACTGGATGGGTTCCGCCTGCACCCGGCTGGCCTCCCATTGGGCCTGGGCCTCGGCCTGCCACTTGGCATCCAGGCGATGCAGCCAATAGCCCACCAATAGGGTAACCGCCAGGGGAACGCCCAAGCGCAACACAAACATACCCAAAATCATTGTCGCCTGCCACCACCAATCCATAATAACCCTGATACCCCCTTCGACAAGATTCGTAGCGCCTCATATACTGCTAAACGGGATGAAACGTGAAACGTAAAAATTACACTTCAAGTTCTACGCATCCTTGTAGCCTACAATTAGGTTATCACCTTTTGGGGTAAGAATCTATTGGGCAATCACCCCATTTTGAGGATAGGGTGTATTGTTTAGCCAGCGGTCTCACAGGGAGGCTTCGCACCTGCTGCCGGCGGTCTATTTACGAGATCAGTCCACCGAAATCAAACCTTTTTCGATGGCATATTTAACCAGTTCAACCCGGTTATGCAGGTTCAGTTTGCGCATAATGTTTTCCCGGTGCCGGTCCACTGTTTTGGCGCTGATGACGAGTGTTTCGGCAATTTCCCGGTTGGTCAGACCGTCGGCGATGCAGGTCAACACTTCCCGCTCGCGGCCGGTTAGCTCTTCGGCGGGTGGGGTTACACCGGATTCGGCCCGATGCAAGAAATCTTTGACCAGTAGTTTGGCCAGAGTGGGGTAAAGAAATACATTGCCCTGGTTGACCACCCGAATAGCCGAAACCAGGTCATCGGGCGCGGCTCGTTTGGGCACATAACCCGATGCACCGGCGCTCAACATCTCAAAAAAGTACTGCTCATCCTCGTGCATGGTCAGGGCCAGCACGGCCACGTCAGAGTTGGCTTCTTTGATCCGGCGGGTGGCCTCAATGCCGCTCATCCCGGCCATAACCACGTCCATCAACACCACATCCGGCTTGAGTTCGCGCACAGCCCGGAGTGCTTCTTCGCCGCTGCCCACCTCGCCCACAATCTCCATATCTGCTTCGGCCTGGAACAACATACGCAGTCCGGCTCGCACAATTTCGTGATCGTCAACCAGTAACAATCGAATCTTCGCCATCTTTCTCCTCCATCAGCAACGGTACTTTAACCCGGACCTGCGTGCCCTGCCTCGGCTGCGAGTCAAATTCGCACTGCCCGCCCAACAACAGCGCCCTTTCCTGGATACCCAGCAGCCCCCAACCGGTGTGAGGCCGTTTATTATAAAGCACCCCCTTGGGGTCAAAACCACGCCCGTTATCACTGATCGTAAGGGCAATCTGCGCCGGGTGAAATTCCAGTTTAACCTCAGCCTGGGTCGCTCGGGCGTGTTTGGCAATGTTGGTCAGGGCTTCTTGCGCGATGCGGAATAAAACAATCTCGTATTCGGTGGATAATCGTACCCGCTGGCCCTCCACCACAAACTCAGTGTGAATGTCTCGTCGTTTTTCAAAATCCTGGATATACCACTGTAGCGCCGCTACCAGTCCCAGGTCATCCAGTTGCGAGGGGCGCAGATCGGCGATAATCTGTCGCAATTCGCCCAAGGCATTGGTGCTGAAGGTCTTTAATTCCCTGATTTGATCTACCAGCCCCGACCGGTCCTCGGCCAGCCTGGTTTCCACGCCGCGTAATCCTAGCGCCACAGCGGTCAGCGATTGGCCGGTGGCATCGTGCAGCTCGCGGGCGATACGCTGCCGTTCCGTTTCCTGTGCGCTCACAACCTGATGCAGCAACTCACCTAACCTACTTTCGCGTTCTTGTGCTTTCTGGTAAAGCCGGGCATTCTCCAGCGAGAGACCCAGTTGTTGGGCAATCGCCGCCATCAATTTAAATTCATCGGGTGAGAGGCTTTTAGCCGGTGAACCCATCGATTTCTGACCTAACACGAGACTACCAATGACCTGCTTTCGGGCGGTGAGGGGCAAACTGAGCATCATCACCGGACTCGCATAAATCTGACATTTCTGTTGTTCCTCGATGACAAATTCGATGATCTGACCATCTCGATGGCGGCACATTGGTACGGCTTTAGCCAGACATTGCTCGGCCAGGTGTAAAGCTAGCCGGTACGGCGAAGCTGTTCCGCCTACTGCTTCGGTTTGGGTAAAGTTAAGCGAAACAGGCACGTGAACCGCGCCGGTTTCCTGTTTGACCAGCAGAACCATTCCGGCTTCGGGAAAATTCAGGCTGCGAATAATTTTTTGTAAAACGCTCCGGAGTCTATCACCCAGGTTCATCGGCACAGCCAGGAGGTTTGATAACTCCAACAGCAGTCCTAGCTCGCGGGTTGTTAACCGCAATTCTTCGTTTAACTGTTCTATTTGGTGATAATTTTGGCGTTCCACTTCCAGCGCAGCAGCCTGGATCATTAGCTTGGCTTGATTGGCCTCGGACAGCCGGCGCCGGCTCTCCAACTCAAAAGCGTTGAGGGCACGAGCCATAAAAACAGTCAGCACCGTGGCCATAACTGCCCGGAAAAGTTGTACCGGAATACCAAACCACTGTAAAAAAAGGGCGCTGTTAAGCATAGTGGATGGCGGCAGCGCCGTTGGCCGAACAAAAACCTGGCCGATAGCCCCATAAAGTAATAGCGCCGTTGCACACCAGACCAAATCACGCCCAAATTGGGGCATGGCATGTTCGCGGAAGGTGCGCTGTTGAGCCATCAACGCCCAGGTGCCCAGCAGCGCGCCTGGAATACCCAGGATGTAACGGGATAAAACATCGGCCAGGATCACGCCTTCGGCAAGTGAGGGTTTTAACCATAGGGTTATGCCCAGCACTCCCAATCCCCACAGGCCGATGCTCCCAAAGATGGCCCAATATATCCGCCACCGGGGAGTTCGTTCGCCAAACAAGAGTAAAACCCCAAAAGCAAACAACATCACAAACGAGAGAACCAGCAGCCCTACCCGAATGAGTTCATGTGTTACCGGAGGTGTATAGTCGCTCGTTTGGGCGGCGATCTTCTGGAACATCTCAAGCCATTCGTGTCCGCCGTGTAACAGACCAAAGGCAGCCAGTGGACGAATAGCCCGGACAAAAGCAAAATCTGAGGCGCGTCGGCTGGTCAGGGCCAGGGCCAGCCCCAGAGCAAAAAAGGCCAGCCCATAGACAAAGAAAATAACTACGATATTATCAACAAAAAAGGCTGAGATTGGGTTCATTTTTCCTTGCCTGTCATGTTGCTCTATTTTTCAAAAATAAACAAGAGAGGCATAGAAAAAAGAAATGGCATTTCCCGTTGCGCTTGTTCAATTTTGCGCCTTCATGAAACATCTCATGTCCGGTTGCGCAACGGTTAGGCAAGGGTTAGCGTCAAAAACGCATTTGGAGTAGAATATAAATGGCCCCACGGCAGCCACACCACAAAGGTAGAGTGGTTCTCTCCCCTCGCAAGGGTGGGTGTGGCAAGTGGTTCGATTCCCTCGTATTTTGGGGCCCCTTTAACCCAATTAATTGTGAATGAGAGTAGTTTACCCCTTAACCACCGCAATAGGGGTTAGCCGGGCTAATTTTTTGGCAATACCCGCGCCGTGGACCACCTCGACTACCTGATCCACGTCTTTATAGGCGGCCGGCGCTTCCTCGGCCAGGCCGGGCATACTGCCGGCCCGCACCCGGATGCCGCCGGCTTCCAATTCCTCGCGTAATTCAGAACCTCGAATACTTTTTTTAGCCTGATGGCGGCTCATCATCCGCCCCGCCCCGTGACAAGTCGAGCCAAAGGTCTGGGCCATTGATCCGGCTGTGCCCAACAGCACCCAACTGGCTGTACCCATCGAGCCGGGAACCAGCACCGGCTGGCCAATGTCCCGGTAAATGTCGGGCAGGGCCGGCGAACCGGGGCCAAAAGCGCGGGTTGCGCCCTTACGATGCACACAGAGTTTCGCCAAGTGACCTTCCACCTCATGCTCCTCAATCTTGGCCATATTGTGCGTAATGTCATAAACCTGGTAAACGTGGTGGTTCTTGACCTTCCCGGCCAAAGTTTGTTCAAAACTACGGCGGATGTGATAGGTGAGTACCTGCCGGTTGGCAAAAGCGTAGTTGGCAGCGGCTTTCATAGCGGCCAGGTAATCCTGTCCCTCCGAGCTGCTCAGCGGCGCACAAACCAGCTCGCGGTCGGGCAGCTTGATCCCATAGCGATGGACGACGCTCTGAAAGCGATTGACATAGTCGGTACAAACCTGGTGGCCAAAACCCCGTGAGCCGCAGTGAATCTGCACCACCACCTGGCCAGGGAACAAGCCCATCTGATCGGCGGCGATTTCGTCAAAAACCTCGTCCACTATATCTACCTCGATAAAGTGATTGCCCGCGCCCAGGGTGCCAACCTGCTCTCGACCCCGTTCTTTGGCTCGGGCGCTGATCTTGTCGGCGTCGGCTCCTTCCAGGCAGCCCCACTCCTCAGTTCGTTCCAGGTCGGCTTCGGTCGCGTAGCCGCGTTTTAAGGCCCAATGAGCGCCCTCTTCGACCAGCCGGTCTAGCTCGCCGGGTTTGAGCTTGATGCTGCCTTTCTCGCCCACGCCGCTGGGGCAATTGGCATACAATGCCGTAGCCAAGTCGCCCAGGTAGGGGTCTACCTGTGCTCTGGTTAGGTGAGTCGCCAGGAGGCGCACCCCACAATTAATATCATATCCGACTCCGCCCGGTGAAATGATACCGTCAGGCAGCTCGGTTGCCACCACTCCGCCAATAGGAAAACCATAGCCCTGATGAATGTCGGGCATGGCCAGAGCGTATTTCACAATGCCCGGCAGGGTCGCTGTGTTGACCAGTTGCTCCAGGCTCTTATCGGCCAGGGCATGTTCCATCAACTCCGGGTCGGCATAAAAACGAGCCGGGACTCGCATGTCCTCACGGAAAGAGGAGGATATCTCATATAAAAATTTATCAACGCGCTTAAAATCACGGCTGCTTACCATCGGAACCTCCAATACAGGGAGTAGGCAGTAAGAAGTAAGGGGAAGTTCTTTTCCTTACTCCCTACTTCCTACTCCTTACTCCCTACTCCCTACTTCCTACTCCCTTCCTCACACGTCGAATACTACGGTCGCCTCGAAGCCGGTATTTGTCTCGACGATTTTCAGATTGTGATAGGTAACTGCTTTGATATGTTTCTGCAAGTTAGGTACGCGCCCTCCGCGGACTGTTGCTTGCAGATGAGTAGGGGTGGTTTCATCCAGGTCAAACTGATGAAAGATGAACAATTCGGCTTCGGCCCAGTAGGCCAACTCACTCAACCAATTGACCAGCAAATTCTCGCCGTCAATGCCGTCCAACTCCACCTGGCGCTCCACTTCCAGCGGCACGGCGGCAGGGTCGGCCACGAGCAGGCTGGCCATGCCATAGGCTGCATTAATCAGAAAGTCGCGCCAATCATGCCCCCGCACCCGCAGCGCCCAGTCGGCTATGTGCTCGACCTCTTCAAAGCTGGCTCCAGGTGACAACCCGGTTGGTTTCGGCAGAGATCCGGTGGGTATCATTCTTTTGGAAAACTCTAATTACCCCTGTGGGGGTACGTTAGTTGACGGAGTCTTGAAACCATTCGTGGGCCGACTTCGTACAGATAAAAAACGAGCAAAATCTAATACTTCTCGGGCTGCTTCATCTGGTAGATTTGCAGTTAACATAGCAGTTTGCTCCACAATCGAAACCCACTCTTGCGTTGTAGCTCTCCATACCACAATAAATTGTTCCGGGTGTAAAGCTAATAAATCCAATGTGCTTCCAGCTTCATCCGTAAATTCAACTTCATAAGCCTCATTATTATGATTAAGAACGATTGTGCCCTGCATTCCCGCTCGCAGACCTCTGTCCGGAATATCTACTGTTAATTCAACTACATCATAGATATCTGGCATACTTACCTCCTTTTAACATAAAGCGTTACAAGATGAGCCATATTAGCTTTGGGAGGAACAAGCCATCCTATTCTTGCTATAGCCTGTTGACCCTCGATCCCCTCGACTAGAATATCTACAAAGTAACGCTTTCCAAATTCATCTTCACTATGAAAAACAGCCTCAGCTTCTAAAGATTTGATTTCAAGCTGGTAAAGAAGGTCAGTGTAATTTGCTTTGGTAAAGCCAAGCCATTTCTTAAATTGAACCGCTTTGTGTTTTCCGTATGGCGAGTTGGGGTCCAAAGCATAATGCGTTAATTTGCGGGGGTCAATAACAACTCGATCAACAATATCGGCTAGTTTCAAAATCTTTACCCCCATATCTCCCAGGCTACCTCATATCTTTGTTTCAATAAAGCTTTATAATCAAATTGTACTTTTAAACTGCTATATATGGAAATGTAAGGCAGTTTTGGTCCGTAAAATTACCGCAGTTGGCTTTGGCTAAAAATACCCCAACTTACAGGCTGACCGGGTCAACTCATCGCGGAATTTGGGGTGGGCAATGTTAATCAACTCTTTGGCTCGCTGGCGAATGGTTTTCCCGTACAGCGAGGCTACCCCGTACTCGGTCACTATGTAATGGACATCGTTGCGGGTGGTGACCACGCCGGCGCCGTGATCGAGCAGAGGGACGATGCGGCTGATCGTGTCATGTCTGGCAGTGGACAGGAGAGCGATGATGGGCAGGCCGCCTTTTGAACGGGCAGCTCCCCGGATAAAATCAACCTGCCCCCCGACGCCGCTGAAAAAACAGGGACCGATCGAGTCGGCGCAGACCTGGCCGGTCAGGTCTACCTGCAAGGCCGAGTTGATGGCCACCATTTTATCGTTTTGAGCGATGAGGCAAGGGTCATTGACGTAATCGGTCGGATGCAACTCAATCAACGGATTATTACGCACAAAGCGGTAAAGCCGCTGCGAGCCAAACAAAAAACCTGCTATAATTTTGCCGGGATGGAAAGTTTTGGCCGCGCCGGTAATAACCCCGGCTTCGACCAAGTCGACGACGCCATCCGAAAATAGTTCGGTGTGGATACCCAAATCTTTGTGCTGCTTCAGGTTATTTAGTACCGCGTCAGGGATACTGCCGAGGCCCAATTGCAGCGTGGCCCCGTTGGGGATCATTCCGGCAATGTGCTGCCCTATCCGGGTGTGCTGTTCCGAATTTCCACCTTGCGGCGCTTCCGGCAGAGGGTAATCTGTTTCAACAAAATGGTGGATTTGGCTGACATGGATCAGGGTATCGCCCTGAGTGGGAGGCATTTGCCGGTTGACCTCGGCCACAATCAGGCGAGCCGATTCGGCAGCCGGTTTGGTTACGCCCACTTCGACGCCAAAGGTACAATAGCCGCTCTCGTCCGGCGGTGAAACCGAGATCAAGGCCACATCGAGGGACAACGTCCCGTTACGAAAAAGAGAAGGTACTTCCGAAAGAAAAATGGGGGTAAAGTCGGCGCGACCCGCCTGCACCGCCTCGCGCACGTTGGGGCCGATAAAGAGGGCATTGTGCCGGAAAGAGTCGGCATACTCTGGACTAACATAAGGGGCCTCAAGGAAAATTAAAAGGTGAACGATCTCAACATCCCGCAGTGACTTACCATTGCAAGCAAGCCGGGGTAGCCCGGCCATAAACATGGCCGGCGATCCGGCCCCCCCACCCAGATAGACCCGGTCGCCTGATTGGATGCAGGCCAGAGCCGTATCAACATCAGTTAATCTGTCGTGATAGATTTTTTTCCAGTTCATGATTAAATCCAAAGGCAAATAGAGGTAACTACTTTATAGGCGTTGGCTACACCCTCATTGGCTCATCTAACTCGGCCCCGCGTCGCAAAGCCTGTTCGTTAGCCGCCAGCAACTCGCGTTTGCCGGCAGACAAATGCTGAGGTAAAGCCTGGATCACGGCGGTCAGCGGCAGCACGCCTGTCGCCGCGATTAACGCCCCCACCGCGACCATATTTGTCACTCTGACGTCGCCCAATTCGGCGGCGATATCGCTGGCAGGGACAGCTAGATAGCGGAGGTCAGTCCGGCCGGGTACAAGGGCAATGAGCGAACTGTTATATACCAACACTCCGTCCGCTCTGACCAGGGGTTCATATTTTTCCATAGAGGGATTATTTAAGGCAATTACCGCGCTGGGATGCCGCACCAGCGGTGAGCCAATCTCTTCATCGCTGATGGTCACCGTCACATGGGCAGTCCCACCGCGCATCTCCGGGCCATAGCTGGGCAACCAGGTGACATTTTTGCCGCTGATCAGGCCGGCCTCGGCCAGCACCGTCCCCGCAAAAAGCGCCCCTTGTCCTCCAAAGCCGGAGATAATAATTTCTGTTTGCATAACAACTCCATTTTCTAATTCAGATGTTTAACAATGTCAGCCACCTTATAATCACCCAGCGGGTAATAAGGAAGCATCACTTGCTCAATCCATTGGAGCGACTGGCAGGGGGACAGCCCCCAATTGGTGGGACAAGAAGATAGAAATTCGACCAGCGAGAAGCCGGCCTCGGCCAACTGCACTCGAAAAGCTTGCCGGATTGCTTTTTTGGCCTCTTTGATAGAGTGAATATTGTGGACAGAACGGCGGACCACATAAGTTGCGCCCGGTAGTTCCGCCAGCAATTCGGCGACGCGGATGGGCATACCGGTCAACTCTACGTCTCGACCCAGCGGCGAAGAACGGGTCATCTGGCCGGGCAAGCTGGTGGGAGCCATCTGACCCCCTGTCATCCCGTAAACGGCGTTATTGACAAAAAAGACGGTGATGTTTTCACCCCGCGTGGCCGCCCACATAATTTCGGCCAGGCCGATGGCCGCCAGGTCGCCGTCACCTTGATAGGAAAAGACGATTTTATCCGGCTGCACCCGTTTGAGACCCGTAGCCATCGCCGGGGCGCGGCCATGGGCGGCTTCGGCGGCATCTAACTCAAAGTAGTTGTAAAGAAAAACAGCGCAGCCCACCGGGGCTACGGCAATGGTCCGCTCCCGGAGGCCAAGTTCGTCAATCACTTCGGCGATGAGCTTGTGAATCAGGCCATGCGTACAACCAGGGCAATAATGGGTGGGCACATCGCTCAATGATTCGGGTCGCTGGTAAACAACATGTTCAGTCATGGGCGTTTCTCCTTAGGGCCGGCATAGATAGATCAACCGAATCGAGAAAATCCTGGAATTCACTTCCAAATGAAGACCCCACGCCGTTATGGAGGGTTACAATCTGCTTCAAAATTTCATCGGGTAAGGGGATTACTCCACCCGTATGACCATAGAAGTAAACCGGCGCTCGCCCCTCTACGGCCAGGCGAACATCTTCGACCATTTGACCGGCGTTCATCTCCACCACCAGGATCGCCAAGACCCGTCGTGATAATTTCTTGAGCACGGCAAAAGGGAACGGGAAAAGGGTAATAGGCCGGAACAGGCTGGCCCGAATGCCTTGACGTCTGGCTTCGCGAATCGCCGTCTTGGCAATGCGGCCCACTGTGCCAAAAGCGACGATTAAAATATCGGTATCGTCGGTTAACACTTCTTCATAGCGGACTTCGGCGGCCTGGATACGTTTCAACTTAGCTTGCAGGCGCTGATTAACCTGCTCCAGAACCGTCTCAGCCAGGTAGACAGAGGTAATGACATTCTTAGGCCGGTCCTTAGCCCCGGTTAAGGCCCATTCCGGGCGGGTGAGGCGAGGTTTTTGCAGCGGAGGCAACTCGGCCGGCTCCATCATCTGGCCGATAAGACCGTCGCCGGCCACAATGACAAGGGTGCGGTATTGGTCGGCCAGGTCAAAAGCCAGGCCGGTCAGGTCAATCGCTTCCTGGACTGAACCGGGGGCCAGCACCAGGCTGTGAAAATCGCCGTGACCGGCGCTCTTGGTCAGTTGGTTATAATCGGCCTGCGTCGGTTGGATATTGCCCAGGCCAGGCCCGCCGCGCATGATGTCTACCACTACGGCGGGCACTTCAGAACAAGCGATATAAGAAAAGCCTTCCTGCATCAAGCTGATACCTGGCCCGGAGGATGAGGTCATCACCCGCACACCCGCACAGGCCGCTCCATAAACCATATTGATCGCCGCCACTTCACTTTCAGCCTGCAAGAAGGTGCGCCCTAATTGGGGCATCCGCAGGGCCATATGCTCCAGAAGTTCCGTTTGAGGGGTAATAGGGTAGCCAAAATAAGCCTGGAGACCGGCCCGGATAGCTGCTTCGGCGATGGCTACATTACCTTTCAATAGCTCTTTGCTCATAGGCATTGCCTCCTCATCGAGATTAGAAATCAAACGATTTTATTCTCAACCGATTTAACCTCCCGGAAGACGGTAATGACTGCTTC
>CAZUNT010000016.1:0-61273 GCA_964622215.1 uncultured Caldilineaceae bacterium
ACCAAGACCTTCGATTTTACCCCCGAGGTGCAGGACTTTTCGGCCAGTCTTAGCACCGTTTCCGCCGACGGCGGCGGCGACACGCCCGAATCACTCAATGAAGCTTTGCACCAGGCGGTGAGCGGCGTCGAATGGCGCGGTGGGGAAACCGTGCAACTGGTTTTCCTGGTGGCCGACGCCCCGCCCCACCTGGATTATCCGCAGGATTATGATTATGCCGTGGAGGTGGACAATGCGGCCCGGCAAGGTATCAAAATCTTCCCCATCGCCAGCAGTGGGCTGGATGACCAGGGTGAGTATATCTTCCGCCAACTGGCTCAGTATACCCAGGGCCGGTTCATCTTCCTGACCTATGCCGGTCCAACCAACAGCGGCGCGCCCGGCGATGTGACCACCCATCACGTAGATGATTACTCGGTGGCGAACCTGGACGATTTGTTGGTGGGGTTGGTGGAGGAAGAACTGGCTTATCAAAGCCAGGGGTTGGTGCAGGCGCAGTAAATAATCTTTGTGGAGTGCAGAATTAATTCTGCACTCCAGATTTTCATTTGTTAGCCAATCAACCGCCGTCGGGCCCCCTCCAGGGTATCCAGCCGCTTGGCAAAGGCAAAACGCACCAAGCCCTGGCTCAAGCCGGGGTCGCCCCGGTAAAAACTGTTACCCGGCACTACGGCCACCCCCTTCTCGGTGGTCAGCCAGTTGGCAAAAGTAACCTCGTCCATGTCCGGCTGGATGGCCGTGTAATCGGCCAGCACATAGTAAGCCCCCTGTGGCGGCGCCGCCCGAAAACCGGTCTCCTCCAAAATCGCCATCATTTTATCCCGGCGAACGTGGTAAGCCTGGACCATTTCGGCGTAGTAATCATCGGGCAAGGTCAGCGCGGTGACTGCCGCTTCTTGCAGTGGGGTCGGGGCGCAGATGGTCAGGAAATCATGGACGGTGCGCAGCGGCTTGGACAGCGCCGGCGCCGCTATCGCCCAGGCCACCCGCCAGCCGGTGACGGCATAGGTTTTGGTCAGGCCGGTGGTGGTGATGGTCCGCTCGGCCATACCGGGCAGGGTGGCGATAGGGATATGCTCCCGGCCATCGTAGAGAATTTTCTCGTAAATCTCGTCGGTGATGGCAATGGTATCATGCTGGATACACAGGTCGGCGATCAGTTGCAGCGTTTCCCGGCTAAAAACGCGGCCGCTGGGGTTGTGGGGCGTGTTAAAAATAATCGCCTTCGGTTTTTGGGCAAATGCCGCTCGCATCTCCGTTTCGTCAAGGTGGAAAGCCGGAGGGCGCATGCTGACGAAGACCGGCTCGGCCCCGGCAAAGCGGACCCCGGCCAGGTAGTTTTCGTGGGAGGGGTCAATGATGACCACCTTTTCCCCCGGATTGACCACCGCCAGCAGCGCGGCGATAATCGCCTCGGTCACGCCGCAGGTGACGGTCACCTCGGCGTCGGGATCGAGGTTCAACCCATACCAACGGCCGTAAGTCTCGGCAATCTGGCGGCGCAGGCCGGGCGTCCCCCAGGTGATGGTATATTGGTTGTGGCCACCCTGGATGGCCCTGGCCGCGGCGTTCAAAAGCTCCGGCGGCGGGTCAAAATCCGGAAAGCCTTGTGACAGGTTGACCGCACCGTGTTTGATCGCCAGCCGGGTCATGTCTCGGATGACCGACTCGGTCAGGGTTGATAGGCGTTGGGCTGGGATCATCATATCAATTCCTTTCGCCTGAGCGAGACTTTTCGTCCATCGGAGGTATCCATCACGCCGACCTCGACAAAGTTATTCTGCGCGTGAAAATTGAGCGAAACAGGGTTAGGCGGGTCCAAATTGACCTCACTTTTTCTCGTTCACCCGCAGCCACTCATACATGAGCGTCCCCCCGGCGACAGAGACGTTGAGACTTTCGGCATGACCCCGTAAGGGCAGGCGAACGTAATCTTGCACGTGAGGCCGCACTTCCCGGCTCAAGCCGCGAGCCTCGTTGCCCAAGACCAGGGCGACCGGCCCAACCAGGACCTCATTCTGCCAGGGAAGGTCGCCTTGCCGCCCATCCGCCCCCACCAGGCGATACCCTGCCTGGTTCAGCCTCACCGCTACTCCGGCGATATCCTTGACCCGGGTAAAGGGTACGGTAAACAGGGACCCCATCGTGCCCCGCACCGTTTTGGGATCGAAAGGGTCAACGCAGGGTTCGAGCAGAATGACAGCCCGCACCCCTACGGCGTCGGCGGTGCGAACGAGGGTGCCCAGGTTGCCGGGGTCTTGGAGCTTGTCGAGGATGAGGAGGAGGCGGGGGAGCGGGGGAGCAGGGGGGCTAATTAGCTCATCTAACGATGTTTCCAAATTGCTGAGGGCGAAAGTGGCGGCCAAACCCTGGGAAACATCCCGCTCGGACAGGCTGTCCATCACGTGTGGAGCAACGGGGATGGCTTCGGCCCCAGCCTGAGTCAGTTGGGCCAGCAGGCGGGGGGCGGTTTCGCCTGTGAAAAGTTCCTCGTTGTAAAAGATTTCGAGGGGCTTGATTCTAGTTCGCCCTGGCGGGGTAGCCATCACTTCCACGGCCAGGCTAAGCAGTTGCAGCCCTTCCACCAGAAAGCGATTCTGCTGCCGCCGGTACTTGCGCTCGGTTAACTTGCGGGCTTCGACAATATGAGGGTTTTTGGTGGAAGTGATCATGGCCGGACCAAATCTTCTACAGCCAATTTCTCCCGCACTTCCATCAAAATTCGGCCCAGCCTATTTTTCCCCCGCCCATCCCCGCCATCTCCCCAATAACTATCATTACCGGTATGTTCAATCAGGAGGCGCTGTCCCGTACCCAGTAAGATTTCTCGTAACTCGGGGTGTTGCCTGAATTTAGCCATCACCGCTTCGCGCATGACCTCATCCTTGATAGCCTCCCAATCCGAGCGTAGAGGTTTAGTCCTATCGCGCCCCATTTGGGCGGCTATCATTGGCGTTTCCGCCAATCTGATGGCCTCCTCATGATCTGTCCCGGCAAATTTCTGGGCCTGAAAATAATGTTCTGAAGTCGGCCAAGTTTTGCCCTTTAATTTGATGGGATAACGAGCAAAGTTGGAAAAACACCCGTATTCATCCTCAAGGTGATAAAAGTTGATAATGCCTGGCATGTACTTTCCCCCAACGACTCGCTCCAACCGACTTAACGCCTCCTTCAGCCGCCCCGTCTCGACTGCCAGCGAAATCCGCAGCCAGCCCTCGCCGTTCCGGCCATAGATCGAGCCGGGAGTCAGTGAGATGTGAGCTTCTTCCAGCAGGCGGGTCTGGAACTCCAGCGAAGTTGTGCCCGTCGGGAGGCGAAACCAGACATACAAGCCGGCTTTAGGGGTATCGGCCTGGAAGCCCAAACGCCGCAGCGCCGCCAGGGTCAGGTCGCGCCGTTCCTGGTAAATGGCATTACGTCCGGCCAGCCAGCTTTGATCGCCGCTCAGGGCGGCGGCGGCCATATCCTGGATAGGTTTACCAATGCCGGAGTCAATTTGGGTTTTGACCTGGGCCAGGGCCTTTACCGCCACCCGATTGCCGACGGCCATGCCCACCCGCCAGCCGGCCATGTTGTAAGTTTTGGACAGCGAATTAAACTCAAGCGCTACCTCTTTGGCCCCGGGAATTTGCAGCACGCTGGGCGCAACATAACCATCGTAGGTCACGTCGGCATAGGGATTATCGTAACACAACAAAATATCGTAGCGGCGGCAAAAGTCAACCGCTTCGGCCAAAAAGTCGAGCGATGCCACCGCCCCGGTGGGGTTGTTGGGATAGTTCAGCCACAACATCCGGGCTGCTTTGGCGCTGGCTGCGGGAATGGTCGAAAAGTCGGGTAGCCAGCCGCGTTCGGGCAGCAGGTCAAATCTTTCCGGGCGACCTCCAGCCAGCAGCGGTGCATAGGTATAACTGGTGTAGCCGGGGTCGGGAATAAGCGATAGGTCGCCGGGGTCCAGCCAGGCCAGGTGCAGATTGACCAGCCCTTCCTTAGAACCGATCAGCGGCAGCAGTTCCGTATCGTCCAGTTCGACTCCAAAGCGCCGGCCATAATATGTAGCGATGGCCTGGCGCAGATGCGGTTGGCCGGCGTAGCCGCCGTAGCTGTGTTTGGTGGGGTCGTTGGCGCTGGCCTTGAGGGTCTCGATCAAGGCGGGCGTGGGTGGTAAATCAGGGCTGCCGGCGTCCAGGCTGATAACATCGGCTCCCTCCGCTCGCAGCGCCGCGATTTTTTTGTTGAGCGCGGCAAAAAAAAGTTCAGGCAGGTTTTGAGTACGTCTGGCAGGTTGCATGCAGGTTCTACTTCCTTCAAAATCTATCAAATACGACCGCCGACCGCCGACGGCAGACCGCAATCAAGGCGGTCTGTGGTCAGCGGCCGGCGGTCATTGGGTTGGCTATTCCGTCGGCGTTTCTGTCTGATCCTGCTCCTTCGCCAGCCGGGTAAAGGTCAAACCGGGGCGAGGCATGGCCTCGATGGGTAGGGTGACGATAAAGGAACTGCCCGGGCAGTTTTGCATATCGAAGCCGGGACTTTCGGCCACAATACGGCCTCGGTGAGCCTCGACCAGCCCTTTGACGATGCTTAAGCCCAGGCCCGGCCCGGCGCCCATAAATTTGGTCTGGCCGGTTGAGTGCAGGTCCGAACTGCCGACACGGTAAAACTTCTCAAAAATCTTCTCCCGGTCTTCCGGGGCAATGCCAACGCCGGTATCTTTGACCGTGATACGGATGCAGGAGGGCATCGTTTTGCTGGCCTCGATCTTTTGTCCAATGATGGTGATTTGCCCGCCGTCGGGGGTGTATTTAATAGCATTGCTGATCAGTTGGGCAAAGATTTGGTGCAGCCGGTAAGTAACGGCTTCAATGGGGGACAGGGTTTCTAAATCAACGTTTTGGATGGAATGCCCCCGGTCGCGTAAGGCTGGCTTTAACTGACTAAGGATGAGTTGAATAGTTTTATGAAGATTAACCGGTTCCAGAAAAAGGCTGAGGCGATTCGTATCAATGGCCGAGAGATCCAACATATCCTCGATAATTGTACCCATCCGTTCGGCTCCCCGGCGAATACCGGCAGCCAGGCTCGAAGCCCGTTCGTCGCTCAGGATGTCGAGCAGAATGTTGGTATAACCCTGGATGAGGGTTAGTGGTGTTTTTAATTCATGGGCGGCAATACTGATGAAATCGGTTTTGGCCTGTTCCAGGCGAGCTAACTCTCGGTTGGCCCGAGCCACCTCAGCCGTATATTCCATCACTTTGCGCTCAGATTCGGCGTACAAGCGCGAGATTTCGGTCGCTTTGGCAGCAGTAGCCAGCTTGGCCGTCTCCTCGTAGGCATCGATGGTGATGTGGATGATATGCACAAACATCACGTCTAGGGCTGAGAGTATCACAAAAGCCGGCTCTGGGTCGATTTCCTCGCCGATACGCTGCCAGATGCGCTCACGCAGGTGCTGGATCACGCCAAGTAGATTGGTTAGCGAGCGGCCTACGGCTACGGCATGAGCTGCCGCGCTTTCCAGCACCGAATCGACCAGGCGTGTTTCGCCGTTGAGAGCAATCTCGATAATGCCCTCGTACAGCGCGGCGTGTAGGGCCTGATCTGCCTCTTGGTCCGTATTCCCCAACATTTCAGTATGGTCTTGTAGCCATTGAGCCAGTCGCTTGTTTTTCACGGTTTATCTCCGGTGGCAAGGTAGCAGGTAGCAGGTTGCAGATAGTAAATTTTACGTTTCACGTTTCAAGCCTGGAATAACTAAATTTCTCTAACTGCCTTAAGCTTTCAGCCTCAATAACCTGTTCTAAATCCTGTAGTGCCCGCTCGGCGTAAGCTTGATACCTGGCCCGTTTATGGTGAATTTTTTGTTCGAGCGGTGACAGCAGGCCAAAGTTAGCCTTCATGGGCTGGAAATCTTTGGGTTCGGCATGGGTGATGTAATGGCACAAGGCTCCCAACATTGTCGTGGGCGGTAAAGTGAGGGGAGATTGGCCTCTCAGCAGCCGGGCGGCGTTTATCCCGGCCAGGAGGCCGGTGGCCGCGTTGCCGACATATCCTTCCACACCGGTGATTTGCCCGGCAAAAAAGAGATCGTCACGGTTTTGAAATTGCAGGGTTGGTCGTAACAGCATCGGCGCGTTGATGTAGGTGTTGCGGTGCATCATGCCGTAGCGCATAAACTCGGCCTGCTCCAGGCCGGGGATTAGTCGAAAAACGCGGCTTTGTGCACCCCACTTGAGATTGGTCTGAAAGCCGACGATGTTGTAAAGGGTTCCGGCCAGGTTATCCTGGCGCAGTTGGACTACGGCATAAGGCCGCCGTCCGGTGCGCGGGTCTATCAGGCCGACCGGGCGCATGGGGCCAAAAGCCAGAGCCTGGTCGCCGCGTCGGGCGATCTCTTCCACCGGCAGGCACATCTCAAAAAAGCGCTCGTCCTCTTGTTCAAACCGTTTCAGCTCGATGCGCTCGGCGTTGTGTAGGGCCTGGACAAAGGTCATATATTCGGCCTCGTTCAGCGGGCAGTTGATGTAGTCACCTTCCTCTTGATCACCCCGCCCGTAGCGGCTGGCCCGGAAGGCAATATCCATATTGATCGACTCTACCTCGACAATTGGGGCGAGGGCATCATAAAAGTAGAGATACTCCTGGCCGGAGAGAGTGGCAATCTTTTGGGTCAGGGCGTCGGAGGTAAGCGGGCCACTGGCGATGATGGCCGGTGTAGCGGGGATAGAGGTAACCTCCTCCCGGTGCACTTCAATCAGGGGCTGACTCTCGATGCGGCGGGTGACGATACCGGCAAACTTCTCCCGATCAACTGCCAGTGCGCCGCCGGCCGGTACGGCGGCTTCCTCTGCGGCTTGCATAATCAGCGAGTCCAACCGCCGCATCTCAGCTTTGAGCAGGCCCGGTGCGCGATCCGGTAAATCGCTGCCCAACGAGTTACTGCACACCAACTCGGCCAGCCGGTCGCTGACGTGGGCCGGGGTTTGTTTTACCGGACGCATTTCGTATAGAGAGAGAGGTATACCACGCCGGGCAGCTTGCCAGGCGGCTTCAGTTCCGGCCACCCCCCCGCCGACGATGATAAGTTCAGGAGTATGAACCATAACATAAGTATAGCATGAGTTTTTAGTGTAAGCTATTCCAATTCTACCTCATCTTTTCTAACTCGTTCCCTTCTAGTTAAAAGGGTGAAGCACGGATTTACCAATTGTCAATCCGGCAGTCTGGTGTATACTTTCTAACTTACCAAATATAAATAAATTAGCTGCGGGGGGTGATTTATGAGCACCTATCAAATCATTTATTGGCGTGACATTCCGGCCCAAGTCAGGGCACAAACGGGGCGAAAACGGGCTTCACGCCAGTTGCCCGAGCGTTTTGAAAAGGCGATTGATCGGGCCGCCATGTATGCCGGGGCGATCAACAGCGACGATTATCTGGCCGAGTGGCGCAAGTCGGACTGGCAAGAGCGCGACGGCGAGCCGGAAACTGTGATCGAGGCCGTGGTTGCCGAATTAGATGCGATTTATCCCGAGGAGAAACTGAGGGAACTGTCCAGAAACGGGGGACGACAAGAACTTGGATAACGACAAGCAGCCGAAATATCGGGTAGTTTTTCAACCCTCCGGGCGGCAGGGATATGTGCCCGCCGGCCAAACCTTGCTCGACGCGGCCCGTGAGATGGGCGTCGAAATCGAGAGTATCTGCGGCGGGCAGCAAACTTGCGGCAAGTGCAAAATTATCGCCGATGTGGGTAATTTCCCCAAATATGGCATCTCTTCTCAGGCAGAAAATATTTCGCCCGCCGGTAGAGATGAGCTGGATTATTGGACCAAGCGCCGCCGCGACCCCGGTAGTTACCGCCTCTCCTGCGCGGCCTGTGTGCTAGGCGACTTGGTCATCAATGTGCCGGAAGAGAGCCAGGCCCGCAAGCAGATTGTCCGCAAAAGCGCTACGGTACGCCAGATCGAAATTGATCCAGCCATTCGCCAATATTTTGTCCGGGTTAAACCGGCGGCGTTGGGCAATCGCCAGGGGGATTGGGAACGGTTACAGGAAGCCCTGCACGACACTCATCATTTAAACGATTTACGGATTGATTACCTGGCCCTGCGCGACCTGCAAAAAGTGCTGCGCCAGGGAAATTGGGAGGCCACCGTTACCCTTTGGAATGAGCACGAGGTCATCCGCGTTGAGCCAGGGTATACGGAAGGCGCGTATGGTTTTGCCGTAGACGTTGGTTCGACGACTGTGGCCGGCCACCTGGTTGACCTGCGCACCGGCCAAATACTGGCCACCGAGTCGATGATGAATCCCCAAACCACCTACGGCGAAGACCTGATGAGCCGTATCAGCTACGGCATGATGAATCCCGATGGGGTGGAGAAGATGCACGCGGCCATCATCGAGGCGTTGTCAAAGCTGGTTAAACGGGCCACGCGGGTGGCCAAGTTACAGCCGGAGGATGTGACTGAACTGGTGTTAGTCGGCAATACTACTATGATTGACCTGCTGCTGGGGATTGATCCGGTAGAATTGGGCGGCGCACCTTTTGCCCTGGCGACTAATAACTCTATTGACGTTAAGGCCCGCGACTTGGGCCTCAAGGTCCATCCCGGCGCGAACGTGCATATTCTCCCGGTGGAAGGAGGGCACGTCGGCGCGGATAATATGGCCGTCGTCATCGCCGAGTCGCCCCAGGTGGCCGAGGACATTGTGTTGGTCGTGGACATCGGCACCAATGCTGAGATTTTGGTGGGCGATAAAGAGCATCTCCTATCGGCCTCCAGCCCGACCGGCCCGGCCTTTGAAGGCGGTGAGATTAGCCACGGTATGCGGGCCGCACCGGGAGCCATTGAAAAGGTGCGGATTGATCGAGAGACCTTAAAACCCTCTTTTCGGGTGATTGGCGAGGAACAGTGGAGCAACGAAATGCCTGCCTCGGAAATTCAAGCCGCCGGAATCTGTGGTTCAGGTATCATCGATTTGGTGGCCGAACTCTTTGCTGCCGGAATTATCGACGCCGGAGGCAAATTTGTGCGTGATAATTCCTCACCCAATTTCCGGCGTACCGAGCAGGTGGGTGAGTATGTGGTGGCTACGGCCGATCAGACTTCGACCGGCAAGGAGATTGTCATTACCCAGCAAGATATTCGGGCGATCCAGTTTGCCAAGAGCGCCCTTTACACCGGGGCCAAGTTATTGATGGAGCGCCGGGGGGTAGACAAAGTGGACCGGGTGCTACTGGCAGGTGGCTTTGGGGCTTACATCGATAAGCAGCGAGCTATGATGTTGGGCCTCTTCCCCGATTGTGATCTGGATAATGTGTACGCGGTTGGCAACTCCGCCGGGGATGGGGCAGTGTTGTGCCTGTTGAGTCGCGAGCGTCGCCAACGGGCGCGAGAATTGGCTCGCTGGATCGAGTATATCGAAACGGCTATCGAGCCAACTTTCCAGGCTCGTTTTGTCGATGCCCTGGGCCTGCCCCATAGTATAGATGAATTCCCTCACCTGAAAGGGCTGATTCCTGAAAGGTCTGTGACTACAGAGGAAGAGGCCAAGAGCCGTCGCCGCGAGCGCCGCCGTGAAAGGTTGAGCCAGCGAGAACAAGAAGTGGAAGGGTGAGAGGTATCTTTTCAATTCCTCTTGTCTGCGTTATAATCCACTTAAATGTCCAGGGTGTGTTGCAGTGAATTTGGAGTGGATTTTATTCGGCTTACGCATCGTAGCGACAGTTATTCTCTACAGTTTCTTGGGAATCGCCTTTTACCTCATCTGGCGTGAGTTGAAGCAGGCTGCAGCCCTCCCTCTCAACTATCAACTGCGGGTCATGGCTGCCAATGGGAATGAGGCCTGGGTTGTGGGCGAGGTTTTGCCCTTGCAGCCGATTACGCTTTTAGGCCGTGACGCCGGAAATACCATTGTCCTGCATGATGCCTCAGCCTCGGCCAGGCATGCTCGCTTAAGCCAGGCTGGTGGCGTGTGGTGGCTGGAAGACCTGGACAGCGGTACTGGGACTATGCTTAACGAGTTGCCGTTGTCAAAACCCACCCCTCTAACCGAAGGCGATATTATTGGGGTCGGTAACTTGCGCTTCAAGTTAGAAGTAAGGTAGTAGGCAATTGACTATGTATCTTGAGCAACTCTCCAATACTTTTGGTGTGTCCAGCGTCGAAGACAATGTTAGGAAAATCATCCTTGACGTAGCCAAGCCCTACGCCGATGAGTGGTGGGTGGATACGATGGGCAACCTGTTTGTGACCCGTCGCGCCCGGTCTCCTCAGACCTCAGAGGTCACAAAAAAAACCTCTGAGGTTTCTAAAACCTCAGAGGTTTCATCTTTACGGGTAATGGTCACAGCTCACATGGACGAAGTGGGCTTTATGATTTCCGAGATCAAAAGTAACGGTCATTTGAAATTTAAGCCCATCGGTGGATTCGACCGGCGGGTACTGCTAGGTAAGGCGGTGGTTGTGGGTAAAGAGCGCGTGCCCGGCGTCGTCGGCCTTAAACCGGTCCACCTGCTGCATGACGGTGAGTATGACCGGGTCGATAAAATTGATTCGATGTACATCGACATTGGCGCCAGCAATTCCGATGCCAACGGCAAAGTCAGCGTGGGTGATTTTGCCACCTTTGCGACCCAATTTGGTTATCTGGGCAAGCTATCACGCCGGCGTAAGGATCAAGGATTGGTCAAAGGTAAGGCGTTCGATGACCGAGCCGGCTGTGCGGTATTATTAGAATTGCTTAAAGGCGATTACCCGGTCGATTTAGTGGCTGTGTTCACCGTGCAGGAGGAAATTGGCCTGCGGGGAGCGCGCGTGGGGGCCTACACGGCCAATCCTGACCTAGCTTTTATCCTGGAGTGTACTGCCGCCGATGATTTGCCCTCCCTCGACGAAGATGCCCCGGAAGGTTTTCCCCGCCTGGGTCATGGCCCGGCCATCACCGTGATGGATCGCAGCTTCATCGCCGACCGCCGCCTGGTGGATTTGCTTGTGAACGCTGCCGAGGCCGAGAGATTACCCTACCAGTTTAAACGGCCCGGTATCGGCGGCACCGACGCCGGCGCGGTGCATCTGGCCCGCGAGGGTGTGCCCTCGGTAGCGGTCAGTATTCCGGCTCGTTACATCCACTCGCCTGCCGCTATCCTGGATTTGGCCGATTTTTGGAACACAGTCAAGCTGATGCAGGCCACCCTGAAAAAAGTAACCGCTGACTACCGACCGCTATGTAGTGAATAGTAATCAGTTATCAGTTTAACAGTTCACTGATCACTAATTACTAATCACTGTTCACTATTTTCTATGGAGCTACTTGTGAAAGACTTAATCAAACAACTCACCGAAGCCTACGGCCCGCCTGGCTACGAAAATGCCGTGCGCGACATCATTCGAACTCGTGTTACCCCCCATGCCGACCAAATTGAGATAGACCCGCTGGGTAACCTGCACGCGGTGAAGAAAGGGAGTGGCGGCGGGGTCAAGATTATGCTGGCCGCCCACATGGATGAAATTGGGCTGATTGTGACCTACATTGACGACAAGGGGTTTGCTCGCTTGACCCCGCTGGGCGGCGTCCGCCCGGAGACGATGGTAGGCAACCGGGCCATCTTTACGAATGGAGCTTTGGGCGTCATCAATATCGAAAACTGGCTCCTGCACGATGGGCTGGATTCCTCCCATCGTAAGCTGTACCTGGATTTTGGAGCCAAAAGCAAAAAGGATGTGCCGGTGCGGGTCGGCGATGTGGCCGGTTTTGAGCGGCCCTACGTAGATTTGGGCGATGCGCTGGTGGCCAAAAGTATGGACGACCGGATTGGCTGCGCCATCCTCATCGAAACGTTGCAACAGCTTCAACAGACCCCCCATGAAGTTTACTTCGTCTTCACCGTGCAAGAAGAAGTCGGTACCCGCGGGGCGACCACTGCGGCTTACAAGGTTCATCCTGATGTGTCCATCGCCGTCGATGTAACCGACAGCGGCGACATCCCTGCCCGCAAAAATTTTGAGGTCAAGCTGGGCCTGGGACCGGCCATTAAGGTGATGGATCGGGGCATGCTGGCTCACCCTGGCGTCAAACGCTGGATGGCCGATACAGCCGCTAAAAACAAAATCCCTTACCAGATGGAAATTCTCCCCTTTGGCACGACGGACGCCAAAGCGATGCAGTTGGCCCACGAGGGCAGCGCGGCTGGAGCGTTGTCTATTCCTTGCCGCTACGTCCATACCCCCTCGGAAATGGTCAGCTATAGCGATGTGCAAAATGCAGTCAAACTCCTGCTGGCGATGCTCTCCGGACCGGTAAAATTATGAACCTGAATATTTGGCCGGCCCAACCCCGGACAACAGCCCAAATAAAATTTAGTGATGGGCAAATTTTGGAGGGAATTCTCGGCTCTACCATCGAAGATTTTATCAAGGCCGGCAACTTTCCCGCCGAACCCCTGCCGATGGCTTGCCTGGTCAACGGCCAACTACGCGAGTTGACCTATCACGCCCATGGCGACTTGCGGGTGCGGGTGTTGACTATGTCCGACAGCGACGGCATGCGGGTGTATCGCCGCTCGCTGGCTCTGCTGCTCATTGCCGTAGCTAATGAACTTTTCCCGGAAGCCAAAATTAACGTGGAGTATGGGCTAAATTTTGGGGCGCTGTACTGCGAGGTCGAGGGGCGCTCTCCCTTCAGCGAGGCCGAGTTGAAACAAATTGATGCCCGCATGCACGAACTGGTGAAGGCCGACTTGCCCATTCACAAGGAGCGCATCTCTATCAAACAGGCGGAAGAGTTGTTTAGAGCACGGGGCGCGGATGATAAGTTGCGCCTGCTGCTGGCGCGGCGCAAACCCTACTTGACCATTTACAGCCTTAACGGCTACCGGGATTACCTGTACGGTTATATGGTCCCTTCGACCGGTTATCTAAGATTATTTTCAGTCGGCCCCTATACCAATGGCTTTGTGCTGTGTTACCCCCGCAGCAGCCGCCCCAACGAGTTGCAACCATTGGTCGAGTATCCCCGGCTGGTCAGTGTTTTTAACGAGTATGGCGAGTGGTTGGCCAAGCTGGGTATCCAAGATGTCGGCGCCTTAAACGAGGTGATTAAGAGCCACAAGCTGGCGGAAACGATTTTGGTGGCCGAGGCCCTGCACGAGCAGCGTATCTCTCAAATTGCCACCCTGCTGGCTTCGCTGCATCCGAAAGTGCGCCTGGTGCTCATTTCGGGACCGTCGTCGTCGGGCAAAACGACCTTTAGCAAACGCCTGGCGATCCAACTGATGGCTCATGGGATCAAACCGATGGCCCTGGGCCTGGATGATTTTATCGTCGAACGCCAACAGACCCCGCTCGACGAGGAAGGGGATTATGATTACGAGAGCCTCTACGCCCTGGACCTGGAACTGTTTAACGACGTGCTGCTGCGTTTGATGCGGGGCGAGGAAGTGATGCTGCCTCACTACAACTTTCTCACCGGCGGGCGTGAGCAGGGCGAAACGATCTCCATTAGCCAAGATCATATTCTGATTGTCGAGGGGATTCACGGCCTGAACCCCGACTTGGTGCCCCACATCCCCCCGGAGACGACTTTCCGCATTTATGTTTCGGCTTTAACCCAACTCAATCTGGACCGGCACAACCGGGTGGCAACCACCGATACCCGGCTGATCCGGCGCATCGTCCGCGATGCCCAGACCCGCGGTTACACGGCCAGGGATACGATTGCCCGCTGGCCCAAAGTGCGGCGGGGCGAGCACAAGTGGATTTTTCCCTATCAGGAAAACGCCGACGTGATGTTCAACTCGGCCCTGGCCTATGAGTTGGCCGTTCTCAAGCCCCTGGCCGAACCGCTGCTGCTGCAAATCGAGCCAGGCAAACCGGAACACGTCGAGGCCAAGCGGCTGCTATCCTTCTTGCAGTGGTTTGAATCCTGCCTACCCGATTTAGTGCCGGATAATTCTCTACTGCGCGAGTTTATCGGCGGCTCGATTTTGAAGGATTACCGGGCTAGTGTGTAACGTGAGGTATGAAACGTGAAGATTTTTCGCCAAAAACTTTTCACTGGCTTTTGACTTGGCCGATTAATTCCGGTTCTCCCCACACCGCCCAGGTCCACTGGTGACTGCCCAGAGCCTCGGTGGCAAACTCAAGACGGACCACGTCGCCGGTGATTAAATTTAGGGGAAGATCGACCTCTTGCCAGGTTTGAGCGTTGCTCTGCCGGCCCCACACCCGCAGTCCATTGACTCGTACGCTAAAAGCGACCAGGTTATCCTCGGCGATTTTAGCCCCATCGCGGATGCCAATCGCCAACCGCAGCCGCACTTGGCTGATTTCCTGTGGAATCGGCACGTGATACTCGATGGTTGCCTGCCCGGCCAGCGGCGGATGCGCCCACAGTGCCGGTCGAGTTTCCCCGCCGACCGTAGCCGGAGCCATGTTGACATCCATTCCCGCCGGTCCCTGGCTGGCAAAAACCGCCGCCTCCTTGAAGGCTTCGATGAAGCTAAAACTCCAATCTTGCGCCTGAGCCGCCTGTGCCTGCGCCTCCTGCCACTGCAAAAAAGCCACATACTCGGCCAATTTAGCCTGGCTCTCGGCAGAGAGTTGTTCGATTTGGTGGATAAGGGATAATTTATTGCTCAAAAACCGTTCTCCTTACTTATACCAATACTCTTTCATCTACTTGGCGAATCAAGGTATAGCTTACGGGTTGGAAATATCTTAACCAAAAACGCCTGGCCAGATAATTCATCGGCTCAAAATCCACCGCGCAGTGTTCATAACCTTGCGCTCGCGCCCATATCAACGCCCGGTTCAGCAAGGCCGTGGTAACCCCGGTATTTCGTACTTGTTCCTCGGTAAAAGCACCGATGATGCTGGTTGTTTTTTCATCATAGATGATGGTACAGGCGTCTTCACTGGCTGGCCCAAGTTCCAGATAAGCTAGAGGTTCTGCGCCCCGCTCCGCTAACAAGATTGCCTTATCTGGGTCGGCCAAAATTTCTTCATAATATGACCGGTCTCGGGTTTCGTTTTCAACTAAGAAGGTAGGGGAACCCGCACTATGCCGTCCCAAGGCATGATTTAACTTCAGCACATGCTCAATGTCCTGCGGGGTAGCCTGCCGGATGTCTACTGGGTTATCGCGTTCCGCTATAAGTTGTAGGTCACGCACGGCATCAACCGCTATCATCCCAAAACCTAGCCAGTGCCAACCTGCTAGACCATCACTATCATGCGGGAAAAGACTGATCAGATGGGTAAAATAACCTTCCGCTGCCCACTTGGTCGCTGCATTGGTATAGAGGGCTTCATAGATAGGTCGGCTATTCGGCAGTAGGGCGGCGTTAGCCCATTCCGGCGAAAAGGCACAACGCTTTCCCCGGAAAGAAGGCAACAACCAGGCGGTTAGGAAACCTTTGAGTTGGCCTCCTTCAAACGCCGCACTTCCCAGCCCGGCTTCAATTATATCGTTAAGTAGGGGCAGCAATGTCGCCATTTCCGCGTAACGAGCGGGTAAAGCTGGAACTTGTTTAAGCAATTCTTGGTAGCGCTGACTCACCAGTAGCGCCGCCTGGTTTAAATGCTGCTTGGTTAATCGAACGATTTCAAGAGACATCTTTTATCTCCTTGAAAGCCTCCTGCATCAGTCGCTGGTGAGCCACAAAGTTAGACAATCAACCCTCTAGCTGTTTCTCTTTGGCTTCTCGTATCTTGGCCAGGATAGGTTCGGGGGTTTGGCTCATCGTTGGGGACCTCCGGCGGCGGTTTGGGCGGCTTGATTTTGTCGCGCTGTAGGGGCAGTATACCATAGTTCGGGGTGTAAAAAAAGAGGCGCGGACCACGAAAGCCGCGAAAAACGCGAAAGAAACAGTCTCCTTCACGCCTTTCGCGGCAAATTCGCGTTTTCGTGGTCCAAATGGTTGCGGTGTACACCCTGATCCGGCTGACATCATATCCTTTGGGTATTTGTGATAGTGACAGGTATCCACCTGTCGCTGATCCTAAGCCGGGTTCACCCGAATCCATAGGGGGTCAGTTTCAAAACTGACCCATCGCTTGAATCACTGATAAGACTGGCAAGGCTGAGGCCGCTGAATTAAGCCTCGGCTTCAGCGCCTTCAGCCCTCCTCAGTGTCTTCAGTGATTCCACTATTGGGCAAGCGGCCAAAATTCGTTATAATTCTGGTAACAGAAATCACGTATCAGGTTGTAGGTTACAGGTTGTAGGTTAACTTTCAAACTTTCAACCTTCAACTTTTAACTCCAAAAAGGACGGCCCAAAGTTATGACCGAACCATCACTTAAAACTCAAGCCCAGGAAATTATGACTGCGGTTGGCCGGGAATTACAGGCCGCCGAATCGAAGGGGCCGGCGGGGCAAAAACAGGTGGACGAGCAGGCCAACCGGCTGCTGCGGCTGATCTTTGGCGTAATTAACGAGGTAGACATCGCGGCGGCTGCGGAGCGGGTCAAGGCGCTGCAGGAAAAATATCCCGATGAGACGGCGGAGCAGCTCTCCCAGCGGTTGATCCGCGACAAGTGCCAGCGCACCGGCACGGTTGGCGTGGTCACTTCCAGCGCGGGTTTGATCCCCGGCATCGGCACAGCGGCGGCGCTGACCCTGGGCGTGGCGGCGGACATCGGCGCGACCTTTAAACTCCAGGCCGAGTTGGTGCTGGAAATCGCGGCAGCCTATGATTACCCCTTGACTGAAAGCGATAAGCAGCAGTTGGTGCTGCTTATTACCGGCCTCAGCGCCGGCACGAGCGCCCTGGCCCGCAAAGCCGGGGAGGTGATTGCCATCGAGGTCGGGGAGCGTTTTGCCGAAAAAGCGATTGTCAAAGCTTTGCCTATTGTCGGCGTGATTGCTTCCGCCGGTACGAATGCTCTGTCAACCTATGTCATCGGCCAGCGAGCCGATGCCTATTTCCGGGTGGGGCCGGAGGCGGTCGGCACCTGGACCGATAGTCTGCGGACCATCACCGGCGTGGATGAGCGCCGGATTGGGCTGTGGTTGGCTGAAAGCGGCAAATCCGCCGGCAGCGCCTTGATGCTGGGAGCGGGCAAAATTGGCGAGGCGGGGAAAGTGGCCGGCGAAGCTGTCGTGAGCGGCGCAGGTAAAATGGCCGAGACGGTCGGTCCGGCTGTATCTTCCGGCGTCCAGGCCGCCGGCGAGACGAGTCGCAAGGGCTTGCGTTGGTATGTCAATACCTGGAAGGTGATTTTTAGAGTCATCGGCGGGATTTTTGGGTTTATCTGGGCGATTATTACCTTTGTGCCCCGGAAAATCGGTGGTTTGTTCAAACGGAAAGAGAAGCCAGTCAAAAGTCGGAATGAGGAGATAGGTGATGAAAAAAGTTAAGTTTTTTTCCCTGTCGCAATATGTGGAAGCAGCTCTCAAACAGGCTGAGTACGAGCGAGATGAAGATGGGATTGTGATTGCTCAGGTTCCAGGAGCTTCCGGTTTTTTTGCCCAGGGGGATACTTTTGAGGAAGCTCGTGAGAACTTGCAGGGTGTGATTGAAGGAAATGTATTATTGGCATTGCAGCTCGGTCTATCTATTCCTAATATTGCCGGAGTAACTATCGAGGAGCGAGATGCCGAAGCTATCGCCGCTTAAACCGCAACATGACTGACAAACCTATTCTCCTCAACCTCTCCCCGGTTGAGCTAAAAGAATTGATAACTTCCTGGGGCGAACCGGCTTACCGCGCCGGCCAGATCGAAACCTGGCTTTACCAGCGCCACGTGGCCAGCGTGGCCGAGATGAGCAACCTGCCCAAGTCGCTGCGGCAGCGCCTGGCCGAGAATACGACGCTGGACCCTCTGGCTTCGCTAATCTCGCTCGACTCCTCCGACGGTTACACCCGCAAAACGCTGTTCGCCCTGCCCGATGGCCGGCAGATCGAAGCTGTGTTGATGCGCTACGACCAGCGCCAGACCTTGTGCATTAGCACCCAGGCCGGCTGCGCGATGGCCTGCCCCTTCTGCGCGACCGGGCAGATGGGTTTTAAGCGTAACCTGACGGCCGGGGAAATTGTGGCCCAGACGCTTCACTTCGCCCGACAGCTTGAGCGGGAAGGCAAGCGGGTCACCAATATTGTTTTTATGGGGATGGGCGAGCCGCTGGCCAATTACGCCGAAACCTGGCGGGCCATTCGCCGCCTGAACAACCCGGCGGGCTTTAACCTGGGGGCGCGGCACATGACCCTGTCCACCGTGGGCCTGGTTCCGGCTATCCACCGCATGAGCAAGGAGCCGGAACAGGTGGGCCTGGCCGTCTCCCTGCACGCGCCAACGGATGAACTGCGTGACGCCATCGTGCCGATCAATCGCCGCTACCCGCTGGCTATGCTGATGCAGACCATCCGTGCTTACATCGGAGTGACGCACCGGCGGGTCACTTTTGAATATGCCTTGATGGATGGCTTGAATGACAACGAGGCGCAGGCCGGCCAACTGGCCGAGTTACTCCAGGGGGTGCTGAGCCACGTCAACCTGATCCCGCTCAACCCCACCCCCGGTTCGCCCTGGAGCGGTTCGCCCGACGAGCGGGTCTTTGCTTTTCGAGATCGGCTGGAAGCGGCCGGTATTCCGACTACGGTTCGCCTGCGGCGGGGAATAGACATTGCGGCCGGTTGTGGTCAGTTGCATAATGCCCACAATCAAGGCCAAATAGCGGCAGAAACAGTAATCCCCAATTTTGGGACTCCTGTCTTATAAGCCTTGCATTTTCAAGGTGAACGTTGTATTATGTTAGTCATTGTCGGGCCATAGCCCCAAAATTGGTTAACAAAAAAGGCCAGCCTCATCGCTGGCCTTTAAAGACTGGCTGTTAAGCCTAACGAGTTAGCAACTCAGGCTTTGGCCGCCGTGCGGAGGCAACGAGAGCACAACCGCATTTTTACGGGGCGACCACCTTTCATAACGGTCACTTTTTGCACATTAGGTTTCCACTGCCGTTTGGTATGGCGCATGGAGTGGCTCACATTGTGTCCACTCAACGTCCCTTTTTGACACATTTCACATTTAGCCATGATATATTTCCTTCCCAGAATTGTCGCAAATGCGCCGGATACTATAGCATAGGGGTCGTAAATTGGCAAAAAGTGGGATGGAATGGTTGGAAAATCGAAGGGATGAGCCGCTCATCGCCGAGGGCTTTGAGATAAAAGAGAGGACTGTTTTGGTCTGCAACGGGGTGGGCCTGAAGCAGTTCTTTCAGGCTGGTCGGCAGTGGTTGGAAATCCACGCCCACCTGGTCAATAGTCTTAACGTCTTTCCTGTACCCGATGGCGACACGGGCACGAACATGGTGCTGACCATACGCTCCGCCCTGGCGGAAGTAGAGACGGCGGCTGACCATCAAGCGGGAACCATTGCCGCCACTATCGCACACGGCGCATTGATGGGCGCGCGGGGCAATTCCGGGGTTATCCTCTCCCAATTTTTGCAGGGATTGGCCGTCGGTCTGGCAAGGCAGGCAACTTTCACCGCCGCCGATTTGGCTCACGCGGTGCAGCGGGGCGTGGAGCTGGCCTATCAAAGTATGTTCAACCCGGTGGAGGGTACGATTCTGACTGTCGCTCGTGCTGCCGCCGACGCCGCCCGGCGAAGCGCCGCCACGAACTCGGACTTGGCGGTCGTAGTGGCCGATATGGTGGTCGCCGCCAAAATCGCCCAGGCCCAAACCCCGCATCTGCTGCCGATTTTGAAGGAGGCCGGCGTGACCGACTCCGGCGGGCAGGGCTTGGTTTATATTCTGGAAGGCGGCCTGCGTTTTTTGCGTGGTGAGCCGATTGAGGTAAACTCGACCGGCACGGCTGTTGCGCCGGCCTTGCGTTCAACTCTGGGGGCGGAAGAGTCCGCCTACGGCTACGATGTCCAATTTCTCATTCAGGGCGATGGCTTGAATGTCGCCGAAATTCGGGCGCAGGTTGATCGTTTGGGCTGGTCAACCCTGGTGGTCGGCGACGAGTGTACCGTCAAAGTCCACGTCCACACTCACGATCCGGGGCATGCGCTTAGTTATGGCGCAAACCAGGGCGTACTCAACGATGTGGTCGTGGAGAATATGGAGTTGCAGGCCAAGAAGTTTGTCCGGGAGCGGGCTGTCGCTCCGCCGCCGGCGCTGGCGCTGCCGGCCCAGATGACCCAACATCTGCGGGAGTCGATGACGAATATCGCTACGGTTTGTGTTGCGCCTAGCCAGGGCCTGGCCCAAATTTTGCAGAGTTTAGGGACCGGCCAGATTGTCTTCGGCGGGCAGACGATGAATCCTAGTCTGCAGGAGCTGTTGGAAGCTATCAATCAAGTGCCTGTGGATGATGTGTTGGTTTTGCCCAACAATAGCAATGTTATTTTGGCTGCTCAGCAGGCCCAAAAATTATCGCCCAAAAACGTGCGGGTGGTGCCGACTAAAACGATTCCGCAGGGAATTGCGGCCTTGCTCACCTTCAATTATCAAGCCGGTTTGGAAACCAACGCCCAACGTATGCTTCAGGCCGCTCGGCAGGTGCAGACCGTCGAAATCACCCAGGCGGTACGTGATACTAATCTTAACGGATTTCAAATCAGGCCGGGCGACGTGATGGGCCTCTTTAATGATGAGTTGGTCAGTGTAGGGCAAAATGACGATGAGGTAGCCCTCGGCGTGCTAGCGAAGGTTAATGCCTTTGAGCACGAACTGCTAACCGTTTATTTTGGCCAGGATAGCTCGGCGGAACAGGCCGATATTCTGGCCGATAAAATTAGGGCCAATTACCCTCACCTGGAAGTGGAAATTCATGAGGGGGGACAACCCTACTATACCTACATTATCTCGCTGGAGTAAGATTTACCTTGTCTAGAAAAGTTGCCATTGTTACCGATAGCACCGCCTATTTTGAGCCGGGTGATGTTGGGAAATTAGACATCCATGTGGCGCCGTTGAGTATTCAATTAAGCCACGACCGGTTTCTGGAGGGCATAGAAATCGACTCGGATGAGCTTTTCCGCCGCTTGAACTACGGCGCGCCTTACCCGGATAGTATCCCCCCCGACTCTGACGTGTTTGAACAACTTTACACCAAGTTGCACAAACAAACCGACCAGATTCTCTCTATCCATATTTCCAGTCACCTGAGTAAAACTATTCGCCAGGCTCGTCTGGGGGCAGAACCCCTTTTAGGACGTTGTAGTATTGAAATTATAGACTCGATGACCACGTCGGTCGGGTTGGGTATTTTGGTGAAAGCAGCGGCTAAAGCAGCCAATGAGGGAGCTACGCTGGATGACATTGTTCGTCTGGTGCGCGGCATGATTCCCCATATTTACCTGGTGTTTTACGTGGAAACGATGGACTACCTGGAGCGCAGCGGACGCATCGGCCGGGCCCAGGCCATTCTTGGCTCGATGCTCAATATCAAGCCTATCCTCTTTATGGAAGACGGCGATATTATCCCCCTGGAAAAGGTTCGCACTACGGAAAAGGCCATTGAGAAACTCTTTGAATTTGTGGCCGAATTTGATAATTTAGAGCAAACTGCTATTATTCAACCCAGTAAACAGCCCAAAAAAGAAGCCGCTGTTCTACAAGACCGTCTGTTGCAAAGTTTTCCCAAGCTGCGCTTCCCCATCATTCAATATGGACCTGATTTAGCCACGCGAGTGGGTCCCAATGCTTTGGGGATTGTTGTCTACGAGGGAATGACTTTCTAGAAATTTATGATTTACGATTTACGAGAAGAGCAATCGTAAATCGTAAATCCAAAATCGAAAATCAAAAACCCTTATGCTTCCTAGCTTCGACAAACTCAGCAAAATGTTGACCCAGGAAAAACGCCTGGGATATAAAAACAAAGCTATCCTGGGTGGATTGGAAAAACTCGCTCCCAACTGGGGCAACGAGGCTTTGCAAGAGGCCACCGACGACGAGGGGCGCAGCCTCATTCAAGAAATTGTGCAAGACCTGGGACACTACCCTGAAGTAGCCGAAGCCGATCGGCCTCGTTACATTCACCGCATCTTGGTCAAACTGCACAAAGCTAGCGTTGCCGGTCTTGGCAATAACGACCAACGCGAATTCACCGAAAAAAAGTCGGAACCTGCCAGAGCGGTAAATCGGCCGATATCGCCCGCCCTGCCCCCAGAACCTGCCCCCATCAACCTGCCTGCGGAGGACCAAGCCGAACCGGAGCCAGAACCATCTCTCCCGGTGTCCCAAACTGACCCTTCACCCCAACCTGCCCCCAAACCGACGCCCCCACCCCGGCGAGAATCTCCGCCGGAATTAGCCGGTGTTGGCCTGGACTCGCCGGTGACACGGCTGCCGGGCATCAAAGGGGCAATGGGTAAAAAGTTGGCTAATCTTGGCGTGAGTACGGTGGGGGATTTTTTGAGCTTGTACCCTCGTCGGTACGACGATTACCGTACCCTCAAACCGCTCAATCGACTCCAATATGGCGAAGAGGTAACAGTCATCGCCCAGGTATGGGAGACTCGCCAACGCGACGCCCGCAGTGGGCGGCCCATCGTCACCTCGACCATCTCTGATGGCACGGCCACGATGGATGTTACCTGGTTCAACCAGCCCTGGTTGGCCCAAAGACTCCGCCCTGGTATGCAAATTGTCCTTAGTGGTAAGGTGGATGAGTACCTGGGTCGCCTGACCTTCAACTCGCCCGATTGGGAGGAGTTGGACCGTAACCTTATCCACACCGGGCGGATTGTGCCGGTCTACCCCCTGACCGAGGGATTAACCATCAAGTGGCTGCGCCACCAGGTCAAGAGTACGGTCGATTACTGGACGCGCCGCCTGCCCGACTACCTGCCGGAGGAGTCGTGCCAGCGGCTCAATCTGCTTCCCCTGGATGAGGCTGTCCGCCAGATCCATTTTCCCGACGATTGGGACAAATTGGAAGCAGCCCGCCGCCGCCTGGCCTTTGACGAACTCCTGCTCATCCAGTTAGGGGTGCTGCGCCAGCGCCGGGCCTGGCAGGCGCAAAAGGGCCGGCCGGTCAAAGTCAACCCTGAGACGGTTGACCACCTCATCCAGGCGTTGCCCTTTCCGCTTACCCAAGCCCAGCGCCGCGTGCTTGACGAAATTTTAGCCGACCTGCAGCGTGACACGCCCATGGGCCGCCTGTTGCAGGGTGATGTTGGTTCCGGGAAAACAGTGGTGGCCCTGGCGGCTATGGTGCTGACCGTCCTTGATAGCGGCCAGGCAGCCATCCTGGCCCCCACAGAAATCTTGGCTGAACAACATTTCCAGAGTATGAGCCGGCTGCTGGGGCCGATTGGCGAAACATTAGGACGTTCTTTCCAGGTTCGCCTGTTAACCGGCAGTACGCCTGCAGCCGAGCGCCAGGAATTGTTGGAAAAGTTGGTCAATGGACAGGTTGATGTGCTGGTCGGCACGCATGCCATTATCCAGAACTATGTCGAGCTAAAAAATTTGCGCTTGGCGGTGATCGACGAGCAGCACCGCTTCGGCGTAGAGCAGCGCACGGCCCTGCGGGAGAAGGGCTTTAACCCGCACATGCTGGTTATGACCGCCACGCCTATCCCACGTACGCTGGCCCTGACCCTATATGGTGACCTGGAACTATCCATTATTGATGAATTGCCGCCAGGCCGCCAGGTTATCCAAACTCGCTGGTTGACGCCCAAAGAGCGAGAGCGGGCGTATAGTTTTATTAAATTACAAATTGAACAGGAGCGGCAGGCCTTTATTATCTGCCCCCTGGTCGAAGAGTCGGAAAAAACCGAGACTAAGTCGGCTGTTGAGGAGTATAAGCGGCTGCAAACGCAAATTTTCCCCCGGCTCAAGTTGGGCTTGCTGCACGGGCGTATGAGGGCCGAAGAAAAAGAACGGGTGATGACGGCTTTCCGCGATAAGGAGTTGCAGATCCTGGTTTCAACCTCGGTGGTCGAGGTTGGGATTGATGTGCCCAATGCAACGGTTATGCTGGTGGAAGGGGCCAATCGGTTTGGCCTGTCCCAATTGCACCAGTTTCGCGGGCGAGTTGGGCGGGGCGAACATCAAAGTTATTGCCTGCTTCTGGCTGATAACTTGAGCGTCGAAGCCGAGCAGCGGCTGCAGGCCATCGAACGGGTTAGTAATGGCCTGGAACTGGCCGAGTTGGATTTGCAGATGCGCGGCCCCGGCGAATTTTTCGGCACGCGTCAGAGCGGCTTACCTGATTTGAAGTTGGTCAAGCTCAGCGATACCAAGTTGCTGGAACTGGCCCGCCAGGAGGCCCAACTGATCTTTGAGAAAGATCCTCTTTTAGAGCAGCCGCAACACCGCTTGTTGGTGCGCCAACTGGCCAATTTCTGGAATCCAGGGAGTGATTTGAATTAATGAAACGAGCTATTTATCCCGCCACTTTTGATCCCATCACCAACGGACATGTGGATATCGCAGCCCGCGCTGCCCAGCTATTTGACGAGTTGATTGTAGGCGTCTACGACCGCCCGATGAAAAGTTTACTCTTTTCCATCGAGGAACGGTTGGAAATGACCCGCGAGGCGTTGGCCCATTTGCAGAATGTCCAGGTGAAAAGTTACAGTGGACTGACCATCAATTTTGCCAAAGAACAGGAGGCCGGTTATATTGTGCGCGGCTTACGTGCCCTGTCTGATTTTGAGTGGGAACTGCAACTATCGCTGGCCAATCATAGTCTTGAACCAGATATCGATACGGTTTGCCTGATGGCTAGCCAGGAGTATTCTTTTCTGAGTTCTAGTTTGCTCAAAGAAGTCGCCCTGAATCGGGGTAGTATTGAGCACATCGCGCCCCCGGTGGTGATCAAAGCATTTCATCGAAAAGCAACGGTTGATGTCGAGGCGAACAATCGCATCAAAATTGTGTCGGTCAGAGATTGACAATTATGGCAATTACCTGAATAATTGAGAGGATAATTGTTGATTAAAGGTGGTTTCAATGGATATCCTTCATCTCATTGATCGGCTTGAGTCGTTGGTTACGGAAAGTTTTCATCTGCCTTTTACCTCTAACGTGATTGTGCATGAAGATGCTTTCCTGGACATTATTGACCAGATGCGCATTTCCATCCCCGAAGAAGTTAAGTTGGCCAAGCGTACCGAAGCCGAGCGAGACCGCTTGTTGCTGCAAGCGCAGGAAGAGGCCGACCGCCTGCTGGAAATGGCCCGTGAAAAGGCTAGAGCCTTGACCGAGAATCACGAGTTGGTTGATTTTGCTCGTGAGCGAGCTAAAGAAATTGAGGTTAATGCTCACCACCAGGCCGAGGAGATTTTAGCCGAAACCGATGAGTATATCGTTGACCAATTGAGCGAACTGGAACAACAACTCATGAAAACCCTCACCACTGTGCGCAATGGCCTGCGCCAGGTTCGCGAAACCCAGTCCCGCCAGGCTGACCAGGAGGAAAGTGGCGAAGCCAGCGAGGTTCTTGAGGAAGAGAATAAGTAGCAGGTAGCAAAGTAGTAGGTAGCAGGTAGCAAAGTAGCAGGTAGCAGGTAGCAAAGTAGCAGGTAGCAGGTAGCAAAGTAGTAGGTAGCAGGTAGCAAAGTAGCAGGTAGCAAAGTAGTAGGAAATTTGTTACCTTGCTACCTGCTACTTTGTTACCCTGCCGCTTGATTTTGCGTTTCAACCCTTCTGCTCTATAATTCTCCGTTATGCGTAAAAATCAAATTGAGCTGGCTATACCTGGCCTGGAATTTAATGTCGCTCAATTACTTAAAGAGGCAACCGGCGCATCTCGAAGTTATGAGGTTAACGTTGCCAGCGCCAGCGAACTGGACGAAGATCTAAAGATTGTTTCGCCTTTGACCGGCCATGTCCGTTTCTTGCGAACAGGGGCGGATATCCTGGTTACCGGAGAACTGGCGGGGGTCATCCAGAAAAATTGTGGCCGCTGTTTGGCCACCTTTACCAGCCGGGTAGAAATTGAATTAGAAGAAGAGTTTTTTCCGACCCTGGACATTGTCACCGGGACGGCTATTATCCAACCGCCGGAGATTGAAGAAGCTAACCTGATTGACGAGCAACACATCCTGAATCTGTCGGAGGTGGTGCGCCAGGAATTGTTGTTAGCCAGTGACAGTGTTCTTTATTGTCGCCCCGATTGCAAAGGTCTCTGCCCTCATTGCGGGCAGGATCGCAACCTGGTCGATTGCAATTGTGAGGATGAAATCACCGATCCACGTTGGTCAGGTTTGAACGACCTGAAAACGGAAGATTAATACCATTTGTAACAATTTTAGGAAGGATTTAGTTAACTATGGGCGCCCTGCCAAAACGAAAAGTATCCCGCGTCCGGCGAGACCGCCGGCGAGCGCATTATCTGCGTTTAAAAATGCCGCACCTGGTGCCATGCCCGCAGTGCCACACGCTTCATGTGTCGCACCATGTTTGCCTGAAATGTGGAACCTACAACGGCGTGCAGGTACTTCCGCAAGAAGATACCACCCCGGCGAAGAAATAATCAGGAGTGAGGAAGAAGTAGGGAGTAAGAAAAATTATTCCCTACTCCCTACTCCCTACTTCCTGTCTGAAGATGACTGAAAAAATCGCTTTTGTATTCCCTGGTCAAGGGTCTCAAGAAGTAGGCATGGGCCTGGCTTTGGCCGAAAAGAATCCATCTGCCCGCCAAATTTTTGATCAAGCGGACAAGATACTGGGCTTTTCCTTGAGTCGGCTTTGTTTTGAGGGGCCGGAAGCCGATTTGAACGACACCATCAATACTCAAGCGGCCATTTTTACCACCAGCATCGCGGCATTGGCGGCGCTTGGAGAAGCGGGTTATGCGGCCAGGCCCAGTTACGTGGCCGGTCACAGTCTGGGGGAATATTCGGCTTATGTGGCCGCCGGTGTTCTGTCCTTTGAAAGTGGGCTGCGTCTGGTACGTGAACGTGGCCGGCTCATGAAAAAGGCGGGCGAGTTAAGCCCCGGTGGTATGGCGGCCATCCTGAAACTGGAAGACGAAGAGGTTGCCAAAATTTGCCGGGAGGTTAGCGCCGAAGGTAATGGCCTGTTGCAAATCGCTAATTACAATTCGCCCGGTCAAATTGTCATTTCCGGCCACAATGCCGCCGTAGATCGGGGTATTGAGTTGGCCCAACAAGCCAAAGCGCGGCGAGCGGTCAAACTGCCGGTCAGTATCGCTGCTCACTCGGAGTTGATGCGGGTGGTCGCCGATGAATTCCGGGCAGCAATCAACCAAACCCCCTTGAACTTGCCAGAAATTCCGGTTCTGGCTAACATCACTGCTGAACCGCTTGACTCTTTGCCGGCTATTAAGCTGGAGATGGAGAGCCAATTGACCGCCTCGGTCCGTTGGACGGATTCGGTGGTGTGGATGGTCAATCATGGGGTCAATCAATTTATCGAAATTGGTCCAAAAGATGTTCTGACCGGCTTGATCAAGCGGATTGCGAAAGACATGGACACCCGAACGGTGGGAAAACCGGAAGATATAGAGACCTTACTGGACTAACAATGTTTGATCTATCTGGCAAAGTAGCAGTTATCACCGGCAGTTCTAGAGGTATCGGCGCGGCAATTGCCAAAACGCTGGCAGCTCAAGGTGCAAAAGTGGTGGTCAACCACCGGAATAGCCCGGAAGGAGCTGAAGAAGTCGTAGCGGCGATCAAAGCCGGCGGCGGCGAAGCTATGGTCGTCCAGGCTGATGTCAGCCAGAATGGCGAAGCGCAGCGACTTATCAAGGAAACAGTTGACACTTACGGTCAAATTGATATACTTGTAAATAACGCTGGTGTTACCCGCGATACCCTCATCATGACGATGAAGGACGAAGATTGGAATCTGGTCCTCCAAACCAATCTAACCAGTACCTTTTATTGTTCTAAGGCGGCCATCCGGCCCATGATGAAAAAGCGGAACGGGCGTATTATTAACATTACGTCGGTGGTAGGCTTGGCCGGGCAGGCCGGCCAGACAAATTATGCCGCCTCCAAAGCCGGTATTATTGGTTTTACCAAGGCCCTGGCCAGAGAGGTTGGCTCACGAAATATCACGGTAAACGCTGTTGCGCCCGGCTTCGTCCCTACGGCTTTGACCGATGTCTTGCCGGAGGAGATGATTAAGTCTACGGTGGCAAATACACCACTAGGACGCCTGGGTACGGCAGAAGAAGTGGCTTACGCGGTTCTGTTTTTGGCCTCTGACGAGGCGGCCTTTATCACCGGGCATGTTTTGACTGTAGATGGCGGCCTGGTGATGCAATAACTTTTAGATTTTAATTTTGATTTGGATTTTTGATCTAAGTTCAAAATCCAAAATCACATTGAACATTCACAAATACATTGAATACCCAGACAAACCTCTATTCATCGAGGGGGAGCAACCTATGAAAGTTCGACGACGTGCTCGTGCGGCGGTCTTGCAGGTGCTTTATGAGTTGGATTTTACCGACCACGAAGCCAAAACTGCCCTTGAGACCAGGTTTGAGGAAAATGCCCTCCCAGAGTCCGCCGGAACTTTTGCCCGATCGCTCACCGTAGGCGTGCAATCGTATCGAACTTATCTCGACAGCGTGGTGGGCGAATTGGCGCCTGAATGGCCCATTGATCAAATCGCCGCTGTTGACCGTAATATTTTGCGAATCGCCGTTTACGAGCTCCTCTTTGAAGCAGAAATCCCACCGAAAGTGGCTATCAATGAAGCCGTCGAATTGGCCAAAATGTTTGGTAGTGAGAGTTCACCCCGGTTTGTGAATGGCGTTTTGGGCAGTTTGGTCGCCAGAGACCGCACGAAACTGCGTGAGCTTGTAAAGATGCCTATTTAAAACGGCAACTTCCTTTCATTTTTCCCTTATTGAGGAGAATAGAAATATCGGTCTGGTTATTTAAAAGCTTCTGCTTTTTACTTTAAAATGGATATTTTTGGTGTTGGTTTTCCCGAACTATTGTTTATTTTTATTATTGCGCTTATGGTCTTTGGCCCGCGCCGTTTGCCCGAAATTGCCGGCAAAGCTGGGAAATATGTTAGAGACCTGCGTAATATGTCACAGGGTTTCTTGGCCGAATGGCAGCGGGAAATCACGACTGCCACTCGCCTTGAAGAGCTACAAGAAGTTCGGAAAGAACTTGAAGAAACCAAACAATCGCTCCGTCAAACCCAGGCCGAATTGACCGCCGGTGCAGCGCAGATAGGGAAAACTCTTAATTCTGCCGCTACCTCGCTCAAGCCAACGTCCTCACCAACCTCACCTGATGCACCTGCCGAAAAAATTACTAAAACCTCCGAGCCGGTTGAAGCCATTCAACCCGCAGGTCCTGCGTTACCGGTAACCGCACCGGCCCAAGAAGACGAAACAGTTTTGGAATCGGCTAAGGCAGAGAAAAATGAAGATGCTGCCTCGCCTGCGCTCCAACCCACCCCAGCACCTATTGCCCCTGCTGAGGTTGCGGAATGAGCACCACTTCCTCGCTCAAAGAAAAAAGGGAAAAATTAGCCGGCCAGATGACTTTGCTCGAACATCTGGACGAAATGCGGGATCGCCTGGTCAAAGCGGCTATCGCCGTTTTTGTTGGTACACTTATTTCTGCGGCGTTCACGACGCAGATTTTGGAATTTTTGATCGCCCCTTATGGCCAAAAGCTGCAAGTTTTGGGCCCAACCGAGGGCATCACCATTTACTTTAAGGTCGCTTTGACGGCGGGTATGATCTTGGCTATGCCGGTGTTGGTCTACCAGTTTTTGATGTTTATCTTGCCCGGCCTGGAACCCAATGAGAAAAAATATGTCGCCTGGGGGGTACCTTTCGCCACTCTTCTTTTTCTGATCGGGGTTGTTTTTGCCTGGTATATCTTGATCCCGGCCGCCGTCAATTTTTTGAGTGCCTGGCAGCCCGAAATTTTTATCCAGCAGTGGCAGTCGCGTGAATATATCCCTTTCGTCACCTCATTGCTCTTTTGGATTGGACTTAGCTTTGAAACACCGCTCATCATTTTTATTATGGCCAAACTGGGCCTGGTGACGCCCCGTTTTTTGATCAAGCAGTGGCGTTTTGCCGTAGTGATTATTGCCATTGCCGCGGCGATGATTACGCCCACCGTAGACCCCTTCAACATGGGGTTGGTGATGCTCCCCCTGCTGGTTTTATATGGTCTCAGTATTCTGCTCTCCTACCTGGCGTAACCCTTTGATGGCGACAGATCAACCGCTGCCGATTTATCATCTTACCCCTGCCAGCTTCTATCACCGCCAGCCAGAAAATCAGCCCTATCAATCTGAGGACTTAGCCCGCGAGGGTTTTATTCACTGTACCGCCGGTATGATTATCCTCATCAAAGTAGCTAACACCTATTTTGTCGATCTCCAGGATAGCCTGCTGGCTTTAGAAATTGATCCTACTCGCCTGACGGCGCCCCTGGTATTTGAGCCACCGATTCCACCTGCTCATGCCGCTCCGGTCGAGGAGACACTTGCCCCCAACTCCGATGTCCTTTTCCCCCATATTTATGGTCCACTCAACCGGGAGGCGATAGCCCATTGCTTTGAATTGCGGCGTGACTCAGCCGGTAAGTGGCAAATGCCGTAAACGACCGCTGACCACCGACCGTCGACCGCTGAGAGCGTCTCGCCTCCCCCCACCCCTTCCTGCTTCCGGGGCGCCGAAGCGGCGTGGGGGACCGCCGAAAAGACGGGTTACAGGGCGAATTGTGGCAGTCGGCGGTCTATTTTAGGAGGAACAATGCCAATGGATAATCCATCTACTATGACCGCTGTTCGTCTGCACGGTCCGGCCGATTTGCGGGTGGAGCAGGTGCCTCATCCCGGCCCGCCAGGATCGGGGGAAGTTTTGCTGCGAGTAACTGCCGTAGGTATTTGCGGGAGTGACTTACACAGCTACAAGGATGCTAAGATTAGTGGTGCAACTCCCCAAAGCCCGCTGATCTTGGGCCATGAGTTTGCCGGAATAGTGGAGGCAGTAGGACCAGGACCGGATAACCTAGATGGTAATTTTCACCCCTTGTCGCCGGGGCTTCGGGTGGCGGTTGACCCGGCCCAACCCTGCCGGCGCTGCGAAATGTGTGCGCAGGGCCAGCCCAACCTATGCCTTCATTTACACTTCTGCGGGTCTCAACTCGATCAAGGGAGTCTCTGCCAGTGGATGCACATGCCTGCCCGCAGTTGTTTTCCCATCCCCGATACAATCGATGACGCCAGTGCAGCCCTCTTAGAGCCTCTGGGTATCGCCCTCCATGCCGTTGACTTGGCTCACCTTCAGGTCGCCAACAGCGTCGCCATTTTGGGGGCGGGAGTCATTGGGTTATTTATTTTGCAATTAGCTCGATTATCCGGAGCGCAGCCTATCTTTGTCAGCGACAAATTTCCATGGCGGTTGGAACTGGCCCAACATTATGGAGCTATTCCTATCAACTGCGACCAGGTCGATCCGGTCAAAGCTATCTTAAATGCCACGCACGGTCAGGGGGTAGATGTGGCTATCGAAGCCGCTTGGGCCGACCAGTCGGTACAGCAGGCCGCCGAAATACTGCGGCTGGGGGGACGAATGGTCATTGTCGGGATTTCCGAGGAAGACCGGCTGGTTCTAAAACACTCCACCGTCCGGCGCAAAGGAGCGACCCTGCACCTGGTCCGGCGGATGAGACACACCTATCCTCGTACCATTCGTCTGGCCCGCAGCGGTGCGGTGGATCTACAGCGTATAGTTAGTCATCGTTTCCCGCTGGAAAAGACGCCCGAGGCGTTTGCGATGAATGTAGCTTACCAGGATCGAGTGGTGAAAGTGATGATCGAGGTGTCAAGGTAGAATAAAATGGCTCACAAATTTTTGGAACAACTCGATACCCGACCTTTGCTCTGCGACGGTGCAATGGGCACGATGATTTACGCTAAAGGCGTCCCTTTTGAGCGCTGTTTTGACGAACTGAATCTCAGCCAGCCGGCTCTCATTGCCGAAATTCACCGGGGCTATATCGATGCCGGGGCCAATGTGATTGAGACTAATACCTTTGGAGCCAACCGGTTCAAACTAGGCGAGTCTGGCCTGGCCGACAAAGTGGCCGACATCAACCAGGCCGGGGTACGGCTGGCCCGCCGGGTAGTTGAGGCCAGTTTCAGAGAAGTTTTTGTTGGCGGCTCCATTGGACCGCTGGGCATGCACCTGTCCCCACTGGGTCGCCTGAGCGCCGCCGAAGCACGAGCCGCTTTTCGAGAGCAGGCTGCCGCGCTGATTGAAGCCGGGGTTGATGTGATTATCTTCGATACTTTCACCGATTTATTTGAGCTGCGTGAAGCCGTCATCGCCGTTCGTGAGGTGTCGCTGGATACACCCATCGTGGCCCAACTGACCTTTACCGACGATGGTCGGACGCTGTCGGGCCACACCCCCCAAAAGGTCGCCGAGCATCTGGCCAATCTGCCCGTTGAGGTGATCGGGATCAATTGTTCGGTGGGACCGGCCGGGGTTTTACGGACTTTACAAAGTTTAGCCAGAGTTTTGCCGGCCGGAACCCGTCTATCGGCGCAGCCTAATGCCGGCTGGCCTGAACGGGTGGGCGGGCGAATTATGTATGCGGCGACGCCCGAATATTTTGGCGATTATGCCCTCGCTTTGGTCGAAGCTGGAGCGCGGCTGGTTGGCGGTTGCTGTGGCACAACTCCGGAACATATTAACTATATGCGGGTGGCGCTGGACGACCCCGCCCGCCATGTTCCCTCCTTGCTTCGACTGCCCGGTGATGAACCCTACGGAGCAGAACCATCTAACCTGCTCCAACCAACTCGCCTGGCCCGCCGCCTGGCCACTCGAGAATTTGTCATCGGCGTGGAGATGAGTCCGCCCAAAGGTTTCTCGGCCGAACGCCTGCTGACCGGAGCGATGACCCTTCAGGCTGCCGGAGCGCATGTCATCAACGTGGCCGATAGTCCCCGCTCGCGGATGCGGATGAGTCCCTGGGCGGTCTGTCACCTGATTCAAACCCAGCTTAGTATGGAAACGGTCCTGCATTTCCCCACGAGGGGACGCAACATTTTGCGGATCCAGGGCGATTTACTGGCGGCCCATGCCCTCGACGTGCGCAATATTTTTGTGGTGATGGGCGATCCCACCAGCATCGGCGAGTACCCCGAAGCGCTTGATAAGTATGACGTGGTCCCGACCGGCCTGATTAAGTTACTCAAACAGGGCCTGAATCAGGGCCTGGATTACGGCGGTGAACCCATCGCCCAACCTACCGATTTTCTGGTCGGCTGCGCCCTCGACCTGACCCCGGCCGACCCGGAGCGGGAAATCAAGGTGCTGCACCGCAAAATAGAGAGTGGGGCCGATTTTGCCCTGACTCAACCGGTTTTTGACGTAGCCGCAGCTCAAGCTTTTATCGCCCGTTATGAAGTGGAGCACGGCCCTCTGACCTTGCCCTTAATGGCCGGGGTATTGCCCCTCCACAACGCCCGCCACGCCGATTTTCTACACAATGAAGTTCCCGGTATCTCCATCCCCGACGATCTGCGCCAACGTATGCGTGCTGCAGGGGAAAAGGGTGCGTCGGAAGGCAGCGCCATTGCGTACGAGTTGATTACCCAATTTCGCCCTCTGGTGCATGGCATTTACCTGATGCCCCCTTTCGAACGGTATGACCTGGCTTCCGAGATTATTGAAGCGACATTGTCCGAAGAATAGAAAGCTTGACGCTCTGTCTGATTTGGGTTACTATCTCACGATAAAGGATTTTGAGATATGTTTTTTGACCTACCCCTAGAACAACTTAATACTTACTGCCCTCCTCGCGACGAACCCCCCGACTTCGATTCCTTCTGGGAACAAACTCTTTTGGAAGTACGCCGATTTCCCCTCCAGTCAAAATTTGAGCCTGTAGATTTTGGCCTCAAATTGGTCAATACATTCGATGTCACTTTTAACGGTTATGGCGGCCAGCCGATCAAGGGTTGGTTCTTGTTACCTCGCTCTGTCTCTGGACCGCTGCCATGTATTGTGGAGTTTATTGGTTATGGCGGTGGGCGTTCTATTCCGGTCGACCGGCTGCTGTGGGGTTGTGCAGGCTATGCCCATTTTATCATGGATACCCGTGGGCAGGGGAGTAGCTGGTCAACCGGCGATACGCCCGATCCCGAACCGGAAAACAGTAATCCGCATTACCCTGGCTTTATGACCCGGGGTATCTTAAACCCTGAAACTTATTATTATCGCCGAGTGTTTAGCGATGCCGTCCGGTCCGTCGAAGCCGCTCGTTCTTTTGCCGGGATAGATGCCGAGCGGATAGCCGTTACCGGCGGCAGTCAAGGTGGGGGGATTACTCTGGCGGTGAGTGGCCTGATCCCGAATGTGTCTGCCGCTATGCCCGATGTGCCGTTTCTCTGCCATTACCGGGTTGCCACTGAAGTGACCGATACTTACCCTTATCAAGAAATTTCAAAATATTGCCAGATCCATCGCGACAAAGTAGAGGTGGTGTTTAAAACCCTGAGTTATTTCGATGGACTTAACTTTGCAGCCCGGGCGCGCTGTCCGGCGCTCTTTTCCGTGGGCCTGATGGATGAAACCTGTCCACCCCGAACGGTATTTGCGGCTTATAATCACTATGCCGGCCGTAAGAACCTTAAGGTGTGGCCCTATAACCATCATGAAGGAGGCGGTATCGCTCAAGAGTTAGAAAAGATACGCTTTTTAGCGCAACTATGGCCATAGTGCGCGATACGCTGGAAGAATTGGTCAAGGCCGGAAAAATCCGCTATTATGGTTGGAGTACAGATTTTTCAGAGCGATTCGAAATTAAATCTGTTAGTCATAAGCTGTAATGCGTAAGAAGTGTTTGATAAGAGGAATAGCTTGAGTAATATCGCTACTATTGTCTCAGATTTAGAATTTGGGCGGGCCAAGTTACTCGAAGCCATCGCCGGCCTTTCCCGGCGTGAACTGGCCGAGATTCCTATTTATGAAGGCTGGACCATCAAAGATGTGTTGGCTCACGTGATTGGGTGGGACCGGCGCGTCATGTTGACCCTACCTTTAATGCTGCAAAATCGAGCCAGTGAAGTGACCGGCGTGGATGTCGATGCTTTTAACCATGAGTCGGTGAATGCCTGGCGCGACAAATCTTTGGCCGAGGTGCTGGCTGAAGTCCAGTCCACCCATCGTCACATTATAGAAATTATCGCCGGGTTAGATCACAAAGAAATTGATATGCGCCGCGAGCGACATGGCCGAATTATCACCGTCCGCAGCTATGTCATTGATGTGATGACCGATCACGATCGTGAACACGCGGCTGAAATTGAGTTGTGGCGCAAAAATCTGGACCAAGGTATTGATCCTGAGGCGCTTAAAGCCGCTTTAATCCAAAGCCGAGAGACCTTTATGACCACGATCGAAGGATCAAGTGAAGCTGACCGGCTAGAAGAAAACACTATCGGCACTTGGTCGGTCAAAGATATTGTCGGTCACGTGGCCGATTGGGAACAGTTGATGCTTGATGCGGCCGCTTACATTCATGATCCCTCGCTGCCTCAGGTGCCGTTTGTGGGTGAGGCCGGCGAGGACTGGAATGAAATTCTGGCGGCTAAACGAGCTGGAACCTCCTGGTCTGAAAATTGGATCTATTTGACCGCCTTACAAGCGGCGGTAGATGATTTCCTGGCTAGCCTCCGGCCGGGTGATTGGATCTTGCGTGGTCCCTACCCCTGGCCTAACGACCAGGGAACCCTGGCCGAACTGGTCTGGCACATGAGCGAACACTACGCCGAGCATGTACCTGACCTCCAAAAGTGGCGCAGCCAACTTAGTGAATAAGACAAAGGTATCAGCATTAGCGTAACTCTCTGGTGAGTAGTTACCACAATTAATTGCCTGAGTGAGGTGCAATCATGTTCAAAGTACGAGTTTTAACCCCCGCTTACCTTTTGACCGGAGAAGTCGAAGAGAACAACGCTTTTTTGGGCTGGCTCAATAATAAAGATAAGAGTACTCTGGATTTACACAATGTCGAGGGTTTATTACTTGACCCCAACGCGGCGATGCCCGCTACCTCGGCCAAGATGGTCACGTTGGCTAAAAGCCAAGTCGTGGGCCTTGATATGCTTGATTCGGTTGGGCAACGGACAATTAGTGTGGGTAGCCGCGCCCAATTGGCTGTTCTCTATACTGCCCGCTTTATTATCCAGGCCAATTTGCACCCTACCGGGGATATGCCCATCAGCAACATCCCCAATGTGGTCAAAAGCGACTTTGTGCCTGTGACCAGGGCCAAGCTCCACCCATTGCTTCCAACTCGCAAACTCCCCAGTTTAGAGTCGGTCCTGATGCTCCTAAATTGGCGGCATATTGATTTTTACCACGAACAATAAGCTGTTTGCCCTGCTGTAGTACAAAAAAACCCGGCTTTTTTCCACTAAAAGCCGGGTTTCTCAAGCAGCGAATGTTTGCCCCATTGTCTCAGTTATCCTATAATCAGCCTCATTGTGGTATATCGTTTTGAGACGAGGTTATTCTGGCATGATTGAACCAACCATTCGAGCTAAACTTGATCAGCATTTTATTGCCGCCCAGACCCACCTCTATCGCAGTGTTGCAGGCGGCTCGTTTGAAATCACTCCCGATTGGGTGCGCGGTTTTAGTGGCTTGCAAATACCCACATTCAATATTTTTATACCCTTGACGTATGATGGTCTCACCGATGAAACCCTGGCCGATACCGCCGCTTTCTTTTCTTCACGGGATACGGTTTACGCTGTCGAGTTGGTCCATGATCGTTTTCCGCATGGCCCCGATTATCTCAACGAGCGTCGTTATCAACCATTGCCGCCCCAGCCGGCTATGGTCCTGACCGGTCTTCCTAAAGTTACCCAGTTGAATCCGGCCGTCGCCATCGAACGCGTCACTACAGTCCCTGCTCTGACGGCCTTATGCTCGCTGTTGCACTGGGTTTTCGATTTTCCCTTGCAAGATATGGCCAGGCTGTACTCGGCGGTCCAACTTAAGGAAGAAGCCAAAAATACCATTCGGCACTATCTGGCGTTTGTGGATGAAAAGCCGGTCGGTGCGGGAACGATCGTCTGCTTAAACGGGGTGGCGAGTATTTGGAATTTATGCACCCTGGACGAATACCGGCGACAGGGAGTGGCTACTACCTTGCTCCAACGTATGGTCGGCGACGCGGGCGAAAAAGGATGCTCGCTCACCATGCTCTATGCCACCCCGTTGGCTTACCACATGCTGAATAAACTGGGCTTTGTTCTCTATGCCCAACGCCAGTGGTTTTTGCCGCCGGAACTCGACTATGAAGAAGAGTAATGCCGGATGAAACCTATCTTTGTTTTCACTCCCTACAATATGGGCAACTTTGACCCCATCTTGGCCGGCGTGGCCCGCCATACCTGGCGGCTTATGATCCCGTCTCTGCCCGAAGCGCCCCCTACGGTACGCATGGGAGCGTTGGGCCAAGCCCTGGCCGCCGAAGTAGCAGCCCTTCGCGCCGAGGGGCAGTTGCCTATCGTCATGGCAGGTGATTGCACCGCCCCTATTGGCGTCTTGGCCGGCCTGCAACAAGAGACCCAGGATTTGACCCTGGTCTGGTATGATGCCCATGGCGACTTTAACACCCACGAAACGACCCCCAGCGGTTTCATCGGTGGCATGCCATTGGCGATGCTGTGTGGCCGGGGAGAGCAGACCATCATCGAGGGGGCCGGAGCCAAAATTCAGCCCGAAGCCCAGGTTATCCTGACCGATGCCCGCGATCTTGACCCCGGCGAAAGGGAAGCACTGGCTGGCTCGGCTGTGATTCATCTGCCTGAGGTGGCCGGTCTGAACAGGTATCCTTTACCCGATAAACCTATTTACGTCCACTTTGATTGCGATGTACTACGTTTGAGCGACATGGCCGCCGTTAACTATCCGGCACAAGGAGGGGCCGATCCGGCTACTATCGAAGCCTCACTGGCTCATTTGGCTCAAACAGGCCGCGTCATCGCTGTGTCAGTTACGATGTGGAACCCGGAATTGGATGAAGTAGGTCAGGCTGAACAAGTTGTTATGGGCATTGTGGAACGATTCGTTGATCAGCTTTGCCCGGACGCATGAAATTCATTGATATCCCCACCGAACGAACCACTGCTGTTACCGATCTGATTCTCGCCCTGCTGGCTCTGAGTTGTACTCTCTATCTACAACAAATTGGATATTCTAACCCATGGAAAGCCGGTCTATGGACCTGGACTTTTGGCTTGCTAGCTCTGGCGGGCTGGTTGGGCGCTATTGCCCACGGTTTCCAAATGTCCAAAACTGTGAAGCGATGGTTCTGGCAGCCGCTCAACCTGGCCTTGGGTTTGGTGGTTGCCTTGTTTGTCGTCGGCGTCAGTTATGATTTGGGGGGACTGCCGCAGGCGCAGGCTACCCTGCCAATAATGGTGGCTATCAGTATACTTTTTTTCGGTATCACCCTGCTCAAGCCCGGTAACTTTACGGTTTTTATCATTTATGAGGCTGTGGCCTTGCTGTTTGCTCTGGGTGCTTATGTGTGGCTGGCCGCCAGTGGCCGATTGCCGGGAGCCGGTTGGATGGCCGCCGGGGTGGTGGCAACCATCCTGGCAGCCGTTGTCCAGGCCGGTTGGCAGGGCCAAGACCACCCGCTTACCCTGATTTGGCCGTTTGACCAGAATGGCTTGTATCACCTGATTCAGATGGTAGGAATGGGATTACTTCTCATCGGTCTGCGGGTTGCTTTGGTGACCGGTTAATCGACCGCTTTATTTCCATTGCCGGGGGTAAAAAAAAGTGATAGAATAGAAGGGTGAATAATCAGGCTACAAAATATCAAGTTATGCCAAACCGGGCTATGACAGGAGATTAACCACTCAACGAGGAGGACCAAATGAAAACACCCGATACAACATCTGAAAACGAACCGGGCAAATTGGAAAGCCTTGATTCCCAACCAGATGCAAATGTGTTTAAGTTGTTACGCCCAGGTGGCCCTTCGACCCGATTAATTTATTTGCTCTTGCTTATTCTTTTTTTGCTTGGAGTGGCGGCCGGAGTGGCGCGTTTTATCCAGGCCTTAACCGCGCGGCAGGAAAACTTACTGTATCGGCACCAGGAAACTATGCTGTCATTAAAGGCAGAGATGCGTTCTGCCCTCAACATTGTTGAAGGGCTACGTACTGCCGCCGAAGCCTATTATATCAATCCTGGGGTAGAGCCTTCGCCTTACTATGAGATGTTAGCGCCTCGCCCTGATAAGGGCGGTTATGCTCTGGAACGTATCCGACCGCCTTTCAACCGCGACCAGTTAGCCAACCTGACCGGATTGGGTGAACTGGAGCGAGATGATGTTTCCTTTCACCGGGAAATTAATATGGCGCTTTCGTTGACACCCCTGTTTGGGTGGGTCAAACAAACTCACCCAACCGCCCCCTGGGTCTATTATACCTCGGCCCGAGACATTATCAGTATGTACCCCTGGGTGTCGGCCGACGATTTTTTCTTCACCCCGGACCTCTATACGCATGGCTTCTTTACCGGTGGGTTACCGGCCAACAACCCTGAGCACCGGTCATTTATCACCGAAGTGTACCTGGACGAAGCCGGGAAAGGGTTAATGGTCACTATTGCTGCGCCGGTGTACGAAGATAATACGTTTCGAGGTACGGTGGCTATCGATTTTACCCTGGACTGGTTGAATCAATTTTTTGCTCAACCCCAGTACACCCAGGAAAAGGCCTTTATTGTTAACGACCGTGGCCAGGTTGTGGCGCTATCGACCGCCGCAAAAATGGAAGCAGTTCTGGGCGTGGCCGATGTGGTTCCAGAGTTAAAGCAGGATACCACTGCTTTGCCGGGCCTGCCCCCCGGCGAGGTGCGTACCCTGGGTCAGTATTACGTCTTTGTCCAGCCAATTCAGGAGACCCCGTGGACTTATGTGGTCACTGTCTTTTGGCCGGAAGTCTGGCTTGGCGCTGCCATAGACGCGGCTCCGGTTGTGCTTTTGATCATGTTATTTATGGCGGCGGTGTTGCTTGGGGGACAGCGTATCTGGCAGGAAAGCAAGGTGCGCGCCATGGCAGACCGCCATAGAGAGCAAGAACAAAAGGCCCAAACTGAGATCCTGGAGCGCGAACAGCGTTTCCGCACCCTGATCGAAGTCGCGCCGGATGCTATCCTTATTGTGGACCGGGAACAAAACATTGTTCTGGTCAATCGCCAGTTGGAGGATATGTTCGGCTACACCCGTGAAGATATTGTCGGCCGGCCGGCCGGCGAACTGCTGGCCACTCAGTCTGCCGCTGAGGATATCTTTGCGACTATGCTGGAAAGTGGTGAGACCCAAAAACAGCAAGTGGAATTACAAGGCAGACGCCAGGATGGCAGCCAGTTTCCCATCCATATCAGCCTTAGTCCCTATGAAATGCCTGACGGGCAGGCTATTATTGCCACTATTCGCGACATCACTGAACGCAAACAGGCTGAAGCCGAGCATACCCGCCTGCAACAAAAAATTATTGAAGCCCAGCAGCAGGCCATCGCCGAACTTTCGACCCCGGTTATCCCTATGCTGGATGGTATTATTGTCATGCCCCTTATCGGCAGCATTGACAGCATGCGGGCCAAGGACATCACCCGTAGTTTGCTGGCGGGTATCAGCCAGCATCAAGCCAAGGTCGTCATCCTGGACGTGACCGGGGTGGGTATTGTCGATACCAGCGTAGTTAACCACTTAAACAGGGCTATCCAGGCAGCCCGGTTGAAGGGCGCGCGGACCCTTGTTACCGGTGTTTCTGATACAATCGCCGAGACTATTGTTGAATTGGGGATTGATTGGAGTGGTGTTCAGACCTTAAGTGACTTGCAGACCGGACTGGGAGCCGCGTTGGCCGTTTTGGGACGGCATATCGAGGCAAACTGAAACGTAGTAACATTTTTGGGCAGACCCAATAACAATTTAGAACTTGACATTTAGGCTGGGGCATGATATATTTTCGCAAAATAGTTGGGAGCGCTCCCAAAACTCGATGGCGTACCAGAATGATTGCCTCAGTTCGTTTATTTCTTACCGATTTAATCCTCGTCATTGGTCCCTCCACTTTGGTTTTTTGCGATCAATTACTTTAAACATTTCTTCGACCAGGGTTTATCGGTATGATGTGGGAGCGCTCCCAAAAATGGTAGGAATAAATGGATAAATTAACTCTGGAACGAGTGGCAGAATTGTCTGGCGTATCCCGGTCGACGGTATCCCGAGTTGTGAACAAGCAGGCTAATGTGAAGCAGGAAGTGCGGCAGAGAGTTCTCAAAGTGATTGAAGAGACCGGTTATCATCCCGACCCGGCAGCGCGTCTGCTGGCCCGCCAACGTTCCGGTATTATCGGACTGGTCATCCCCCACGGAGTCCAATTTCTTTTTGCCGACCCCTACTATCCCCGCTTGATCCAGGGTATTACCCAGGCCTGCAATGGCCACGACTACATCTTGTCTTTGTTCTTCTTTCATACAACAGATGAAGAGCAAAAGTTTTCCCCGCGCGTCATCCGTAAACAATTGTTTGATGGAGTGATTCTGAGCGCCTGGGCAGCGGATGATTCGCTGGTGGGCCAACTGCTCGAAAATGGGGTTCCTTTTGTGATGATCGGGCGCCCTGACGATACAGCCAAGATGAACTTTGTTAATACAGACAATGTTGAAGGGGCACACAGTGCGGTTAGTCACCTCATCCGGCTGGGTTATCAACGTATCGCTACCATTACTGGTCCTCTCATCACGACGGTGGGATTTGATCGCCGCCAGGGTTACTTGAATGCCCTGAATGAGCGCGGATTAGCGATTGATGACATGCGCATAGTCGAAGGTGATTTTACTGAGGAGGGGGGCTACCTGGCCATGCAACGTCTATTGTTTGCTCAACCAGATGCCGTTTTTGTAGCTTCTGATACAATGGCCCTGGGCGCCCTACGAGCTTTACGTCGGGCAGGTTTAGTTGTGCCCCGCGATATAGCTATAGTTGGTTTTGACGATTTACCTTCAGCCGCCGTTTCTGATCCACCCCTTACCACTGTTCGCCAACCCATTCGTCGTTTGGGAGGGCAAGCGGTTGAGATCTTGCATGATCTGTTAGCTAATGGTCCCTATCCTCCCCGCCAGGTCATCATGACGACCCAACTCGTTATTCGTGATTCCTGCGGTTCAAATTTGAGAGATGATTGATGCTGCCAAAGGGTGAAATAGAAAGAAAATTGTTTTAATCAATCCACATTCTATAAAAAAGGAAAGTTTATGCGTTACGGATACTTTGACGATACCAACCGCGAATATGTAATTACCCGGCCCGATACACCTCTACCCTGGATCAACTATTTGGGCAGCGAGGAGTATTTTGGTCTCATTTCCAACACGGCGGGCGGCTACTCTTTCTACCGGGATGCCCGCCTGCGCCGCCTGATCCGCTATCGTTACAACAACGTCCCCCTCGACTGCGGCGGGCGGTATATCTACCTGCGTGACGAAACGTCAGGCGATTTCTGGTCGCCCACCTGGCAGCCAACCCAAAACGCGCTCGAAAATTACACCTGCCGTCATGGCCAGGGTTATACCATCATTGGCTCCACTTATGCCCAAATTCAAGCCCAAACCCGCTACTTCGTCCCGCTTGGCGAAAATCTGGAAATCTGGGAATTGACCCTGACCAATCAACGGAATGAGCCGGCCAATCTATCCGTTTTTTCCAGTCTTGAATTCTGCCTGTGGGAAGCTTGGGACGACGCCACCAACTTCCAACGTAACTTCAGCACCGGCCAGGTTGAGGTGGAAGATGGGGTCATTTATCACAAAACAGAGTATCGCGAGCGGCGCGATCATTTTGCCTACTTTGCCTGCTCGGCGGAACTGGCCGGATTTGATACCCAGCGTGAAGCCTTTCTCGGTCCCTACCGGGGCTGGAACCGGCCGGTCGTGGTCGAGCGCGGCCAGGCGGCCAATTCCATTGCCTATGGTTGGGCGCCCGTCGGCTCGCACCATGTCCGGTTACGCCTGTCTCCCGGCGAGACCCGCCAAATCGTCTTCCTGCTGGGCTACCACGAAAACCCTCATGACCAAAAATTCGACCCGCCCGGTTCGCAAATTATTAACAAGACGATGGTCAGACCGATCATCGCCCGCTATCTCGACCCGCAAAATGTCCAGACGGCTTTTGAGCAGTTGCGGGCTTATTGGACCCACCTGCTTGGCCTGTTCCAGGTGCAAACCCCGGATGAACACACCAACCGCATGGTCAACATTTGGAACGCCTACCAGTGTATGGTCACGTTCAACATGTCTCGCTCCGCTTCTTTCTACGAGTCGGGCATTGGCCGGGGGATGGGCTTCCGTGACTCCAACCAGGATTTGCTGGGCTTTGTCCACATGGTGCCCGACCGGGCCAGGCAGCGTATCCTCGACATTGCCGCCACCCAATTGGAAACCGGCGGGGCCTATCATCAGTACCAGCCCCTGACCAAGCGGGGTAATGACGCCGTCGGCAGCAACTTCAACGACGACCCGCTGTGGTTGGTGCTGGGGGTGATCGCTTACCTCAAGGAAACCGGTGATTGGGACATCCTGGACGAATTGGTCCCTTATGATAACCGCCCCGGCAGCGAGCAGCCGCTGTACGAACATTTACAGCGTAGCCTTCAATACACCCTCGACCGGCTGGGGCCGCATAACCTGCCCCTGATTGGCCGGGCCGACTGGAATGACTGCCTGAACCTGAATACCTTTTCCGAAGAACCCGGCGAGTCTTTCCAGACCACGACCAACAGGGATGGTAAGGTGGCCGAGTCGGTCTTTATTGCCGGCCTGTTCACCCTGGCCGCCCGGCAAATGGCCGAACTGGCCGAAGTGCGGGGGTTGGCCAAACAGTCTCAGTTCTACCGGCAGGCGGCGGCTTCGATGAGTCTCACCACTTTGGAGCATGGCTGGGATGGGGCCTGGTTCTTGCGGGCCTATGACAGCTTTGGCAACAAGGTTGGTTCCCACGAATGTACCGAGGGCCGGATTTTTATCGAGCCGCAAGGAATCTGTATTATGGCCGGCATTGGCCTGGAAGGTGGACATGCCGAATGGGCTTTAGAGTCGGTACGTGAACGCCTGGCTACACCGCACGGAATCATTTTGCAGCAGCCGGCCTATTCGCAGTATTACCTGCACCTGGGCGAAATCTCCTCCTACCCGCCCGGCTACAAAGAAAATGCCAGCATCTTTTGCCACACCAACCCCTGGCTGATGATTGCCGAAGCTCGTTTGGGACGTGGCAACCGGGCCTATGACTACTACCGACGGATCAACCCGTCGGCGCGCGAGGAAATCAGCGAGGTCCATCGCTGCGAGCCTTACGTTTATGCTCAGACGATTGCCGGGCGCGACGCACCCACTCACGGCGAAGCCAAAAATTCGTGGCTCAGCGGTACCGCTGCCTGGAATTTTGTGGCCATTACCCAGTGGATTCTGGGTATTCGTCCTGACTACCAGGGCTTACAGGTAGCTCCGGTCATCCCCACCGATTGGCCCGGTTTTGAGACAACCCGCCTATTTCGGGGCGTCGTCTACCATATAAAAGTGACCCGAACCGGTACCGGCAACACCATCTCGCTCCAAGTTGACGGCCAACCGGTGGCGGGCCATATCGTACCCCTCCCATCCGAAGGCCAAACCGAAGTGCAGGTCGAGGTTACTTTAAGTTAAAACGCTTATGACTCGTTACGGTTACTTTGACGATTCCCAGCGAGAATATGTTATCACCAACCCCAAAACGCCGGTGAAGTGGATTAACTACATCGGTACGATTGCCTTTGGCGGTTTTGTTGACCACACCGGCGGCATCCTGTTGTGTAAAGGCGACCCCGCCGTCAACCGCATCACCAAGTATATCCCTCAACTGCCTGCTTCGGATTTTAGGGGGACTACTTTGTACGTGCGGATCAAGCAGCCGCAGGGGTACCAGGTTTTTTCACCCTTTTTTACGCCTACCCTCGACCCCTATGAGCGGTATGAATGTCATGTTGGGTTGGGCTATACCCGTATCATCTCCGAGTTTTACCGGATTCGGACCGAGGCGACCATTTTTGTACCTCCAGACGGCGACCGGGTTATCCAGGATATCACCCTCACCAACCTGTCGGGCCAGGCGTTGGACCTTGACCTGATCCCGGTGGTGGAGTACACCCATCCCGACGCCTTAAAGCAATTTACCAACGCCGACTGGGTACCCCAGACTATGCAGAGCAAGCTGGTGGCCGAGTCTAACGGTTATAAAACCCTGGTGCAGTATCCCTTTATGTTTCGGGATACCAAAATCAACTATTTTACCTCGAACCTGCCGGTTTCCTCCTTTGACACCGACCGCAAGGTTTTCCTGGGGCAGAACGAGTATGGCGGTTGGGCCAGGCCAGCCAGCTTGTCGTATCAAGAACTAAACAACTCCGAGGCTTTACGCGGCGATAACATCGCCGTTCTGCTGCATCACTTAGGGCCGGTTTTGTCGGGCCAGTCGTGCCGGTTGATCACCCAACTGGGCCAGGCCGACAGCATAGCGGCCGCTCTGCCCGGTATTCAGCAGTACCGCCAGCCTGCCGCCGTCGAGTCCGCCCTATCCGAAATGGCCCACTTCTGGGAGGATTACCTCTCAAAAATGCAGGTGTCCACGCCCGACGAGGCTATGAACCGGATGCTTAATATCCACAACCCGCGCCAGTGTTACATCACCAAAAACTGGTCGCGCTACCTGTCGCTTTACCAGGTGGGCCTGGGCACGGCTCGGGGTATCGGCTTTAGAGATAGCTCGCAGGATGTGCTGGGGGTGATGGGCCATGTCCCCGTCGAGGGACAGACTCTCATCCGCCAACTGCTGCACGTGCAAAAACGCAACGGCTCGGCCATGCACCAGTTTAACCCGTTGACCATGCAGGCTAACGAGGGCGACTCGCGTGAGGTCGAAGACGCGCCCAAGTATTACAGCGATGATCACCTGTGGATTATCCTGGCTGTGACCGCCTATCTAAAAGAAACCGGCGCTATGGCCTTTTTGGATGAGGTCATCCCTTATTACGAAAAAGATAAGCAAGAAAAGGCCCTGGAATCCGGCTCCGTGCTGGACCACCTGCGCCGGGCGATTGAGTTTACCCGAGGCGATGTGGGCCGGCACGGCCTGCCCCTACTGGGCTTTGCCGACTGGAATGATACCGTCAACTTACGGACCGGGGCCGAGTCCCTCTTTACGGCCAACCTGTACGGCCGGGCGTTGCTGGAAATGATTGAGTTATCGGCTTACCTGGATGATACAAGTGCGGTGGAGAAATACCAGAGCTACTATGAGGAGATGAAGCAGCGGGTCAACGAGTTTGCCTGGGACGGCGAGTGGTACGTGCGCTATTTTGATTTTGACGGCACGCCGCTTGGTTCGTTTACCAACCAACACGGCCAGATTTACACCAACGGCCAGAGTTGGCCGGTTATCTCCGGTTTTGCCCCGCCCGAGCGGGCCAAAGCTGCCCTGGAGTTGGTCTACACCCGGCTCAATACCCGCTACGGCATCAAACTCAGCATGCCCGGCTTTAACGGCTACGACCCCACCAAAGGCGGCATCACCACCTACCCGCCGGGGGCCAAAGAGAACGGCGGCATCTTTCTCCACGCCAACCCCTGGGTGATAATTGCCGAAACCATCCTGGGCCACGGCGACCGGGCCTTTGAGTATTACCACCAGATCAATCCTGCTGCCCAGAACGAGCGTATTGACGAGTATGAGTGCGAGCCTTACGTTTATTGCCAGAACATCCTGGGCGATGAACATCCCCAGTTTGGCCTGGCCCGCAATAGTTGGCTCAGCGGCACCGCTTCGTGGAGTTATCAGGCCGGAACACGCTACATCCTGGGTATCCGGCCGGCTTATACGGGTTTACAGATCGATCCTTGTATTCCGGCAGTCTGGCCCGGTTTTAAGGCCAGCCGTGAATTTCGGGGAGCACGTTATGAGATCTTGGTGGAAAACCCGGGGCAGGTTTGTAAAGGGGTCAAGGACATGTGGGTAGACGGCGAAGCTGTTTCCGGCAGCATCGTCCCGATTTTTGGGGATGGCCAGACGCATCAAGTGAGGGTCAAATTGGGTTTATAAGTTTTACCCATGCCGCCGCTAAAGAGGTTCATAGGCGGGTTGCCTAGAAATTCGGCCACAAAGGTATTAACCGGGTTTCGGCGCAACACGGTATACAAGCCTACCTGTTCAATCTGCCCCTGGCGCATAATGGCAAGCTGGTCGCCGAGCGTAAAAGCCTCCTCCTGGTCGTGGGTCACATAAATGGTAGTAATATAGCCGGTATAATCCGCCTCAAGTCCGGCAACAATGCGCAGCAGGGTACTTTTGCCGCACCCCGATGGCCCTAAAATAGCCATCGTCTGGCCGCTGGAAATAGTCAGGTTGACATGGTTAAGAGCCGTCACCGAGGTTTCGGAGTCAATCTGCCGTCTATGTCCGCCTCCAGCCTGGGTAACAGCTCCCTCAGAATAAACTTTGCTGACGTCTCGTAAGCAGATGGTAGCCATACTACATTACAATCCTCAATTAAGCTTTTAACAAATACGAGGCAGCAATTCGCCTGCCGGTAAGTCAATCACCCGCTGGCTGCCAATTGCCGTGCGCCCCACCACCACACCGGGATGGGCGGCGACCACTCGCCCAATGATCGCAGCTTGTTGCCCCAGGGGCTGGCTAGACATCGCTGCCAGGATAGTGTCCGCTGCCTCTGCCGGGACAACGGCCAACAACTTCCCCTCGTTGGCCACGTGAAGGGGATCCAGCCCCAACATTTCACAGGCGCTCTCGACGGCGAGTTGCACCGGCACAGCTAGCTCGTCAATCTCCAACCCCACTCCGGCGGCCTGGGCTAACTCGTTGGCCGCGGCGGCTAATCCCCCGCGCGTCAGGTCGCGCATAGCATGGATATCGGGATAAGCTGCCAGCATTGCTGCCACTAAATCATTCAGTGGGGCCGAGTCGCTGACGATTTCGGTCTCAAACTGGAGGCCGGCCCGCAAGCTCATGATAGCTATGCCGTGGTCTCCCAGAGTACCATTGACCAGCAATACATCGCCAGGAGTCAGCCGGTGGGGGGCCGGATTGACCCCGGCGGGAATCACGCCCAGGCCATTGGTGTTAATGTAAAGGCCATCGCCGTGTCCCCGCTCGACCACCTTGGTATCGCCGCTAATCACCCGCACCCCGGCGGTATGGGCGGCTTGCGCCATTGATTGCACAAGCTGGCCCAGGGTTTCCAGCGATAATCCTTCCTCTAAAATAAAACTGGCCGAGAGGTAGCAGGGCCGCGCGCCCATCATGGCCAGGTCGTTAACCGTGCCATGCACGGCCAGGCTGCCAATGTCGCCGCCGGGAAAAATGGGCGGGCTGACCACAAAGCTGTCGGCGCTCATCGCCAGCCGTGCTCCCCCGGTCAGGAGGTCATTAAAATCGAGAACGGCGGCGTCGCTCAGCGGCGCAGGCTGCTCGGAGCCGGCAAAAGCGGGCACAAACAGATGTTGGATAAGTTCATTCATCATCTGCCCGCCGCTGCCGTGTCCCATTACAATTTGAGGATAGCGGCGCAGCGGCAGCGGGCAAACAAAGTTACTAAAATTGGGGGAAGTAGGCACTCTATAAAACTCCTTAATTGTGAATAGTGAATTGTGAATAATTAATTGTGAATGGTTCGAGAAAAATATTTTTCATTCACAATTCATAATTGGCTATTCACAATTCACAATTAATCCCTACCGAATCCGTCCATATTTATAGTAAGCGGCACAGGCCCCTTCGCTGGAAACCATTGTGGCCCCCAATGGGGTCAAGGGGGTACACTCCTGGCCGAAGGCGGGACACTGGTCGGGTTTGAGCAGCCCCTGCAACACCAGCCCGCTTTGGCAGCGTTCCGGCTCCAGGGATTGGATGGCGCTAATGTCAGGGAAACGGCGCTCGGCGTCAAAGGCGGTGTATGGATCGCGCAGACGATAGCCGCTCTGCGGGATTACGCCGATGCCGCGCCAGGCCCTGTCGCAAGACTCAAACACATCGTTAATCACGGCTTGGGCCGCCAGGTTGCCTTGCGTGGGGACGGTACGGGCATAAGCATTTTCCACTTCGGTCCGCCCCTCTTCCAACTGTTTCACCGCCGCCAGGATGCCATAGGCCAGATCGAGCGGTTCAAAGCCGGTGACGACAATCGGGATGTGATACTTTTGGGCCAATGGCCGGTATTGCTCCACGCCCATGATCGTACAAACGTGGCCGGCAGCCAGAAAACCATCCACCTGGCACTCCGGCGACTCCATAATGGCGATAATGGCCGGCGGTACGGTGACGTGGCTGACCAGAACGCAGAAGTTTTCCAGGCCCTCGCGGGCAGCCTGCTGGACGGCCATACCGTTGGCCGGGGCCGTCGTTTCAAAGCCGATAGCAAAAAAGACAACTGTCTTGTTTGGATTCTGGCGAGCAATTTGCAGCGCATCTAGCGGTGAGTAGACAATACGAACGTCGCCGCCCCGGCTTTTAACACTGAAAAGGTCATTGGCCAGGGTCCCATCCGCCGAGTAAACGAAGGTGCCGGGCACGCGCAGCATATCGCCATAACTGGTGAAGATCACATCTGGCCGGGCGGCCAAGGCCAGGGCTTTATCAATCAGTTCCAGCGGGGTCACGCAGACCGGGCAGCCCGGCCCGTGTACTAGCTCGATTTTCGACGGCAATAACTTGTCCAGGCCATGCCGGATGATGCTGTGGGTCTGGCCGCCGCATACTTCCATCAATTTCCAGGGGCGGGTTACGGTACGCTCAATTTGGGCGATCAGCCCATGCACGGCTTTGGCGTCGCGATACTCGTTGAGGTATTTCATCAATCACTCCAAGAAGGGAGTAGGAAGTAGGGAGTAGGAAGTAGGGGGAAAAATTACTCCCTACTCCTTACTCCTTACTCCCTACTCCCTACTCCCTACTACTTTCTGCTAACTCTTCTTCCAATGCTCCCATCTGGGCGAGCAGTTCCAGGGTTTCGTGAGCCTCAGCCTCGTCAATCCGGCTGATGGCGAAACCCACATGCACAATCACATAATCGCCGACCTGGGCATCGGGTTGGAGGGCCAGGCAAACTTCCTTACCCACGCCGCCAAAATCAACGCGGGCCATGAGCAAATTTGTCTCTGGGTTAGTCCAGGTCTTCGTAATTTGTCCGGGGATACCTAAACACATCGTCTACTCCTTAGGGGTGATAGATCTCGTGGCTAATTGGGCAGCGGCAACGGCGGCCTGCCCGTAGGCCAAACCGCCGTCATTGGTCGGGACGGCATGATGCAGCAACACTTCAAAGCCCGCTTGATGCAGCAGCGGCACGGTCATTTCTAACAGCAACCGATTCTGCCAGACTCCACCCGACAAGGCAATATGATTAACCGGGGTATTGAGGCCGTTGGTGAGGGTGCGGGCGGAGAGGGCTGCAGCTACCGCCATCTGGGCGACGGTCTGGTGAAAACGGCGGGCGATGTCGGGTACAGGCACGCGGCTTTGCCGGTCGGCCACAAGCTGGCTGAACAGGGCAGCTAACCGGATTTGGCCATCTATAACGACAAAGTCGTAGCCGGGACCGTTAAAATCGCTGTCTAAGGCTGCTGCTTCCAGGGCAATTGCCGCCTGGCCTTCAAAGGTGGCTTCATCGCACAGGTCCACCAGGGCGCTGGCGGCGTCAAACAACCGGCCCATGCTGCTGGTCAGAGGAGTATTCAGGCCGCGGGCCAGCATTGTCTCCAGGATGTTTAAATCTGTTTTGGTGAGGCCGGGCAATAACGAAGCCGGGTTGAGTTCGGGGAGCAGGGTGCGCAGGTAAGCCAGGGCGATGCGGTTAGGGTGGCGAATTGCGGCGTCGCCGCCGGGCAGGGGCAGGTATTCAAGGTGGAAAAGACGCTGAAATCCTTTTAAATCGGCCAGCAATACTTCCCCCCCCCAGATACAGCCGTCTGTGCCGTAGCCGGTGCCGTCAAAACTGAGACCGATGGCCACGCCCAGGTGGTTGTTTTCGGCCAGGCAGCCGGCAATATGGGCGTGGTGGTGCTGCACTTCGATGAGGGGCAACCCCTCCTCAGCCGCTCGCCGGCGGGCGTAGCGACTGCTGGCATAATCCGGGTGCAGATCACAGACCACCGCCTGGGGTTTGATCCGAAAAAGCCGTTCCAGGTCGGTTAAAACGCTGGTCTGCTCCTCGCGGGCCTGAAAATTGCTCAAATCGCCGATATGCTGGGTCAAAAAAACATGGCGGTCAACGGCTAAAGCAGAGACATTTTTCAAATCAGCGCCGGCGGCGACCAGGGGGGTGTTTAGGCTGAGGGCGGCAGGTAGTAACACCGGCATGGGAGCTAATCCCCGGCTGCGGCGAACCGGCTGCACCACCGTCTGATCGCCCAAATCAGGCACAAACATAACGCTGTCGTCACAACGGCGGGCGATAGGCCGGTTATGGAGCAGAAACCCGTCCGCATAGGGCCGCAATTTACTCCAGGCTTCGGCATTGTCAATACAAAGCGGCTCACCACTGCGGTTGCCGCTGGTCATAACTAGAGGGCCGCCGGCGGCTTGCAGCAGTAAGTGGTGAAGCGGGGTGTAGGGCAGCATAACGCCTACATAACCGTTCTGCGGGGCAATTTCTGGAGCCAGCACTCCGGCTTCGACGTCAGCCCGTTTACGCAGTAACACAATGGGCGCTTCCGGCGCGGCCAATAACGCCCGCTCCGCCGGGCTGACGTGACAAAACTCAGCCGCCTCGTCCAGGCCGCGAACCATGATCGCCAGGGGTTTGGCGGGCCGGCTTTTGCTAACCCGCAATTTTTTGACCGCGTCCGAGTTATCGGCCCGACAGGCCAGGTGAAAACCGCCCAAACCTTTCAAGGCCACAGTATGCCTTTGATTCAGACAGTGGACGGTCACAGCCAGGGCCTCGGCGTCAATGGGAGCATCAACCGGTAAGGTTATGCCGGCTTCCTCAGCGCTATACCCGCCGGGATGCGAGGCGCTATCCCCGACGGGATACGAAGCGTTATACCAAATTTTTGGCCCGCAAACCGGGCAAGCTACGGGCTGGGCGTGGAAGCGGCGGTCGGCGGGATTTTGGTACTCGGCGGCGCACTCCGGGCAGAGAGGGAAGTTGGCCATCGTGGTCAGCGGCCGGTCGTAGGGCAGGTCGAGGGTGATGGTGAAACGGGGACCGCAGTGGGTGCAGTTGGTAAAAGGGTATTCGTAGCGCCGGTCGGCCGGATCAAAAAGTTCAGTCAAGCAGCTTGGGCAGGTTGCTACATCCGGGGAGATGAGCGTCCGTCCGGACTGGCTCTGGCTGGCCCGGATTTCCAGGCCCGCCGCTTGATCGGCCAACGGCGGAATAGAAATGGTTGTGATGTCCAAAATACGGGCCAGCGGGGGGGCATTGTGCCGGAGATGATCCAAAAAATGGTCGAGTGCGCCGGTCGATCCTTGCAACTCCAATTCGACGCCGGTAGAGGTATTACGGACCCAACCACTTAAGCCTAGCCGGTGGGCCAGGTTATAGAGAAAGGGACGAAAGCCAACACCCTGAACCACGCCGCTGATTTGCAGCCGCCGGCGGGTGGTAGAAACCAACTTCTCATCCAAAGCCGGTGAATTGGAACTGGCAGGAATTGAGGAGAACTGAGGAGTTTTTTCATTTCCGTCTGAGCCATCAAGTCCCTCTAAGGCAACTTGAAAAGGCCGTTTAGTCATCTCAAAATCGTGCATACGTGTGTGTAACCGGTGCTCTTTTGCTTCAACGGTCTTTATCTTAGCATTCCCTGGCACTGGCTGTAAGTGTCAGATGTCACCTATGCTAGTGACATTTGTAATTTGCTTTATTTCAATCAACCCTTGAAATAGTTACGTTATGTGCCGCTTTTCATAAAGTGGGGTAACCTTGGGGAAAACTTATAGGAGGATAGATACATTTGCAAATTGTCAAAATGCTTTTTTGACAAATACCTCGTTGTATGGTAGGGTCTACTCGAATAGTCTACTCCTGTAGACTATTCGAGTAGATGCTGATACTGGGAAATATGGCTATATTGGAGAACTGAAGATTTGATGGCGTCAAGTAGCTGTCTAAGTTCAAGATGTGGTTGACCCCTCCAAAACTGCATCTATGTTTCTTGGCGGGTATTGGACTAACGATGAAAAAACGAGCAACTCGCAATGATGTGGCGAAAAGAGCAGGGGTCTCTACAGCCGTCGTGTCGTATGTTCTTAACAATGGCCCCAGGCCTGTTACGCCCGAAACGCGAGCTAAAGTAGAAAAGGCCATTGAGGAGTTAGGCTATTACCGGAACGAATTTGCCCGGAGTCTGCGTCTGCAGCAGAGTTTAACGATCGGTTTGATCGCGCCAGATTTTACCAACCCGGTTTATGGAGAAATAGCTCAGGGTATTCAGGAGGTCTGTATTCCAAATGGGTATCTGATGTTATTCGTTTACAGTGGCAGTGACCCGGATCGAGAGAAGGAACTGGTGTATATGTTTCGGGCCAAGCACGTGGATGGGGTTATTATCCAGCCGGTAATTTCAGATCCACTGGAGGCCGTCAAACCTTTACAACAAGCCAAAATTCCGGTGGTTTTCCTCCAACACGATTGCCCTGGCGTGCCTTGTGTTGTCCTTACCGATGTGCAAGGAGGGCAACTGGCGATACAACATCTATTGGACCTGGGACACCGGCGCATTGGTTTTATCAAAGGGCATCTACCCAGTGCGGCCAGGGCTGAGGAGCGGTTAATTGGCTATTATCAGGCCCTTCAGGCTGCCGGTATAGAACCTGATCCAGCCCTGGTTATAGAAAGTGAAGTTACTCAAAATGCCGGTTATCAGGCCATGCAGCACCTCTTAGCTCTGCCTGACCCCCCGACGGCCGTTTTTAACCATAATGATGTGTTAGCGGTCGGGGCGATGCACGCCATAAGGACAGCCGGGTTATCCATTCCTGGAGATGTCTCAGTTGTAGGTTACGACGACACAGCCGGTTCAGCCCATTTAGAGCCGCCCCTGACCACGATAAGATTTTCCAGGCGAGAGATGGGGCGTCAGGCGGCTGCTATCTTGTTTCGAGCTATAGAGGAAGACGAAAGTTATGAACCCTATACAGCCGAAGTCCCGGTTGAGTTGATAGTGCGAGCCTCAACCGGTCCCCCCCCACAAACCAACTAGCCTAACGATTGCTCAACCGTTAGGCTAGTACATTTGGGCGGAAGTAAGTCGGTGGTTTAAATTAGGGAGATACCACGTAACCGCCAAGTCCCGTTGGTATCTCCCAGTTGAACATAACTCACAGAATCACCTTGAGGCAGTTTGCTGCCGAGTTTTTCTGTTTGCCATGCTTTTTGTATTTTAGCAGATTGGTCGACACATTACAAGTGCTATTTGTTGTCATAAATTTCTTGTAATAAACACGCTTTGAAGGGGAGAATTGGATCCGAAAGCAAACCATTGGCAAATCGACACTGTTTATTGACATTCTGAATTTCATTTGTTTGCGCACCTTTATGCACACGTGTGCGATGGTAAAAGGGACTATTTATGATAACCGAAAGGATGTCGTGGATGACAGCCCAAGTCAATGTTGGACTTATCGAGCCTCTACGAGATGCGAAGCGCTATGCCGTAGTTATTTATTCCCGCATCAATACCCCCACTCAATTCAGTACTCCGGCCGCACCGGCCGGCAAACACATCTTTGGCGAAAAACCCATTTATAGAGGTTCAGAATGGAAATAACAACTGCTGAACGTTCTGAAAGACGGCTGTCGGCCAAACTTAAACGTTTCTTGCTAACGGCGACAGAGTCCCCTGAAATAGCGGCTTTTCTCACCTTATTGTTAGTATTTCTCTTTTTTGCCTTCGGTGCGCCTAATTTTCTCACTGCCTACGCTCTTTCCAACGTTCTAACCTTCGCCAGTATCTACGGTATCGTCGTGGTTGGAGTGGCTTTTTTGATGATATCGGGTGAATTCGACCTGTCGGTCGGTTCAAACCTGGCCGTGGCGGGCTATATTTTCCTGTTGAGCCTACTCGCCGGTATCCCCCCGGTGGCGGCGATGCTGCTGGCTTTAGGCGTATCTACTCTTTTAGGTCTCATCAACGGGTTAATTGTTGTTTTTACAGGCATACCCTCATTTATTGCCACCCTGGGGACCCTATTAGCTTACCGGGGTCTGGTTCGCGCCTTGGGAGGGGGACAGGTCACGAGCTACACCCCCGAAAGCAAACCGCTCTTATTTGTTGCTTTGAATGATTATATAACGCCACTTAACCAATTGTTTGATCCGGCCGGCAATTTCCGGGTTTCAAGTCTATGGTTCATCGGGTTAGTTGCCGTCATGTCTTTTGTGTTGATGCGCACCTGCCATGGCAACTGGACTTTTGCCGTAGGGGGTAATCCGGGGGCAGCGCTGGCTCAAGGAGTGAATATAAAAAAGATCAAGATAATTAATTTTGTCCTCTCCGGCTTCTTAGCCGGTTTGGCCGGGGTTATTCTTTTTGCGCAGCGCTCTAGCATGAACGAATTAATTGGCGAGGGTCTGGAGCTGAATGTGGTAGCCGCGGCGGTAATTGGGGGCGTTTCGCTCAATGGGGGTACGGGCACCATTATTGGAGCCGCCGTAGGAATATTGATTCTGTCAATGCTAGAGCAAGGCTTGGTGTTGATGGGGGTGACCAATGAATTGTTCCAGGGGGTCGTGGGAGCAATTATCATCATCTCCGTAATTGTTAATATCTACCTTAAACGAGAACAAGAGGAGTAAACAGTAGTCAAAGGAAGGAGGGTATTTATCGTTAAAAGTTGATCGTCACCTAACCGAATATTGTTTCCATAAAACTATTAATCTCAATTTTACTAGATCCAAGGGAGGAAGAAACCAATGAAGCTCAATAAGTTTGCCTTTATAGCACTTGTTGCCATCGTAGTGGCGCTGCTAAATATGGTGGTTCAAGTTCCGGCCCCCGCAGCATCGGCGCCCCCTGCTGCAACCCCGACTGTAGACGAATTTGGCCGCGAGCCGGTGAATATTATCCTGGTGTCACACGGGGCTTGTTCCTGGGATTCATTCTGGTGTGTCGTGGAGCAGGGTAATAAAGATGCAGCCAGAGACCTGGGGGTCAACCTGACCATCATCTCGCCGCCCCAGTTCGATCCGGAACGGACCGCCCAGGATATTGATAAGGCCCTGGCCGCCAAGCCGGATGGCCTGGGTGTCACCGTGACTGATGGGGCTATGTTCCAGGAACCGATGATGCGGGCCATCGAGAGCGGGGTTCCGGTCATTGCCTATAACGCGGCCGATTGGCGGCCACCTGAGGAGCGCCTCCCCTATCTTACTTACATTGGCCAGGATGAATATACGGGCGGGCTGGTGGCCGGCCGGAGAATGGTTGAAGCCTACGGCGGCACGCGAGGAGTTTGCGTTAACCAGGTGCCGGGACATATTGGTCTTGATGCTCGCTGTCAGGGCTTTGCCGATGCGCTGGCCGAAACCGGGCTTGAGTCGGAAGTTTTGGCTATCTCTGACGACCCGGCTGAGTCGGCGACGATAATGGAAGATTATTATACGGCCAACCCTGACGTGGACCTCTGGCTGACTTTAGGCCCGAATGGAGCCAACCCCTTCTATACTTTCATGAAAAATGCCGGGTTAAAAGCTGGCGACATCTACCACGCCACGTTCGACTTGGGTCCTGAGATCGCCGAAAAAATCAAGGATGGGACAACGCTGCTCGCTACCGACCAGCAACCGTATGTGCAGGGCTATCTGGTGGTGCAGTGGTTAACGTGGATCAAACGTTACGGTATCTATCCTCCCACTGAAGTTACTGCGACCGGCCCCGGAATTACTGATAAGGACAATATTGACTTGATTGCGGAGTTCGCAGGCACGTACCGTTAAACCTGTAGCAACTTTTGTGTTCATTGTCGGGAATGGGTAAAGGTAATCCTACCCATTCCCAGGCTGTCACCCCAGTGATACTTGTCCGGTGGAGGGTCATAGCACCGGCAAAGGAGAGGGTCCATGAGTCTTATCAATACTGATGTTAAGGCCATGAGCAGCAGGCGAGAAAAACGACTCCAGTGGAGCGACTCGCCGATGATTCCGTCGGTGCTAACCTTTGTGGTAGTTTTTATTCTTTTTTCGTTGTTCGTCCGCAATTTTGGCACGATACGGACGGTTTCAGCCTTTGTGAATGCTGCTTCGATCAACGCGATCGTGGTGATTGGCGTAACGCTGTTGATGATTTCCGGCGAGTTTGATCTCTCGGTCGGGGCCATTGTGGCTATGGGCGGTTATATCTTTGCCACAATCATTTTAGAAGGCGGGTCTCCCATTGTTGCTACAGGATTGGCTCTTTTGGTCACTGCGCTGATGGGGGCAATCAATGGCACTCTAACCGTTTGGACAAGTATCCCTTCTTTTATTGTTACCCTGGGGACAAGTTCGATTTATCGGGCCTTAGTCTGGCTCTACTCCGGCGGATTAATGCTGCAAACTACGGATGAGTTGCCCTTCTATACTTTCCTCAATGGCCGCCTTGATATCGTGAACAACTTGTTGAGCCGGGCTAATTTCCGGACTGCCGCCGTGTGGGTCATTGGATTGGGGCTGCTCTTTCAATTTATCTTGATTCGTACCCGTTTTGGCAATCATGTTTTCGCTACCGGAGGCAACCCCAGAGGGGCAAAAGCGCAGGGAATTAACACCAAGCGGGTCAAGCTGATTTGCTTTACCCTGACCGGAACCCTGGCCGGCCTGGCCGGGGTTATGACCTTCAGCCAATTCATGACAGTTTTTGTAGCCACAGGTAGAGGGGTTGAGTTAACCGCCATTGCCGCGGCGGTTGTGGGAGGAGCGTTGCTAAAGGGGGGGGTGGGTAGTATTATTGGAGGGCTGGTAGGTATTTTGCTCATCAGTATGTTGCGCAGCGGAGCTGTGCTGTTAGGTTTCCCTTCCGATAATTTTGAGGCGATTGTGGGTATCGCCATCATCGGTGCGGCCATTATTAATGAACGGGTTCGCAGCCGGACCTAAATCAGAATATGGAGGATTAAATACCTATGACGGGTGAAAATGGAACCCCCCTGGTCGTGATGGAAAATATAGGGAAGCGCTTCGGACAGGTTACGGCCCTGGAGGGGGTAGATTTTGACGTTAAATCTCCAGAGATCATGGCTCTGCTGGGAGACAATGGGGCGGGCAAATCAACGCTGATTAAGATTCTAACCGGCGTTCACACGCCGAGCAGCGGCCAGATATATTTTGACGGGCAGCCAGTTCAGATTCGGAATCCGCAAGATGCCCGCATCTTGGGTATTGAAACAGTTTATCAGGATTTAGCCCTGGTCAATTCGATGAGCCTGGGCCGCAATTTCTTTTTAGGCCGCGAACCTGTCCATTGTGCCGGTCCGCTACACTGGTTAGATATGGGGACCATAGCCAGGCAAACCTGCGATTCACTGGCGGATATTGGTATCAAAATCCGCTCGGCGAACGAGAAAGTGGGTAAGCTTTCCGGTGGGGAACGCCAGTCCATCGCGATTGGTCGAGCCGTACATTTTGGGGTCAAGCTGCTTATCCTGGATGAACCTACCTCAGCCTTATCAGTGGCCGAATCTCGTAAAGTGTTGGATTACACTTTGAATGCCAAGTCGCGAGGTTTGTCGGTTATTTTCATTACTCACAATGTTCACCATGTCATGGCGGTGGCAGATCGCTATTCGATTATTCGTCACGGCAAAAAAGTTGGCACTTATGCCAAGGGAGAGATTACTTTCGACGACATCTCTGATCTGATTACCGGCGAGCGCCTGTCCTGATATTTTCAAGGGGATTGTTGCGGCTCGCCAGGGAGAAGCCGTTAAGGTTGTTGTGACCGCTAATTAACTAAGGGGGCGTCACGAGCCTGATGGCACACCACCAATGATGAAAATTCTTGCGGCGGTCGGCGGTCAGCCGTCGGCGGTCTATTTTTAAAGGAGATCTTCGATGTATCGTTTATCTGTTTGCGCTGATACCGTTTTTTTGGATTTACCTTTTGAGGAGCGGGTTAAAAAAATTGCCGGCGCCGGTTTTCTGGTGGAGTTTTGGGGCTGGAAGGGGCGCGACCTGTCGGTCATTACCACTGGCCCCAAGATTGAGGTGTGCGGCTTTTCCGGGACGCAAGGCGGCTCTTGCGTGTACCCCGACGATATGGCAGCTTATGTAGCCGGGATAGCGGAATCCACACCTGTCGCCAAAAAACTCCAGGCCTCCTTCCTCGTTGTACATGGCGGTGAGCTTGGCCCTAATGGGGAGGTGGTGCATAAAATCTCCACCAGCCCGGTTACTCATTGGATCACTGCTTACAAAGCCTTGAGCCAACTTGCCCCATTAGGGGCCGAAAATCAGATTGTCTATTGCCTGGAAGTCCTCAATACCAAGGTTGACCACCCTGGCTACTCCATCAACTTCATCGAAGATGCAGTGCGGTTGGTCAAAGAAGTGGACAGCCCTTATGTCAAAATTCTCTTTGATATTTACCATAGCCAGGTTGAAGAGGGCAACGTGGTGCAACTTCTGCGGGATTACCATCCCTATATCGGTCACATTCACGTGGCCGATGTTCCCGGTCGCCATGAGCCTGGCAGCGGCGAACTGAATTACCGCTTTGTGGCCGAAGTGCTGCGTGAGGTGGGCTATGAGGGCGTAGTGGGTATGGAAGCCTATCCATTGGCGGATAGTTACCAGGCTATGGATCGTTTTCGCGCCGCTTTTAGCTAGGCTTAGGATCTGCCTAAAATCGGACCTGGAAGGAAAAAACGATGAATTCACAGGAACGTGTTTTGCAATCAATGAACTTTGGGCAGCCTGACCGAGTTGCCGTTGATTTTGGGGCGCATCGCTCTAGCGGTATTGCCGCAATGGCCTATGTACGGCTGCGTGATTACCTGGGGCTGCCCAAGCGGCTGCCAAAAGTATATGATATGCCGCAGCAACTGGCAGTCATTGAAGAGGACGTATTGGATCGTTTCAATGTTGATGTTATTGAAATGGGCCGCGGCTTTGCCACAGAGGAATCAGACTGGCACGAATGGGTCCTGCCGGATGGCACCGAATGTCTGATCCCCCAATGGATCAATCCGGTAAAAGTCGGCGACAGTTGGGTGCTGAAAGGGCCGGATGGTGAGACCGAAATTGCTATCCAGAAAAAGGGGATGGTCTACTTCGACCAGACCTTCTTCCCCTTTATGGATGATCTGGAAGAGAAAATTGACCGAATGGAAGAGTTGATGGATTACAATATGTGGGCCGGCGTGCCGGTTCCGCCCGGGCCGATCTCGTGGGACGAAGAGGGTCTGAAATTCCTGGCCGAGGGCGCAAAGCGCTTCCGGGAAAAAACCGACCGGGCCATTGTGGGGCTGTTTGGCGCGCCCATTTTTGAGGGCGGCCAGCAAATGGTCCGCATGGACAACTACCTTATGTTGTTAGCTGCCGAACCGGATCTGGCGCATCGCTTCCTGGATAAGCTGGTGAGCATCTACCTGAAACGGCTGGAGATATACCTGAAAGCGGTTGGCCCGTATATCGATATTATTTTGTTCAGCGATGATTATGGCATGCAAACAGGGCCGCAAATTTCCCCCGACATGTTCAGGGAGTTCTTTAAACCGCGACACCGGCAGATATGGCAGTCTGCTAAAGAACTGGCCCCGGTAAAGGTTTTGCTTCATTCCTGTGGCAGCATCACCGATTTATTACCTGATATGATCGAAGCCGGTTTAGATGCGGTCAATCCGGTCCAGACCAATTGCAAAAGGATGGAACCTGAGCGGCTGAAGTCCGAGTTCAAGGGGCAGATCACTTTTTGGGGCGGAGGGTGCAACACGCAGCAAACCCTGCCCACCGGCACGCCTGAGGAAGTCAGGACAAACGTCTTAAGGAATTTGGATATCCTGGCTCCAGGGGGGGGGTATGTATTTCAACAAATTCACAATATTCAGGCCGATGTGCCGCCGGAGAATATTGTGGCTATGTTCGATGCCATTGCTGAATGGAATGGCAGCAGGTAGCAAGGTAGCAGGTAACAGATAATCGATTTACTGATTACTGAATACTGATTACTATTCACTATTTTTTGAAGGAGTATATCGCCAACTATGAGCTTAGAAACCATCTACGAAGCCGTTTTGAATGGTAACGCCAAAGCTGTCGTCGCCG
>CAZUNT010000017.1:0-9626 GCA_964622215.1 uncultured Caldilineaceae bacterium
TAGCTCAACATAAGCGGAATAATTTAGCTCAAAACTCCACCGGGGGCAAAGAAACAACCGTCCCCTTTAACCCTATATTTTAGGGTTGACACAAGGTAGGTAATAAATTATACTGGACGCAAAGAGGGCATCCTCCTTTGTGTGGTTGAGGAAAGCTCAATAAAAAATTCAAGCAAAAATGGTTGTAACTTCAGGAGATGATTATTATGAGTGATAAAGCTAATGTTGTGAATATGCCTCAATTGATGGAGGATGTTGACCTTGAAAATCTAACCTTTGAGGAGTTGTTTGATGTTGCAGAGATTCAAGCTATTCAAGATGCTTTTGCCCTGGCTACCGGCGTAGCCTCAATTATTACTCATACGGATGGCCGGCCTATCACTCGCCCCAGCAACTTTTGCCGGCTTTGTGTCGAAATCGTGCGTGGCACACCGGATGGATTGGCTAATTGTATGAAATCGGACGCCGCTATTGGCCGGCCCAACCCCTCCGGCCCAATTATTCAACCCTGTCTTAGTGGCGGGCTGATTGATGCCGGGGCCAGTATTATGGTCGGCAATCGCCATATTGCTAACTGGCTCATTGGTCAAGTTTTGGACAGCGAGCCTGACGAGGCCCGCATGTTAGCTTATGCCCGGCAAATTGGGGCCAATGAAGAAGAGTTTCGCCTCGCCCTCAAAGAAGTAACCCGGATGCCCCGCGAGCAGTTCACCCAGATTAGCCAAACCCTGTTTCTGATTGCCCAGCAGTTGTCTAAGCTGGCCGTGCAAAACATGCAGCAAACCCGCTACCTGGCCCAACGCCAGCAGGTTGAGGCTGAACGAGAGCGCCTGCAACGAGAAATTATCGAAGCCCAACGGACGGCTATTCAGGAACTATCCACGCCGATTATTCCTGTGATGGATCGGATTATTGTGATGCCTCTGATCGGCAGTATTGATAGCCTGCGGGCCAGGGATATTACCCGGACCCTGCTGGCCGGAATTCGAGAGCAGCGGGCCAAAGTTGTTATCCTTGATATTACCGGCGTGCCTGTAGTTGACAGCGGCGTAGCCAGCCATCTGAATAAAACTATTCAAGCGGCCCGGCTTAAAGGAGCGCGGACGATTATTACCGGGGTATCTGATGCGGTAGCTGAAACGATTGTTGACCTGGGGATTGACTGGGGCGGAGTTGAAACCCTGGCCGATTTACAGACCGGTTTGGTAGCCGCCCTGGCCAGTCTGGGGATTAAGTTGAGTAAAATATAAACCAAGACTTGCGCAATTCCGCGCCAAATCACCACCGATTTCTGACCTTGCCCAATCCCCTTAACACCCGCTCCGGGGTCAGCGGGAATTCGTCAAACCAGACGCCGATGGCGTCGAACACGGCAGAGGCGATGACGGCGGCATAGGGCAGGTAGGGCATTTCGCCCATACCGCGCGCGCCGAAGGGACCGTTGGGGTGCGGGTCTTCGACGATGATCGGATCGACCCGCTTGGGGATATCGTAGACGCCGGGGATGAGGTAGGTACTGAAGTGGGGGGTCAGCACCTGGCCCTTATCCATGCGGAAATCTTCTAAAACGGCGTAGCCATGCGCCTGGACAATAGCGCCCTCGATCTGGCCAATAATTTGATCGGGATTGATGGCTGTGCCCACGTCGTCGGCGCAGACCACCCGGTTGACGGTGATAAAGCCGGTTTCGGTGTCAACCGTCACTTCGGCCATCTGGGCCACATAGCCGTAGGCAAAGTTGGGCACCGAGTAGCCGGTGTCGGGGTCTAAGTTAGTAGTTTTGGGGGCCAGCCAGGTGGCTTCGGCTACAGCCGGACGCTCTTCGCTTTGCCACTTGCGCCAGGCAAACTCAGCAGCCTCTTTCACCGCGTTGCCGGCCATAAAAGTCAGACGGGAGGCGCTGGCGCTGCCGGAGCTTTGAGTAAAGGCCGTGTCAGAGACTTCCATTTTGATTTTTGCTACATCTACCCCCAGCGCCTGGGCGGCAATCTGGGCCATCACGGTATGATGCCCCTGGCCGACGTCGGCCCCGGCCAGGCGCACGATGACTTCCTCGATCTCGCTGCTGCCTCGCAACTCTACCTCGGCCCAGCTATTTTCCTGGTAGCCTAAACTGAAGCCGATATTTTTGAACCCGGCTGCAAAGCCTCGCCCTCTGACCAGGCGCGGCAGAGGCTCCGGATAATCCGGATCGTTTTCGCCGCGCGGCCCGATGCGGCTGACCCAATTCGATTTCCAGGCCGCCTGGCGGATGACTCTGTCCAGGCTCACCCCGCCGGGGATGGTCGTGCCCACCGACAGCAGCTTATCCTCGTCCAGTACATTTTTAAGGCGCAGTTCCACCGGGTCTTTACCCAGTTTTTCGGCCAGCTTATTCATCTGCATCTCGGCGGCAAAGTGACCTTGCGGGCCGCCAAAACCTCGAAAAGCCCCGCTGACCAGATTGTTGGTGTAAACGGCATAGGCATCGACTTTGACGTGGGGGAACTCATAAGGCCCGGTGCAGCCCATCACCGTATTGCCCAGCACCTTGTTGCTGGTGTACATATAAGCGCCGGCGTCGGCGATAATTTCAGTCTCGGCGGCGATGAGCGTGCCATCGGCTTTAGCCCCCCATTTGGCCTTAAGAATCATAGGGTGGCGTTTGCAGTGGCCGATGATCGACTCTTCACGGCTCCAAATGATTTTTAAGGGGCGGCGATTGCCGTTTCGCTCGTGCATTCGCCAGGCGGCCAGGGCCAGGATAATCTGGACGCTCATATCCTCGCGCCCGCCAAAAGCGCCGCCGATGGCGTCGTAAACCACCCGGATTTTATCATCCGACAAATCCAGGGCGTGAGCAATTTGCTGCTGGTCTTCCCAGGCCCATTGACCGGCGCAGTGGACGGTAATCCGGCCTTCGTCGTCAATGTAGACGGTACCGGCTTCGGGTTGGAGATAAGCATGCTCTTGAAAAGGTGTACGATAGACTCCCTCGATGATGACGTCACACCGGTCCCAGGCAGCCTCAACATCGCCTTTGCGGATGCGTTTGTAGTCGGCGATGTTGTTCAACACACCGGGATGGAGTTGGGGAGCGCGGCCCGATTTGGCATGTTCGGGGTCGTCTACAATGGGCAAATCCTCGTACTCGACTCGAATCAAATCCCGCGCCTGAGCCGCCGTTTTTTCGTCTTCGGCGATGACTACGGCCACCTGATCGCCAACAAAGCGGACAATATCGCCGCCCTTTTTATTCGACCCCGGCCCGCACAGCACCGGCTGGTCTGGGATTTGCAGACCATACTGGTTGACCGGCACATCTTTGGCGGTGAGAATGCCCATTACGCCGAGCAAAGCTTCAGCCTCGCCGGTGTCAATGCTGATAATACGAGCATGGGGACGCCGGGCGAACAGGATTTTTAGCCATAGTTCGTCGTCAGAGCTGCGGTCGCCGGAGTAGAGCGTTTGCCCGGTTACTTTGCCCAGCGCGTCAATACGTTTGATGGATTTGCCGATAATGGGGTTAGTCATAGATCACACTCACCAAGCGACCACTAACCCCCTCCCTTCCCTCCCCCTAGTAGGTGGAGGGTTAGGGTGGGGGTCGGCGGTCATTTTTTCTCGTACGCTTTCTCCAATGCCTGCAAAATCTTGTAATAGCCGGTGCAGCGGCATAGGTTGCCGGTAATGGCCTGTTTTAGCTCATCGCGGGTGGGGCGCTTGCGTTCGGCCATGAGGGAGGCGCCGCTCATGAGAAAACCAGGGGTACAATAACCACATTGCACCGCCCCCTCGTTGATGAAAGCCTGTTGAACGGGGTGCAGCCTCTCCCCATCGGCCAGTCCTTCGATGGTGACGATGTGGCTGCCGTGGGCGCGGGCAGCCGGAACCAGGCAGCTCATAACGGCAATGCCATCCAGAAAAACAGTACACGCGCCGCACTCGCCTTCGGCGCAGCCCTCCTTGGTGCCGATCAACCCAACGTTTTCCCGTAGCATCCGCAGAAGGCTTTTATTATTCGCCCCGTGAATCAGGCGAGGCTCCCCATTGATCGTCGTGGCGATGGGTTCATCCTCAGCCTCCGTGTGGATGATAGGTTCTTCATCGGTCAGGGGTGGAAAATGGCCGTTGGTGTTCCCCCACAGCATGATCGGTTTAGGCGGGAGACTATCTGCTTCAGTCCCTTCGGCCAACATTTCCAGGGCGTGACGGGTCAGCGTTTCGGTCATATAGCGGCGGTATTGGGCCGAACCGCGCACGTCGCTGATGGGGGTGACCGTGTGGGCGGCCAGTGCTCCGGCGCGGGCCATAACCTCGCGGGTTAGGATTTTACCGGTCAAGAAACGCTCGGCATTGGTGGCCCTGATGATCGTGGGAGCTACGCTGCCTAAGGCGATCCGGGCCTGGGTTACGGTATCAGCTAACATGCTCACCACTACGGCCACATTCACCACCGAAATGGCCTGCGCCCGACGCAAACCCAGTTTCAGAAAGGTGCCGATCTGATGGCTCACCAGGGCCGGAAAAGAGATGTCCACGATCATCTCATCCGGGTCCAGGATGGTTTTACGCACACCCAAGAAGAAATCTTTCAGGGGCAGGGTCCGGCTGCTGTGAATATTTTGGAGCGTAACGGCAGCGTCCAGGGCCATCAGGGGAGTAATGGTATCGTTAGCTGGCGAAGCTGTCACCAAATTCCCAGCAATGGTGCCTCGGTTGCGGATCTGGGGCGCACCCACTTCCCAACATGCCTTGGCCAGCGGAAAGGCTCGGTTGAGACACAAGGATGAACTGACCACTTGGTTGTGGGTTACCAATGGGCCCAAATGCAGCCATTGTTTTTCGTCGAGGGTGACCTTATCGAGCTGAGGGAGGCGCGAGATGTCGATGAGAACCTGGGGCGAGCGAAGGCCACGCTCGATCTCGATCATCAAATCAGTACCCCCGGCAATCAAACGAGCCTGGGAGTTGTACTTTGCTAAAAGTTCCAGCGCTTCCTCAAGAGAGCGCGGAGTATAGTAGGTTTGCCACATAAATCTATCTCAAGATAAAAATGTAAAAACCCCTGGTGGACAGGGGTAGGATGAGTGAAGTTACAAGCATTAAAGTAAATCAAGGTCCATCGTTGGCTTTTTTGTACTTTGTGCTGGTTCAATTTGCCGGGCAAGTATAACTGTTGGGATTATAGTCTTAAAGGAAAATGGTGTCAACAGTGACGGCAAAAGGATTATGTCTTTAGGTGTCCCGAATTTATTCGGGGTTTTCCGGACTAAAACCTGGCTTCCTGTCCAAAGTGAGTGGTTAAAATTTACGAGGACGTAACTTATCGCCCACCAGACTGGCAGCCAGGGTTTTTTGGCCGGCGGTGATAAAATCAACCGTCACTAAGGTGTCATCACCGCTGGGGGTGGTGGATAGGATGATGCCGGGGCCAAAGGTGGTGTGTTCGACTTCCATGCCGGGGGTAAAGTGGGTTGTGGACCGGGTAGGGGTAGTAACCGGCGCTGAACTGGTTACTTGATATTGCCGGTCTTGCCACAAATCGGCGTAGAGCTTAAAACTGCTATAGGTAGCCGCCTGGCGTGATAGAGTAGCAGCCGTAGCCCGTGCTCCACGAATTTTTTGAAGCAAATCGGGAGATTTTATCCGCTGGGCAGCCCGGCTGAGAGCCATGTCGATGTTCTGAAAAACAACCTGAGGGTTAGCGGCGCTCAATTCGATCTGGATCAGGTCAATGTTGTGCGCTCGACAGACTTCTATGCGTGCGTAGTCGCGGGTTTGCTGCTGTTGTTCCTCTTCCAGGCTAAGGCGTCGCCGGCGCTGTTTGACGTCGGCCCCTTCAAAACGAACGGCCACGTTAATATCTGGATAAAGCAGGTCGAGCTTGAGGTGGCGGTTGGTGGCCGGATTAACCAGCCAATCGGGCGAGACGTTTAGCTTCGTCTCCAGCCCGGCAAAAACCCGGGCCAGGATTTCGCGCCAGCCGTTCATGATTAGCCAGGTGGGTAGATTATCATCCTTAAATGTCATCCGGTATCTCCATAGAAAATAGTAGCCAGTAGTCAGTAGTCAGAGAGTTATGATGCAACTTTGTAACTTTGCCGCAACAGGAATAAAGCCCGTCCAGTCTAACCCACATGCCGGTATGGAAAAATCGGCTGGGAATTATTTTCTGACTACTGACTACTGTTTACCATCAAATCTTATCTTAGCACATTCGTTCTGGTAAGTCAATGTTTACCCTACGCTTACCATACGCCATTTGGCTTAGGCAATGCCGCCAATGTGACCTGGAACGATAGGTCGCCTATTGGCTGATGCGAAAAAGTTAGATTACCCGTATACTAAAGCCAACAAATCGCGAGCACCTCGCGCATCTCCTTCCTTCTTCTGCCCAGAGCTTGGCCGTTCCCACCAACCTCTGGGCAAAATTTTTAGGGCGGGTTTCAATTCCACAAGCCCTGATTTTGAGCGACTTCCCCAAAGTCGCTCTTTTTTTTCATTGACTCCATTCTTACCCCATGATATTATAGATTCACATGTTAAAAAACCTGGCATGGCGGCTTTGTCGTCAATGGTGGCGGCTTTCCCTGCCCTAACCCTACTGTGGAGGAAAAATGTACCATCAGAAATACCACAAATTTGAAACCTTTTATAATCACAAATTTGGCTTTCACATTACCGGCCCCAGACAGGACGCATTCGAGGCAGTTTTCCGCTTGCGCCCGCGAGTTGTAAAAACCCTCGACTTTAGCGTTGAAGTGATGAAGAAAATCCGGCGCGAAATCCCCGACGTCTTTTTGATTGGTCGTCTCTTTGTCCATCCCCAGGATTTTGGCCAGTTGAGTGGCGGCACAGCCCAGGCGGCTCGCCAAAAAGGCCTTGAGATGGCCGAGCGGATTTTGCGGGAGGAGGTCAATCGGGAGGTGCATCATCTCGACGGCCAGCCGATTTTTCACGCCTGGGAATCATTGAATGAGGTTTTCCCGGAATGGAGCGATGATAATACCCACAAACTCTACGACGAGTATCAGGTGGCTTTTGGCGAAAAGATGCACGCCGCCGGTTTCGAGCCGATTGCTTTTAACTTTGGCCAGGGCAATGGCCGGGGCCAGCAGTGGCTTAAACTTTATCCAGGTACGCTGGAAACTTACAAATACCTGGGTTTTCACGAATATGATTGGCCGACAATGGATCGCCTGCACCAGGTGGGCCTGAATGGACCCGGCGAGCCGCATAACCTGGTGCCGGGGGTGGGCGAAGGCCGGGGTAACGATGGTATGTGGCGCTGCTTGCGCTACCGGCGGGTGATGAACGAGGGTATCCGCCAGAAATTTGGCGACAGGCACACGGTCATTATTACCGAGTGTGGTATGACCCAGGGTGTATGGGGAGGAGCCTCGCTTGATATTGGGCCTTGGGCCAAAGAGTGTACCGTACCGCGAGATATCCTCGGCGGCGTCGTGCCTACCCCTATTTCCGTAGACGATTACTGGCAAAGCCTGGTCTGGTACAATAGCGAAATTATGAAGGATGATTACGTGATGGGCGCATGCTTGTTTGTTACCGGCGCGGCAGGTAAGCCGGAGTGGGATACTTTTGAGCATTTGGGACCGGTTATGGATCGAATTATGGCCTTTCAGCGCGTCATCAGTCTTGATCCTCTCACTCAAACGCCCATTCCACCTGCGCCTTTTACCGGCGCCGTGCCCGCTGTTGCCGCCGGCCCGGCCGCTCCAGAAGTCGTGCCGGCCAGCTTTTCGCCGGTGGCGACCTCGTTACAGCCTCCTCAAGCTATGCGGGCAGCGGCGGCAGATATACCAACCAGCCGTTGGACTTACACCCTCACCACCGGCCCAGGGTTGCCCCTGCTGGTGGCCGACATCGGGGTGAAAAATGAACGAGTCGTGGTTATCAAGCCGGATGGGGCCGTTGATCAACTCATCAGCGGCAGCAAACCGGAGCACGGTCCCGGCGGTTTTGAAACGTATGCCAACCTACCAGGTACGTACAAAATCCAGTTTATGGACCAGAATTTTGAAATTTCGCTGGACGGCCAGTTCACCAAAATTATCTTCAACCAGATGGCCAACCCTGACGCTGTACAGGTGACAATCAGTTTTCGGGATGGTCGTAATACCTACGCAGTGGGGGAAAAGGTTTTTGTCAGGATGCAGGTGACTAATGTAACCAATGAGCCGGTGCCTTTTGGCATCCTGGGGTTGCTGACCAGCACCGGCCAATTCCAGACCAGTTGGGATAACGGTATTATCCAACCGGGCCAGCCCTTTAGCCATGAAGATGGCCTGGCTTTTAATGCTCCTGGTGTATATAAACTTCAAATGTCTATTTGCTTTAATCGTAAAGACGCCTGCCTCAGCTCTGATGAGGGCTGGAAACGTTTTGAGCCAGGACTAGAGGTGGTTGTACAATAGAGTCATAATTTTTAACGCCTGTAGAGAAAAAATTGTCCCAAAGGTTAACTGTGTTATAATACCGGCAAGTGAGGGGAGGGGGCCATCACGCACTCACTTGCTGTTTTTTATTTGTTTCGCCTCTTGGCTGTTCCCTGGCTTAAAACCACCGATTGAACCCCTCACCGGCCCAAATCAGACCGAGGAGCAAGCCAATGATAACTTTTTCAGGGTACCAAATCAATGAAACTTTATACGAAAGCGCCAACTCGCTGGTCTACCGGGGGCAGCGTGGGATAGACGGCCGGCCGGTCGTGTTAAAGGTGTTGAAAGACGCCTATCCTTCGCCGGAACGGATCGCCTGGTTCAAGCGCGAGTATGAAATCACCCACAGTCTGAATCCTGCCTCTGACTCAACGTTGGCTCTCACCGGCGTGGCGGCGGCTTACAACCTTCACAGTGAAGACAACCGCTGGCTGATGGTTCTGGAAGATTTCGGCGCCGAGTCGCTGGTGCGGTTGAAGCTGGTTGGTAAGCTGGCTATGCCTGACTTTCTCCACCTGGCTATGGAGGTGGCCGAGATTTTAGGCCAGGTCCACCGGCGTTATATCATCCACAAAGACCTCAACCCCTCGAATATCGTCTTTAATCCGCAGACCGGAAAAATCAAACTGATCGACTTTGGCATTTCAACCCAACTCTCCCGCGAAAATTCGACCTTCCGCAACCCCAATGTCCTGGAAGGGACCCTGGCCTACATCTCGCCGGAGCAGACCGGGCGCATGAACCGAGCCATTGATTATCGCTCGGATTTCTACTCGCTGGGCGTTACCTTCTACGAGTTACTCACCGGCCAACTGCCCTTCCCTTCGCATGATGCCCTGGAATTGGTCCACAGCCACATCGCCCGGCAGCCGGTCCCCCTACATGAGTTGAAACCCGACCTGCCGGCAGTGTTGTCGGAACTGGTGTTGAAGTTGATGGCTAAAAACGCCGAAGATCGCTACCAATCGGCTTATGGCCTCAAGGCGGACCTGGAGGAATGTCTGCGCCGGTGGGAGGCTAACGGAACCATCGAACCATTCCCCCTGGGCTGGCATGATCTCTCCGACCGGCTCCAAATCTCCCAAAAGTTGTATGGCCGGGAACAGGAGATCGAAACCCTGTTGGCCGCCTTTGAACGAGTCGCGGAAGGGGGTGAGGAGCAGGGGAGCAGGGGAGCAGGGGAGC